>MNXM01000325.1 GCA_001872605.1 Armatimonadetes bacterium CG2_30_59_28 | reverse complement strand
CAAGAGGGGCTTTCCACTCCTCCGGTTAGCGTGGTCCTAACCGTCCCCCGAAACAAGTTCGGGGGGATTACCGAATCAATCGGGTATGTCCGTCTTCGTTTCAGCAGGGACAGTATTTTTGACGACCTACTTACTATGTCACGGACTCCAGAAGCCCCTGGAATTCCGGGAAGGAGGTGGCAATGCACTCCACGCCCTGGATGGCCGTTTCTCCTTCCGCCACCAGTCCGGCGATTGCCAGCGACATGGCCACTCGGTGATCGCCGTGGCTCGCGCAGGTTGCGCCCTTCAGTTGTCTGCATCCAGCGATGACCATCCCGTCTTCCGTTTCGCGGACCTGCGCGCCGAGTTGCCTGAGACCAGACGTAATGGTGGCAATGCGATCTGATTCCTTTACCCGCAACTCGGAAGCGTCGGCAATGGTTGTCTCCCCCTCTGCGACCGCCGCAGCGACGGACAGGATCGGGATCTCATCAATCACTAACGGGATGATATCCCCTTGAATCGTCGTGCCTCGCAGCGCTCCTCCGCGAACGATCACGTCCCCCACCGGCTCGCCACATTCTTCCCGCGGGTTCTCCACTGCGATCGCCGCGCCCATTGCTCGCAGCACTCCCAGGTAGGCGGCGCGTGAAGGATTCAGCAATACCCCACGGACGGCGAGTTCCGAACCAGGGCACATCGCGGCGGCCACGATGAAGAAAGCGGCTGATGAGATGTCGCCCGGCACTCGGAGGTCCTTCGGGCGCAAATCGGCAGGGCCGATGACGCTAATGCGATTGCCTTCCTGAAGCACGGTGGCGCCGAGGTAGCGAAGCATTCGCTCGGTGTGGTCTCGGGACGCGGCGGGTTCAATGACGGTCGTTTGTCCCTCCGTGTGCAGTCCGGCCAGCAGAACCGCGGACTTCACCTGCGCGCTGGCCACCGGCATTCGGTAACAGATGGGTCGCAGCCGACTCCCGTACAGGATAACTGGAGGTAGACATCGCTCCGTCTGTCCTGTCAACGTTGCACCCATCTGATGCAGCGGGGTGGCGATGCGATCCATCGGCCGCTTGCGCAGCGATGCGTCTCCATCGAGAGTCACCTCAAATTCCTGCGCGGCGAGAAGTCCGAGCAGGAGGCGCATGGTGGTGCCCGAGTTGCCCACGTTCAGGACGCCGTCGGATTTCCTGTAGGAATGGAGACCGGCGCCGATCACGGCCACGGTTGTGTCCTCACGGGACACGGCCACCCCAAGTTGTTGCAGGCACTTGAGCGTGTTCAGGCAATCCTGCGCAGCGAGGTACCCCTCAATTCGCGTCTCGCCCTTCGCCAGACTTGCGAGCATGGCGGCGCGATGGGAGATACTCTTGTCGCCCGGGAGATGAATGTCCCCGACGACCCTCGTGGTACGGTGTACGGTTAGTTGCATGGGAATGCAGTGAGCGGTCTATTGCTCCACCAGACGGGCTCGCGTTGCAGCCGCGGACTGCAGCCACTGCGTCAACGCCTCTGCGTCTTCAGATTTCAGAAAGGCGATGGCGTCATTCAGTTGTCCTCTCATTTCCTGAAGGGCCTGAAGGATCGGTTCGCGATTGGTCATGCAAATTTGACGCCACAGTTCTGGACTTCCGTCGGCCAACCGAGTGGCGTCCCGAAAACCTGTCGCGATGAGCTTCCCGATTCGTTCCCGCTTCCCGGGAGTTCGACCGGCGGCATTGGCCAGCGCGCACGCTGCGATGTGCGGAAGGTGGCTGGTAAAAGCCACGATTTCGTCATGCTCCTCAGGTGTCATCCGTAGAGTGCGCGCGCCCAAACTCTCCACGAGGTCACCGAGAGTTTGCAGGGCTAACGCAGTGTTCCTGTCGGTGAAGGTGAGCACCCATGTTGCTCCCTCAAACAGGTCTGCGCGCGCTGCCCCTGGCCCGGATTTCTCGGAGCCGGCCAGGGGATGACCTCCAATGAACTCGACCCTTGCGGGATCGTTACCCACAATGCGCGTGGCGCACGCGACGATCTCGACCTTCGTGCTGCCGACGTCGGTGACGATGGCCCGATCGGGAAGGTGGGGGAGAATCCGCTCAAAGGTAGGCAGAACATCGGCCACGGGTGTGGCGATGAACACGATGTCTGCGTCCTGCACCGCGTCCTCGGGGCGCTGAAACCCCTCGTCAATCGCTCCGACGCCCAGCGCGGTCTGGAGGGTGGTCTCCTGACGCGCACATCCGATGACTCGCTTGCACAGTTGGTGACTCTTCAGCCGCAGCCCGATGGATCCCCCGATCAGCCCTGCGCCCAGGATGGCCACGGTATGCGGCGTCTGTGTTCCGCGTGTCATATCACCCTCCCTACGGCGGCAGCGATCGGGCGCAGTTCTTCGATGAGCTGCCTCAACGTGCCAGGCTCAATCTGCTGCTGGGCGTCGGACATCGCCTCATCAGGTTTGGGATGAACCTCGATAATCAGCCCGTCCGCGCCGGCAGCAATAGCGGCCTTGCTCATGGCCATGACCATCTCACGGCGGCCGGTTCCCTGGCTGGGATCGATGATGATGGGCAGATGGGAGAGGCCCTTCACCGCAGGAATGGCGCTGAGATCAAGGGTGTTGCGCGTGTAGGTCTCAAAGGTGCGGATGCCACGCTCGCAAAGCATGACGTGATGATTCCCATTCGCGAGAATGTATTCCGCCGCCTTCAGCCATTCCTCAATGGTGGCCGACATTCCGCGCTTCAACAGGACAGGAATGCGGCATGTGCCGACCTCTTTCAGAAGTGTGTAGTTCTGCATGTTGCGAGTGCCGATCTGCAGGACGTCGGCATAGCCGTGCATCAGCTCCACGTCACGGGGGTCGAGAATTTCGGTCACCGTAGGTAGTCCGGTGGCTTCCCTCGCCTCTTTGAGGTATCCCAGTCCTTCCTCCTGCAGCCCCTGGAAATCGTAGGGTGATGTTCGCGGCTTGAACGCGCCCCCGCGCAGCATGTTGGCGCCTGCCCGCTTAACCATCTCCGCCACCCCGATGATCTGCTCCCTGCTTTCGACAGAGCAAGGACCGGCCATGACGGTCAACTGCTCTGAGCCTACGCAAACCTCGCCGACGTGGAAAGTGGTCGGCCCGGGTTGAGACTCCTTGCTGACCAGCTTGTAGGGCTTGACGATGGGGACGACTCGCTCCACGAACGGGAGCGCGCGAACCTGGTCCGCAAGGAGCTCCTTGTCCTCCGGCTTGGTGATGCCGATGGCGCCAATTACGGTCTTCTCAATGCCACGGGATATGTGGGCGCTGTACCCTTTGTCGTCAAGTTTGCGGCGGATTATCTCAACCTGTTCGTCGGTGGCGCCGGTTGCCAGAACAATAATCATGGGCCGATATCCTCTTCCTCACCTCTGCGCATTCGCCGGGTCCGTGTGGAGCGCGGTCTTCAGCTCCCGGATGAATCGCTGGTTCATTGCTGGTGTGGCGATGGTCACGCGAATGTGTGTGGGATAGCCAAAAATGTCTCCTGTCCGCACGATGACGCCCTTCTGCATTAGCGCCTGGAACACTTCTTTGGAGTCCTTGCCCGTGTCAACAAAGATGAAGTTGGCGTCCGATGGCGCGTACTTCAGGCCAAGCCGGTCGAACTCTTCGCAGAGATATCGCTTCCCCTCCGAATTAAGCTTCTGAGTGCGGGGAACCTGGTCGGTGTCCCTCAAGCTGGCAACCGCGGCGGCCTGGGCAACTGAATTGACATTGAACGGCTGCCGCAGTTTGTTGAGGTATCCGACGATTTCCTCGGAGGCAATCGCGTACCCCACCCGCAACCCGGCGAGCGCATACGCTTTGGAGAAGGTTCGGAGAACGATGACGTTCCTGTCTTCCCGGACGTACTGCAGGCCGTCAGGGTAGTCTTCACTTTCCGCGTATTCGGAGTAGGCTTCATCGAAGACGACCGTAACGTGCTGCGGCAGCCCGTCCCACAGAGTCTCCACTTCTTGCCGGGTAACGATGGTGCCCGTCGGGTTGTTGGGGTTGGCGATAAACAGCAGCTTGGTGCGGCCCGTCACCGCTTCCTTCATGGCCGCAAGATCGTGAGTCAGATCCTTCATGGGAATCGATACGACTTCCGCGCCGCACAGCGTGGCGACGTAGCGGTACTCGCTAAACGTTGGGTCCGCTTGGATGATTTGGTCTCCGGGATTCAGTACCGCGAGTCCGATGTACACCAGCAACTCATCCGAACCGTTCCCCAGGATGACCTGCTCGGGGGTCACGCTCCATTTTTCCGCCAGAGCTTTCCGCAGTTCTGGAGCGCTTCCCTCGGGGTAGTAGAATACTTCGGGAGCAAGGTTGCGGATGGCCTCGATGGCCTTCGGTGAAGGACCCAGCACATTCTCATTGGACGCCATCTTGATGACATCGTCCAAGCCCAGCTCCCGCTTCACTTCCTCGATAGGCTTGCCGGGGAGGTAGGGAGTCAGGCGGAAGATGCAGGGACGGAGTCGGGGATCGGGACCGTCGAAATCCAGCACGAGATGTTCGCCGTTATGAAGGCATAGTCTCGCCCGGTCTATTACCTCACGACCGATGATGAACTCATCCCCAATACACACCACTCTGACTTGAAAGCTCTGATCGCCGATGCGTACCAACCCTCTCCAAGATGGAGTGACGGTGGCGCTTCCGTCCCCCAATACCATGGATTCTTCCGCATACACAGGCCAGAGCCGCGACCAGCACGATTCAGGAACGACGATCCCCCCGTTGAATCCGGTATCCACGTAGGCCGTGCCACGGAAACACTCGCCATAGACGTGACACTGAAAGTCCAGATAAGGGTAACGATCGCTGATTAGCATTTGGCGCTCTTCCATTCCAGCGCCGGCGAATTTCCCATGCGTCGGAAAGCGCACCAATCATCTCCCCACCGGCCGCTAATCTCCTCCAACACCTCATAGCTTTTTTCGGCGATGATCATTTCGCCGCACGGATGGATGGCGACGAACTTCCCGTAGTGTTCCTCTTCATAGGGCTTCGCGAATCTTTCGTAAAGTTGGTCGCTCTCTTTCCGTACGGCGCTTCTCATGGCTCTTCCTTCCGAGGAATTTAACGAGCCGGAGTCCTTGACCCGTTCCCACCACACCCTCCGTTCCTCGAGATGCATAACCGCTATTTCCGAGGTTGGCGCGCCATTGCGGAGCGGTGGCACGACCAACACTCCCTTCCTTGCCCCTCGTGCTGCTTGATAGGTTTCCCCACCCATAGTGAATGCACCTCCCATACGACCTCAGTGCAGAAAATGCCGAATTCCCGTAAACACCATCGCCATGCCATATTGGTTCGCCACTGCGATGGCGTCTGCATCCTTTGCTGACCCGCCGGGCTGCATGATGGCAGTGACGCCAGCTTTGGCGGCGGTTTCGGGTCCGTCCGGGAACGGAAAGAACGCGTCGGAAGCGAGCACCGATCCGTTCGCCTTTTCCCCTGCCTGCTGCAGAGAGAGTTGTACAGAGGTGACCCGGTTCGGCTGTCCCGCGCCCATGCCGGTGAGGGACTTGTTCTTTGCCAGGACGATGGCGTTTGACTTCACATGCCGGACGACTTTCCAGGCAAACAACAGGTCAGCAAGCTCTGTCTCCGTCGGTTCCCGTTCGGATATCACCTTCAGGTCCGCGGATTGAATCTGGTACGTATCCGCGTCCTGCATCAGCAGTCCTCCATCTATCTGAGTCAAGACGGCGGGCGGCATATCCCCGAGGGGTTCCGGCGTTTCCGCTTCCAGAACACAGATCGTTTCTCCCCAATTCGTGCGTTCCTTGATCCTGGCCGGGATTCCCTCCTCGTAGCCGGGAACAATGATGACGTCGAACTTGTTCCCCTTGGACAGCATCATGTCAGCGGTCGGGCCGTCCAGAGGGCGGTTGCAGGCGATGATTCCGCCGAACCGGGAAATGGGGTCCGCCTCCCACGCCAGCCGGAAGGCTTCCGCCAGAGTGGCCGCCTCCGCGCACCCGCAGGGGTTTGCGTGCTTGACAATCGCTGCTGCCGGCTCGTTATACTCTTTCACAAGCTGCCAGGCAGCGTCGGCATCCTGGTAGTTGTTGTAGGAAATGGCCTTGCCGCTCAACTGTTTCGCGCGGGCAATGCTTCCTTTCGGAGCGTTGAGCAACCGGTATGCCGCGGCGCGTTGGTGAGGGTTCTCACCGTAGCGCAGGTCGCTCAATTTGGTGGCGGTGACTCGCAGAGCATCCGGGAAGCTGCCCTCGACCAGGTCTGCTGCCTTCGCTCTCCCCCACAGGTAGTTGTGAATCATGGCATCATATTCCGAGGTATGGGCGAAGGCTTTCACTGCCAGCAATCGTCGCGTTTCTGCGCTGGTGTTTCCACGTTCCTTGATTTCTGCAATCACGCGTGAGTAGTCTTCAGGATGCACGACAATCGTCACGCTGGAGAAGTTCTTCGACGCCGATCGAACCATGCTCGGGCCACCAATATCGATGTTTTCAATGGCGTCTTTCTCCGTGACACCGGGCTTGGCGATCGTCTCGGCAAACGGGTAGAGGTTAACGGCCACCAAGTCGATGGGCTGAATCCCCTGCGCCTCGATCTGCGACACGTGGTCCGGGTTTTCGCGCAGTGCGAGGAGTCCGCCGTGCACGGCGGGATGCAGTGTTTTCACCCGTCCGTCCATCATCTCCGGAAAGCCGGTGACTTGCGAGACATCGATGACATCGACGCCGCCCTCGCGCAGCGCCTTCGCAGTGCCTCCCGTGGACAGAATCTCAATGCCAAGCTTTGATAGCTCCCCGGCGAACTCTACCACGCCCGATTTGTTTGACACGCTGATAAGCGCTCTCTTGATTTGGGTTTGCATGTGTCCATCTCCCGTGTTGATTGTTGGATCGAGGAAGTTGGCGTCCCTGCACCGCTTCAGACGATGCGGACTCTCTTGCCTGTCACCTTTAGTCTATTCTCCGCGAACAACCTGATAGCCTCAGCGTAAAGTCGATGCTCTTCCTTGAGAACCCGCGCCGCAAGGCTCTCCGGTGTATCGTCCTCATCAACCGGCACGACCCGCTGCAATATGATGGGTCCGTGGTCATATTCTGCGTCTGCAAAGTGGACCGTGACACCGGTGAACTTCGCCCCCGACTCGATGACGGCTTCATGAACGTGAATTCCGTACATGCCCTTTCCGCCAAACGCGGGGAGCAGAGCAGGATGGATATTCATAATGCGGTTTGGGAACTCCCGGATGAAGTCCGGCGCCACTTGGCGCATGTATCCCGCAAGACAGACAAGACCGATCTCTCGCGCCAGCAACTCCCGCGCCAGCGCGGCGAAGTAGTCCTGCTCCAAGGCGAACCGCTTCGGATCGACCACAAGGGTCTCGATGCCATGTTCCACCGCGCGATCCACCGCGCCTGCATCGGCGCTGGCGCTGACCAGCACGGCGATCTCCGCGGCAAACTCCCCCCGCTCGTGCGCGTCGATGATTGCCTGGAAATTAGTGCCCCGGCCATGTCCGGAGACGAGTACGGCAATTCTCATCTACTCAAGTCCTTCTCGCCAAGGGTATCGGGGGCTTGTCATCCCACATGGCAATGGGGAGCATTTGCCGTTGCGGTCACCTCACCGATGACAGAGGCCTCAACGTTCTGTAAGCTCAACTGACTCCGGACGCTCTCCACGTTTTCCGTGCCCACAAGGAGCGCCATCCCGATCCCCATGTTGAATGTGCGGAACATCTCTTCGGTCGCGACGTTCCCGAGCCGCTGGATCAAACCAAAGACAGCAGGCTCTCTCCAGGCGCCGCGGCGAATTTCAACTTGCGTGCCCTGCGGAAGGACGCGAGGAATGTTTTCGATCAGCCCGCCGCCAGTGATGTGGGCAATGCCCTTGAGGGGTAATGGGGTGATGGGGTAATTGGGTGATGGGGCTTGAACTCCCCCATGCCCCCGTAGGAGTTCGAGCACGGGTTCTACGTAGATGCGCGTTGGTCTCAATAGCTCCTCACCCAATGTGCATCCCAGTTCACCAACGGACTCGCCCAGCGACATCCTTGCGACCTGAAGCAGAACCTTCCGGGCCAGGGAGTAGCCGTTGCTGTGCAGTCCGCTCGAGGGCAGCCCAACGACCACGTCGCCTGGTTCGATGGTAGAACCCTCGATGATTCGCCCTTTGTCGACGATACCGACACAGAACCCAGCCAAATCGTATTCTCCCGGCTGATAGAACCCCGGCAGTTCAGCATTTTCCCCGCCCACCAGCGCGCAACCTGCTTCTCGGCAGCCCACAGAGATGCCTGCGACAACCTGCTCAAATCGTTCTGGAACCATCTTGCTGGTTGCGAAATAGTCCAGGAAGAACAGCGGTCTTGCCCCCTGGGCCAGGACGTCGTTCACGCACATCGCCACCAGATCGACGCCGATAGTATCGTGTCGGTCCAGATCAAACGCGATTTTCAATTTGGTCCCCACTCCGTCCGTGCCGGAAACGAGGACCGGCTCGGAGTATCCCGAAAGATCCGGCTGGAACAGGGCGCCGAACGACCCGATACCGGTCAACACCTCTGGCCCGAACGTGGACCCCACCGACCTTGTGATCCGCTCGACCGCGTCTGCCGCCGCGTCGCGACTAACGCCAGCGTCTGCGTAGGAAACGGATTGAGTTTGCGTCGTTGTTGTCATTGCACATCGACCCTGTCTTGTGGACGCGCCCATTATAGCATCCCCCCGTGGACGTAGTCACCTGCAACGAAGCGATTGTGCGGTAGGAGCAGTCGGGGAGCTGTAGCGGTGGCGCGGAGAGTTTGGCGTCTCGAAGGCGTTCAGGCGCACCCTTGGCTTCACTTCTCCAGCGCGTACTTGTCCATCTGGATGTGTTTGGGGATGGGAATGGGGTACTTCCCATCAAAACAAGCGCGACACAAGTGCTTCTTGGGAAGATCGACGGCCTTCGTCAGGTTTTCCAGGCTCAGATACCCCAAGCTGTCGGCATCGATGAATTCGCCGATCTCTTCCACCGATCGCGCGCCTGCAATGAGCTCGTCCCGTGTTCCCGTGTCGATCCCGTAGAAACAGGGCCAGGCGTAGGGCGGGGAACTGATACGAAAGTGTACCTCTCTCGCACCCGCGTCGCGCAGGAGCCCGATAATGTTACGGGTCGTGGTGCCGCGAACGATGGAGTCCTCCACAACGACAATCCGTTTGCCGGCAAGGGATTCTCGGAGTGGGCTTAGTTTCATCTTCACCCCGAGGTCGCGCATTCGCTGGTCGGGCTGGATGAACGTCCGGTGGATGTAGCGGTTTTTGATCAGCCCTTCGCCGTAAGGAATTCGGGACGCTTCTGCGTAGCCAATGGCCGCCGACGTTCCGGTGTCGGGAACCGGGATCACCATGTCAGCTTCGACGGGGTGTTCCTGAGCCAGGAGGTTCCCCATGCGGCGACGCGTCTGGTGCACTGATCGGCCGAAGATGTTGCTGTCCGGCCGGGCCAGGTAGACGAACTCGAAGATGCAGAAGCCGTGGCTGTCTGCCTCCTGCGGCGCGGATTCATGCAACCCGAACTCGTCAATGACGACGACTTCACCCGGTAGCACCTCACGAACAAACTGCGCGCCGACCACGTTGAGGGCGCACGTTTCCGACGCGAGTACGTAACCTTTGGAGTTCAACCGACCGATGCAGAGGGGCCGAAAGCCAAACGGATCACGAATGCCAAACAGCTTGTCCCGGGTCATTCCCACGAGAGAATAGGCGCCGTTGCATTCGTACATCATCGCCGCCGCGGCGGATTGGAGGTTGTCAACCCCCTCGCCGCTCAGATTCTGGGCAAGGAGCTTCACCATCACCTCGCTGTCGATGGTGCTGTTGAACTGGGTTTCCGCTTCCTCAAGCTTCCGGCGGAGAATCGTGGCGTTGATCAGATTGCCATTGTGACCGAGAGCCACCGGCCCCGAGGGACCTTCCTCGACCACGGGTTGGGCGTTGCAGAGCGTGCTGGACCCGGTGGTGGAATAGCGGTTGTGAGCAATGGCGAGATCGCCGCTCATGGCGGAAAGAGTGTCCTCGTCGAAGACCTGCGACACCAGACCCATGTCGCGGTGCAACTGGAACCTCGTCCGGTCGGAGACGGCAATTCCCGCGCTTTCCTGACCGCGGTGTTGCAGGGCGAAGATGCCAAAATAGGCGAGGCGGGAAACGTCCTCGCCCGGGGCGTAGACGCCAAACACACCGCATTCGCAATGAGGACTTTCGGCTATTTCATTAAACACGCGATGGCTCCTCGCCACAGATTATCCAGCTCCGCAACCAACTGGTTCACGATTTCCAGATCGTTTACCATCATTGTCAGGCGGTCACCTTCGACGCTGCCCAGTAGGGTGAGCGGGGTTGAGCACTCCGCCGCAATCGACTGCAGAGCGGGCAGCCGGCACGGCAGCATGGAAACGACGATGCGAGATTGAGTTTCCCCGAAGAGCAGCGCGTCTCTTCGCATGTGACTCTCGAGGCGCAGCGCGACGCCGTGCCCTCCTGTCATACAGCTTTCTGCGATGGCCACGGCCAGTCCGCCTTCGGAGCAATCGTGCGCAGACGACAACAACCCGGCTTGAGCTGCCCTCAAACAACACCGCTGAACGGACAGCTCCTTGTTGAGGTCAAGGGCGGGGGGTTTCCCTGCCTCCAGTTCCCGAGATAGATAGAGATGCTCAGATCCCCCGAGCTCCTCAAGCGAGTCTCCGAGCAGGATAACCAAATCCCCTTCGTTGCGGAAAGCCATCGTGAGGCGCCTCTCGACGTCTTCCAGAACGCCCACCAGGCCGATGATGGGAGTGGGGTGAATGCCCGATTCGACCGTTTCGTTGTAGAAACTTACGTTTCCGCTGACGACCGGCAGTTCAAAGAAGGCGCAGGCATCGGCAATGCCCTCAACGGCCCGCTTGAACGGGTAGAAGCGATCCGGCTTTTCCGGATTGCCGAAGCACAGACAGTCTGTAATTCCCGCGGGTTCCGCCCCGACACACACCACATTGCGGGCGGCCTCCGCGACGGCAATTTGCGCGCCCACGTACGGGTCGAGAAAGCAGTAGCGGGAGTTACAGTCAGTGGTCACGGCAATGCCCTTGCCGCTTGATTCTTTGATGCGCAAGACCGCGGCGTCTCCTGCTCCGGGAAGCACCACCGTGTTGGTTTGCACCATGTGATCGTACTGCTCAAAAACCCAGCCTTTGTGCGCGATGTCAGGCGACGTCAGCAGCGTCCTGAGCGCCTCGTCGAAATCGTCCGGCTCACAAATGGTGGAGAAATCGAAAGCCTGCACATCCCTCAGATAGGAAGGCTCTTCGCTGGGCAGGTAGTAGGTGGGAGGATCGGCAAGGGACGCCGCGGGCATCTCGGCGACGATCACGCCATCTCGCAGGACGCGCATTTGGCCATCGTCCGTCACGCGGCCGATGACGACTCCGTTCAAGTCCCACTTCTCCAGGATTGAGATAATCTCCGCTTCTCGCCCTTTCTCTATGACGCCCAGCATCCGTTCCTGTGATTCGGACATCATGATCTCAAAAGATTCCATATCCGCTTCACGCAGAGGCACTTTGCCGATATCGATCTCCATGCCCACACCGCCGGCGGCAGCCTGCTCGCAGGTCGTGCAGGTTAACCCGGCCGCGCCCATGTCTTTCAGGGACACGATGGCGCCGGTCTTCAGCGCCTCCAAACAGGCCTCGATGAGACACTTTTCTGTGAACGGGTCGCCGATCTGCACCGTGGGGCGTTTCTCTTCCCCCTCACCGAACTCGTGACTCGCCAGAATGCTGCACCCACCGATGCCGTCCCGTCCGGTGGAGTTGCCGAAGTAGATCACCGGATTGCCGACGCCCTTCCCGATCCCCGAGACGATGTCAGCCGTCCGCACCACACCGACGGACATGACACCCACCAGACAATTGCCACGGTAGCAGGGATTGAAACCCACTTCTCCGGCCACCGTCGGGACGCCGATACAGTTCCCATAGAAGGAAATGCCCTCGACGACGCCGTGAAAAAGGTACCGAGCCAGAGGGGTCTTCAGGTCACCAAAGCGCAGGGAATCGAGGCAGGCAATGGGGCGCGCGCCGCAGGTGAAAATGTCTCGAACGATCCCGCCCACACCGGTCGCCGCGCCATGTTTTGGCTCCACCTGAGAGGGATGGTTGTGACTCTCCATCTTGAACACAATCATCAGACCCGGCTCGATCTCGATGCCTCCGGCGTCCTCGCCCACTTGTGCGGAGTACTTCCCCTCCTTGGGAAACAACTTCAGCAACGGACGAGAGCGGGGGTAACCGCAGTGTTCCGACCACTCCACGGAGTACATGGCGAGCTCCGTCTCCGTGGGCGCGCGGCCGAGAATGGAGACGACCTTCTCGTATTCTTTTTCTTTCATGCCCAGGGCAAGGGCTTTGTCGAGCATCATGGTGAGTGGTTACTGGTGATTGGTGAATTGGTCAATTTCCAACGGTCTATTGCTGGTGAAATACCGGTGCGCTTCCCATGGCGGTCCCAGAAGGAATGCCAAGCCACCAACGCCAACGATCCAATGCATAAAAGAACCTCTCCTGTGCTGTCTATACTCGTTACGGGTGAAAACACCCCCTCGCCCCGACCCTCTCCCCCGATGGGGAGAGGGCGCGAACCCAAAGGGTTCGAGGGTGAGGGGAAAATGGTGAATTTTCATCCGTAACGAGTATAACAGAGCCCGAGTGGGTAGACGCCATGGTTCCGCGGTCACGCGGTGGCCTTTTCGGCGGTTTTCTCGATTCGTGGAATCACCTTCTCTACGCTGCGCGCAGGTGATGTGGTCTTACATTGTAGACAGTAGTAGCCTTTCACTCGGTGCAAAGTAATGCGACGGTCTGCAAGGTGAAGGTTGAACCCGTGGACCTTGCGCCTGCCGTAGCATTTGGGACAGCGGTCTTCCGCAAGGCGATACGTTCCTGCAGGAACCACGGTCAGATCTTCGTCCGTGATCCATTGGGACAAGTCCGTCTTGTCCCACCATTCAGCTTCCTCTTGAATTGAGGCAAACTTAGGGATGGGTATTCGTTGCTTCGTCATCATTTCCCCTGTGGGGCCAAGAATGGGGCAGTTAGCCAAAACCTCCAGCACCTCTTTGATAGTTACGTGGTGCCGCGCGATGTGGTCTTCGCGGTCCTCATCCCAATCAAACTGATCCAGCAAGGAGTGATTCAAAGATACTCCTCCCATCCACGCTGGTCAACAAGTCCTCCGAACACCTCTCCGGGTGGGGCATCATGCCGAGCACGTTGCGTTCCGCGTTGCAGATACCGGCGATGTTCTCGACGGACCCGTTGGGATTGGCTTCGGGAGTGACCACGCCCTCCGGGCTGACGTACCGGAAGACCACCTGGTCTTTTTCTTTGAGTTCACGGAGTGTTTGCTCGTCGGCGTAGTAGCATCCCTCGCCATGGGCGACCGGAATCCGCAGTACGGCATCTTTGTTGATTCTGCGGGTAAAGGGCGTATCGGTGCTTTCGGTTCGCAGGTTCACATACTTGCACACAAATCGCTGGCAATCATTCCGCACCATCGCCCCCGGAAGCAGTCCCGCCTCGAGCAACACCTGGAAACCGTTGCAGATACCGATGACCAGCTTCCCCGCCGCGACGTGGTCCTGCACTGCCTGCATGACGGGTGAAAACCGCGCCACGGCTCCGCAACGCAGATAATCCCCGTAGGAGAACCCTCCAGGAATCACTACGCAGTCGAACTTCGACAGGTCCGTCTCGTGATGGAACACGTAGTCCACGGGTTGTCTCAGAACGTTGCTGAGAACGTGGTGACAGTCCATGTCGCAGTTGGAGCCGGGGAATACGAGAACGGCGAAGGTCATCCTGATGAAACCTTTGTGATGCGAGTGTGACGCGTGATACCATCCAGCTCGATGCAGGCCGGGAGGGAAAGCAGAAAATTGCGCCCCACCAAGGCCTCGCGTCGTGGGTTGATGCTGGTAAACGGACTTCCTTCCCACCCGTAGACAATTGCTCCGTCGACTTCACCCACTTGCCTGTTGCCTGATTCGTCTGTGACCAGCACCGACAAGGGAAGGGACGCATATTGAAAAGTCCGTCCCAGATGCGAAGCCGTCTGAATGAGCATGAGTCGGGAAGGCAGCAGACCGGCGAGGCGCAGTGTGCTTTCGCCGACAAGGGTCGCATTGCTTCCCGAGTCAAAATCGGCTGTCAGTTGCACAGAGACCGAGGGATTGTTGCCCACGATTTCCAGGGAAATGGTCGGATAGCAATCTCCTTCCGAGAGGGGACTCCACGCCGTTTCTTCAATGCACAAGAGCTTCTCAAACAGCCAATGCATCTTTTGCGACTGCAAGCATTGCTCTCCCAACTCAAGGCTGTTCGGGCAGTCCTGCCACGACAAACCAAAGGCAATGACCGCGCCTTCCACAACCAGAATCCACTTCGCTCCCCGCTCCTGCATCTGCTGCTCAATCCAGTCACCGTGGAGTTGCTGGAATTCTGCGTGCAAGTTCCCCCTCTCTTTCCAGTCGAGCGCCTCGTACTCCGAGACACTCATGTGGAACCCACGCCAGTCCTCGACGCGTGGTTTGGTTGCATGCGCAGTCCGGGGCTCTCGCACCTCCAACGCCGGATTCCCGGCAGCAACGTTTACCTGATAATCCTCGATAATGGGGTTCGCCAGAAGCTTTTCGCACATCTCTCTGACGCGCACCTCGATATCTGCCGGCTTGTCGCCATCGATCTCCAACTCAACAAATTTTCCGATGCGGACGCCCTTCACCTCGTTGTAACCCAGGTTGTGTAGCGCCTTGTTAATCGTGACTCCCTGAGCGTCCATCAGGGACGGTTTAAGCTGGATAGTTACTTCAACCTTCGCCATAGAAGCTGCCTCTCCTTGCTCAACTGCTCAACCAATCCCGACGCGTCGAAAGACGTGGTCGACGTGACGGATATGATAGGACGGATCGAAGCATCCGTCGAGGTCTTCCCCGGTCAACGCTTCGGTGACGCGGGGCTCTGATTCAAGGAGGGCGCGGAAGCTCCTCCGTTCCGACCAGGCCTGCATCGCCTTCTCCTGCACAAGCTTATACGCATCTTCGCGCGTCCAGCCCTTGTCGATGAGCGCTAAGAGAACCTGCTGCGAGTAGATCACCCCGTGCGTTCTGTTCAGGTTCTCCAGCATTCGGTCGGGGTATACGTTGAGTTCCTTCATGACCCCTGTGAACCGACGCAGCATATAATCGACGAGGCTGCTGCTGTCGGGCAGGGCGACCCTTTCTGCTGAAGAGTTGGTGATGTCCCGCTCATGCCAGAGAGCGACGTTCTCCAGACCGATGAGGGCATTCGCCCGAACAACCCGCGCTTGCCCGCATATCCGCTCACAGGTGACGGGGTTGCGTTTGTGCGGCATGGCCGATGAGCCACGCTGCCCCTTTCTAAACGGTTCCTCCACCTCCAGGATGTCGGTGCGCTGAAGGTTGCGGATCTCCATCGCGAATTTCTCAAGGGACGCGGCGATGATCGCCAGGGCTGCCAGATATTCGGCGTGTCGGTCTCTCTGGAGTATTTGAGTGGACGCCTTCGACGCCCGGAGTCCGAGTCGATCGCAGACCAGCGCCTCGATCCGCGGGTCGATGTTGGCATAGGTCCCGACGGCTCCAGAAACCTTGCCGGACGCGACGCTCTCCTTCGCTCGTTGCAGGCGTTCCGTGTTCCTCTGCATCTCGGAGATCCACACCGCGAGTTTCAGCCCGAAGGTCACCGGCTCGGCGTGAATACCGTGAGTGCGCCCGATCATGACGGTGTGCTTGTGTTCCAGTGCGCGTTCCGCCAGAGCGGCCGTCAGGTCGTCAATGTCCTGCAGAATGATGTTGCAGGCTTTCATTAACTGGAGTCCCAGAGCGGTATCCTCAATGTCATAGGAAGTCATCCCCAGATGGAAAAATCGCTGTTCCTCCCCCATATGCTCAGTGCACGCTTTGATAAAGGAAATCAGGTCATGGTCAGTTTCCTTCTCAATTTCCGCGATGCGTGCGACGGTGAAGGAGGCTTTCTGCCGAATGGTCTTCGCCGCGTCGCCGGGGATCAGCCCAAGCTGCGCCTGTGCGTCACAGACAGCCAACTCCACTTCCAGCCAATGCCGATACTTGGATTCCAATTCCCAGAGCTCGCGCATCTCCGGGTAACAATAGCGATCAATCATTTGTAGTCCTTCCAGCCGAGGCGCTGCAACTTCGCGTCTCTTCCTTTCACATCCAGACACAGCTTCTCTTTGAAGTCGACTATGCGATGTTTCAAGTCACTATCGGAAACCGCCAGAATTTGCGCGGCAAGAACGGCCGCGTTCTTTGCGCCATTGATCGCCATGGTTGCCACCGGAACGCCGCTTGGCATCTGCGCGATGGAATACAGGGCGTCAAGGCCGCTGAGAGCGCCCAACTGCATGGGCACTCCAATCACCGGCAAGATGGTCAGTCCCGCAATCACACCCGGAAGGTGCGCGGCGGCACCCGCGCCGGCGATGATTACCCGGAGCCCTCGCGCCACCGCGGCGCTTGCATAGTCGAAAATAACCTCGGGTGCACGGTGCGCTGAAATCACGCGAATCTCAAAAGGGATCCCGAACGACTCCAATTGACTCGCCGCCTGACTCATGACCTCCAAATCAGAGTCGCTCCCCATCACAATTCCAACGACAGGTTGTGGCAAAATCTCCTCCTTGTCCGCTTGCATCCAGAGAATGATTTATGGCAGGGACTTCCTGCCAATATCGTTCCTATAGTGTGCGCCCTCGAAATGAATGAGACTGACGGCCTGGTAGGCGCGGTCAATGGCGTCACCATATCCGTCTCCCAAGGCCGTTACTCCCAGAACTCGTCCGCCTGCGGTGACGAAGTGGCCGTCGCGCCTCGCCGTGCCGGCATGAAAAACGGCAACATCCTCGAGTTGTTCCGCGGCCTCCAGACCACGAATCACTTTGCCCTTCTCATAGGCCGCGGGGTAACCTCCGGAGGCCATGACCACACAAAGCGCAGTCTTGTCCGACCAATCGGGAGTGATCGACGCGAGGTCACCGTCTACGCAGGCTTCCAGAACGTCCACAATATCGGACTCCAGCCGCGGCAGGACGACTTGGGTCTCCGGGTCTCCGAACCTGCAGTTGTACTCCAGAACCTGAGGGCCGGTCGGCGTCAGCATCAATCCCGCATACAAAACGCCTTTATAGGTTCGACCCTCGGTCTCCATCGCCGAAACAGTGCGTCGCAAGATTTGCTCCACCGCCATGTCGAATACCTCGCTGGTAACGACGGGAACCGGAGAATAGGCCCCCATGCCACCGGTATTCGGCCCCGCATCGTTGTCGAGCGCTCGTTTGTGGTCCTGAGAGGGAACCATCGGCGCAATCTCGCGCCCATCCACAAAAGCCATCAGTGAGGCTTCCTGGCCGGTCAGACACTCCTCAATGATGATCTGGTGTCCGGCCTCTCCAAATTCTTTCTGCACCATGATGCGGTCCACGGCCTCGAGAGCCTCCTCGATGGTCCCGGCAACGAAGACCCCCTTCCCAGCCGCGAGACCGTCGGCCTTGACCACAATGGGGACTGTCTGCCTTCGGAGATAGGACTTGGCCGCTTCGGTCTCGCCGAAGACCTCGAAGGGCGCGGTGGGAATGTCGTACTTTTGCAGAAGCTGCTTACAGAAAATTTTGCTCCCCTCAAGTTCTGCAGCGTGTCCGCTGGGACCAAATACCCGCAGTCCGACCTGCTCAAACTCATCGACGATTCCGGCGACGAGGGGCGCCTCGGGACCAACGACGGTGAGATCGATTGCGATGCGTTGGGCAAAATCTCGAAGGGTGGCCACGTCGTCCGACGCAATCGGGATGCACTCGGCGATCCCGCCGATGCCCCCGTTTCCCGGCGCGCAGTATATCTTCGCGACACGGGCAGACTGAGACAGCTTCCAGACAAGCGCGTGCTCGCGTCCTCCGGATCCAACCACCAGCAGCTTCACGTGTTTGATCGCCCCTTCCGTCTGGCCTTACTCAAAGGAATCACCCATCCCGACTCGTCGGGACCACGCGAGATGAAAACGGGAGAGAGTTTTTTTAACCGCGAAGCGGCCCAGGCCGCAAAGAGCCTTTGCGTTCTCTGCGTCTTTGCGGTTTATTTTCGGAGGAGTGTGGGTCAATTCGGATCCTCGTAATAGTCCTCGAATCGGGCCCACTCTTTCAGGAAGGTGAGCTTGATGGTTCCCGTGGGTCCGTTGCGGTGTTTCCCGACGATGATCTCTGCTTCATCCGCGCCATGGGCTCCGTCCTGATGCGCTTCTTCTTCTGCGTCTTCTTTGCGCTGCTTGTAGTAGCTGGCGCGGTAGATGAACACTACCAGGTCGGCTTCAGCCTCGATCGATCCGCTCTCCCGAAGGTCGGACAATATAGGCCGCTTGTTGTTCCGTTGCTCCACGGCACGACTCAACTGAGAGAGCGCGATGACCGGGATGTTCAGCTCGCGCGCGAGGGTCTTGAGTGACCGCGCAATTTCTGATATTTCCTGCACGCGATTCTCCGTCCGGGGTCCGCGGGCAAGCTGGAGATAATCGACGATAATCAATGCCAGATCTTTATGTTCGGTCTGCAACCGACGCGCCTTGGAGCGGATCTCAAAAGTCGAGAGAGCAGGCGTGTCATCGATGAAGATGGGGGCGGCGTACAGGTCGTTCGCCGAGGAGGTGATGCGCTCGATTTCGTTATCCGTGAGTTTCCCGGACCGCAGCCGGCTTCCGTTGACCCGTGCATGAGATGAAATCAGGCGGTGCACTAACTGCTCTTTGGCCATCTCCAAACTGAAAATGCCGACAGGGGCATGGGTCTGCAGCGCCACGTTTTCAGCGATGTTCAGGCAAAGCGCTGTCTTGCCCATGGATGGACGGGCTGCGACAATGATCATGTCGGATTTCTGCAGTCCGTTAGTGATCTGGTCGAGGGCGTAGAATCCCGTGCTCAACCCAGACAGCCCACCGTCTCGGTTTTCAAGCTGGTCGAAAGCCTCCAGGAGCAGAGGCTGGATGGGGTAGAACTGCCTGCCGATGCGTCGCTTCCCAATCTGCAGCAGGGCCGCTTCCGCGCGATCCACCAGCAACTCCACAGAATCCCCGGACCCGTCATAGGCCCATCCCTGAATGGAGTCGCACGTGCTGATCAGACCTCGGAGAATTGCTTTCTCCACCACAATCTTGGCATATTGCTCCACGTTGGCGGCAGAGGGCACTGCGTCGATGAGTCCGCTGATATAGGCCGCCCCTCCTACGAACTCCAGCCTGCCCTCTTTGCGCAGTTCCTCGGAGACCGTTACCAGGTCGACGGGTTGACCCCGGTCGGCGAGGCGGGATAGTGCGCCAAAGATCACCTGGTGCGCTTCCAGATAAAGATCACTCGCACCAAGCATTTCCAGAGCTTGCGTTGCCGCGTCGCGACTGACCAACATGGCCCCAAGCGTCGATTGCTCGGCCTCAAGGTTTTGCGGCGTTATTTTCTCTCGGTAGCTTGGCTCAGTCACAGAAACTTCTCCGGGAAGAGGGAGGGGCAAGTTCGCGATACAACAGATGCAGCGCGGACTCAAAGAGTCCGACCTGATCTAACTCTCGCCGATCACTTCAACGTTGAGGTCGACAGACAGGTCGCTCAGCAGCCCTACGGGCACCGAGTGAATCCCCAGCGATTTGATAGGCTCAGGCAGCCCGATCCGCCGCCGATCCACTGTGACCTTGAATTCGTCCTTCACTCGTTCTGCAATATCCATTGCAGTTACGGACCCGTACAGACGTCCATCCGGGCCGGTGCGGGCCTTGATGACCAGCGTAGTTTCACGCAGCTTCTGCGCGGTAATCTCGGACTGATCGCGCATGCGATCATCGCGCTGCTTTTCAGCCTTCGTGAGGTTCTGCTGTTGTTTCTGTGCGCCCGAGGTCGCCACCTCGGCCAGCCCCCGGGGAATCAAGTAGTTGTGGGCGTAGCCGTCGGCAACGCTAACGATCTCATTCTTCTGACCCAGCTTGGGAACAGACTGCCTCAATATAACTTTCACGGATTGCCTCCTGAACCGTGCGCGGCACGGAATATGTTGCGAACGTGGACGTGTGAATGTGCTTCTCCTACCGGGAGAACTGGATGCCTACTCCGCCGACGCGACGGTTCGCAATGTCCTCAATCCCAAGCATGAGATTCAGGTGATCGTTCAGCCGCCACCCGCTCCAGAGATTGAGGTTCAAGTCGTTGGGCTCATACGCATTGAACGAAAGGCTCCCGATGTCTCCAATGCGGTAGTCCATCCCCATCCCCAGTTCAGATCGATACAAGCCAAATCGATAGGAGAGAGGACCTCGCAATATCCCACCCTGAAGATTCAGCCGGTCTCGATCACCAATGTCGTGTATCCCCAAGTCGAGAAAGGAATCCTCCATTCCGGTCAGCCGGAGATTAAAGTCCGTAAAAGCACGATTCAGAGCCGGAGAGTACCAGGTTCTGATGTCGGGAGTCGCCTTGACCTCTGCCAAAGCTCGCAGCGGCTTGGTGGCCCCGCTCACGGCCTGCTTTACGGTTTTCACTGCGTCGCTCGTATTGCGGAGAGTATCCCTCAGGTCGGTCTGCACCTGCTGATCGGTGGCGAGATCCTTGAACGCGGCGGTCGAGGCCTCGACATTTTCCAGCGACTTGCGGAGATTCTCCAACGAGATCTTCAAGTCTTTCTGAATGGTTTCATCGCTCGCCATATTGCGCAAGACCGCCGTAGATTCTTCCACATTCTTCGCCGTCTCCGAAAGTGACGCCACGGTTTGTTGCATGTTCTCCTTCGTTCCACTCTCGGCGGCCAACCATCGGAACGCGTCACTGATTTCGCCCAAGTTAGCCGTCGTCGTCTCCAGGTTTGCGAGGATGCCGGCGATCTCCTTGCGGTTCTCCGTCGCCATTGACTCCAAAGTCCTCAGTAGGTTGTTGACGCGATGGAACTCCTTCGTTGCGTCTGCGATGTTCCGCGCGGCGGTCGCTCCGTGAGCTGTGGCCGCCTGCACGTTGACAGCGGAGGCTGTCATGGCTCTGCCCACTGCCGGATTTGCGATGACATTCCTGATTGCCGCTGCCGTAGCTCCCAGATCGATCACCGCCTTCTTAATGGCAAACACAAACTTTTCATCCTGTGTCAGGCTGTTGATATTCCCGGCCAATCCCTGGAGTTCTGCCAGAAGTAGACTGGCTTGAGGAATCAAATCCTCAAGTTGCGGTTGTACTTGCCCGGTTAGCGTGGCATTCGCCTTCACCAGACGGGCCTTCTTGGTTCGTATTGGCGTGATATCGATATAATACTCGCCCAGGAGTCCGCCCTTGGCGACCTGAATCGCGAAACTGTTCCACAATTCCACGCCCTTCTTCAGCTTTACCGTGACCAGGGCCTGGCTCGCGATCTCTTCCGCCTCACGGGTCAGCGTCACGCTTTCGACCTGCCCCACTTTCACGCCGGACATGCGAACGGCGGCTCCCTCCTCCAGACCCCGGGCGTCCCGGAGACGGATCTTGACGTTGTATCCGCGGGGACCTACGTGCAGGCCTCCGACATAGACAATCACCATCGCTGCGACCAGCAAGCCCACAATGGAGATCGTTCCCACTCGTGCTTCAGGACTCAAAACCATGTTTGCTCACACTGTTGCGGAAGAATGTATACAGATCAGTCAGTAATCGGCCCGTCCGACAGTCCGCCGATGAATTGCTTCACAACGGGGTTGGCGTCAGACTGGATTTCCTCCGGTGTTCCACTGGCAATGACCGTACCATTGTATAACATCGCGATTTTATTGGAAATACGCATTGCACTTTGCACATCGTGAGAGACCACCACGGATGTCACTCCGAACCGGTCCCGCAACTGAACGATCAAGTCGTCGATGGTGGTCGCGCGCACAGGGTCCAGACCGCTGGTAGGTTCGTCGTACAGCACGATCTGTGGACTGAGCGCCAGCGCCCTTGCCATCCCGACGCGCTTCTGCATTCCTCCACTCAGTTCCGCGGGGAACAGCTTCTCGACGCCTTCCAGCCCCACCGCCTCAAGCTTCTCATGGACTGTCGCGTCGATCTGGTCACGTGTGAATTTCTTCTTGCGCTGACGCAGCAGACCAAAGGCGACGTTTTCCCATACGCTCAGGGAGTCGAACAGCGCTGCGTACTGGAAGACCATACCCATTTGACGACGGACACTGTTCAGGTCGCGCTCCCTCATGGCAGAGATGTCCTGACCCGCGATGACCACTCTCCCTTGCGTGGGTTGAGCGAGTCCCATCATCAGCCGGAGGGTGCTGGTCTTGCCACAGCCGGACAATCCCATGATGGTGGCGACCTCCCCCTTGTCGATGACGAGACTCACATCTCGCAGAATTTCCCGACCGGCCAACGTCAGATGGACGTGATCCAACTCAATCATAGTGAACCTTGCAATACTCGATGTCGACGCTTCCCGTCACCGTGGCAGAACCGCGGACAGAAGGAAGTCGGCCGCGTAAATAGTGATAATGCAGAGAACAACGGAACTGGTGGTCGCGCGTCCCACACCAGCCGCCCCTTCGCGAGTGTTCAGTCCTTGCTGACACCCGATGGTAGCGATGATGACGGCGAACGGAATCGCCTTCACGATGCCGCACGCGAAATCACCCAAATCCACCATTTCCCGGATTGACAGCATGTACTGCGCCCACGGGACACCCGCGTAAACCGCGACCAGTCCTCCCGCAAGCGTGCCCGTCGTGGAAGCAAGCACCACCAGCAACGGCAACATTGTGACACAGGCGATGAATCGTGGGACAACGAGGTATTCTATCGGGCTGGTTGCGAGGGCCCGCAGGGCGTCAATCTGCTCAGTAACCTTCATCGTTCCCAGTTCGGCCGCCATCGCTGATCCCGCACGGGCAGCCACGACCACCGCCGTCACCACCGGCCCGATCTCTCGGGCAACGGAAAGCCCAACAAGCCCTCCCACATAGGACCCGGCCCCCAGCTTCAAGAACTCAAACGCCGTGTAGAGCGCCAATACCATCCCGCTGAAGCCGACAGTGATCGTGACGATCGGGAGCGAGCTGAAGCCGATATCGCTCATCTGCTGAATCGTCTGGCGAGGGCTGATTGCTCCCGATACGATGTAACGAACTGTTTCGGAAAGCAGAATGATAGCCTCACCCAGAAACTGGAGGAGCGCAATCAACTCGCCGCCGATTTCCTCTAAGACTCGACGAACCATGAATCCCTTTCCGTCCGGCCACCACAACTGAGCCTTTGCAGGACAGGCGCAAGTATAGCGCAAGGTTTCCGCGGGTGTCAAAATGCAGCTCCCGCAAGTGCGCATTGATTGATCTGGCGTCGAGCCGCCTGCTGCTGGATGCGTGGAGGATGAATTCGCGCTGATCCGGACTAACCGCAAACCTTCCCTGCGTGTCACTTCCGCTCTATCGCCTGCGCCTTCGCCCATGCGTCTTTCAGCGTAACGGTGCGGTTGAAGACGGGTTGTGCGGGAGTTGAGTCCTTTGAATCCACGCAGAAATAGCCCAGTCGTTCGAACTGGTACAGGTCGCCGGACTTCGCGCCGGAGAGAGAAGGCTCCAGCTTGCAGCCGGACAAAACCTCAAGAGAGTCGGGGTTGAGGTTGGCGGTGAAGTCCTGACCCTTTGGCGCTTCGTCCGGGTTCTCCTTCGTGAAGAGGTGGTCGTACAGGCGGACTTCTGCGTCGAGGGCGTGCTCGGCGGACACCCAGTGCAGCGTGGCTTTCACCTTGCGGCCATCCGGCGCGTCGCCGCCGCGGGTTGCCGGGTCGTACGTGCAGCGCAGTTCCACGATCTCTTCGTTCGCGTCTTTCACCACTTCGTCGCAGATGATGAAATAGGCGTACCGCAGGCGCACCTCCCGCCCGGGTGCGAGTCGATAGAACTTCTTTGGCGGATCCTCCATGAAGTCCTCGCGCTCGATGTAGAGGACGCGCGAAAACGGCACTTTGCGCGTCCCCATGGCTTCATCCTCCGGGTTGTTGACCGCGTCCAGCTCTTCCGTCTTTTCCTCAGGGTAGTTGGTGAGCACAACCTTCAGCGGGCGCAGCACGGCCATCATTCGCCATGCTCGCCGGTTCAAATCTTCCCGCAGGCAGTGTTCCAGGAAGGAGAAATCCACCACGCTGTCGGCTTTTGCCACCCCAATGCGGTCGCAGAAATTGCGGATTGCTTCCGGCGTGTAGCCGCGGCGCCGCATCCCGCACAAAGTCAGCATCCGCGGATCGTCCCAGCCGGTGACATGACCGTCCTTCACCAACTGGTGTAATCGCCGTTTGCTCATCAGCGTGTAAGTCAGGTTCAGGCGCGCGAATTCGATCTGCCGCGGGTGGTAGATCCCCAGTGCGTCGAGGTGCCAGTCGTACAGCGGACGATGATCCTCAAACTCCATAGTGCAGATAGAATGAGTGATGCCCTCGATGGAGTCCGACTGGCCGTGAGTGAAATCGTAGGTGGGATAGATGCACCACTTGTCGCCGGTTCGCGGGTGGGACGCGTGGAGAATGCGATACATGACCGGATCCCGCATGTTGAGGTTCGGAGACGCCATGTCGATTTTCGCCCGCAGTGTCCTCGCTCCGTTGGGGAACTCGCCCGCGCGCATCCGCTCAAACAGGTCGATATTTTCCTCCACGGAGCGATCCCGGTATGGGCTGTTCCTTCCGGGTTCAGTCAGCGTGCCGCGACATTCTCTGACTTCGTCGGGAGTCTGATCGCAAACAAACGCCTTCCCTTTCTCGATGAGTTTTACGGCGTATTCGTACAGCGTTCCAAAATAGTCTGATGCATAGAACAGGCGATCTTCCCAGTCGAACCCCAGCCAGCGCACGTCCTCGATGATGGAGTCGATATACTCCTGTTCTTCCTTCACCGGATTGGTGTCATCAAATCGAAGGTTGCACTTGCCGCCATAGTCTCTGGCAATGCCGAAATTGATGCAGATCGACTTGGCGTGACCGATGTGCAGATAGCCGTTCGGCTCGGGGGGGAAGCGGGTGTGCACCCGTCCGTCCCCTTTGCCGGTTCGGATGTCTTCATTCACGATTGATCGGATGAAATCCGTAGAAGGTCTCGGTTCGGCGTCGGACATGCTTGCGTCTCCAATAGGTCCTGCGAGTCAGTTTGGACTGATATTCTAACACAACCTCGAGAGCTTGGCAGAGGGCAATCCCGTGTAGCCCCTCGCTTCACCCGCGCCAACCGGAAGCACTGCGGCTCGATGTCCATTTTCAGACTGCCGTCGGCGAATGTCACCGGTCCGCCGCGGCGCCCTCCCCGCCCCGTGTCGATCTCGGAGGGAAGGCGGGGGAAGATGAACCGATGGACGCCGCACCCGGTGAACCTCCGCGCCGCAGACCTCCCCGTTGTGTGACACGCCCGGATCTCCTATACTAAGCTGGATTTTATCCAATTTGGAGATGACTGCTGGGGAGGTTAAGCTCAAGACTATCTTTGTCCAAAGGGGTCTACGATGCTTAACCTGCCCTGCGAGATTATAGCCTTAACCACAGCCTTCGCGCCATACTTTTCGGAACCGGTATGGCAACAAGCGCAGGTT
>MNXM01000302.1 GCA_001872605.1 Armatimonadetes bacterium CG2_30_59_28 | reverse complement strand
ACAGGTGTCCTGACCTTTTCCCCCACACGGCTCGTACGGTCCCGCCGCGCCACTGCACACGGTTTGCGCCACGCACGTCTCGCGGGTTCCCGTCGGGCAACCGGAACCCGCGCAGGTGCAGGTCATTTGCGTTGTGCCGTTGCACCACGTCACCTGAGTAGTGTCGGAAGTGTCGTCATCGGGACAACCGCACGCGTCCGAGCAGTTGCAGTTGACGATCTCGCCGAAACAAGGCGTGGCGAAAAATAGCCCGAACATAATCGGCATCAACAACGATATGCGCATTTGTCTATTCATCTGAAATCCCTTTCTTCGCGGTCTTCGCGTCCTTCGCGGATAACCTTTGGCTACCCCGGCCTCCTGTGCGCCATACAAACAATCCCCGTCGTCACCTGCCACCTGAACACCTGACACCCGTTATTCCATCCACTCCGGATTGAACATGCACGGCTGGATGGTTTCCGGCTTCTGCCACTTGACGTGACCGTCGACGTAACCGACGACCAGCCCTTCCGAGTGGCGCGGCTCCAGCCGTCCGCCTTCGCTCACCGGCTTCACCTGGCTCATGTCGCTGATCATTGTCTGGTTCGAGTCCACGAAAACGATCATGTGTGTGGGGTCGTCCCCAATCTGGTCAATAATCCTTCCGGCGGAGTCGTGGTTGTAGGCGTAGGAGCAGGACACGCTGTCCCGGGTGTCGCTCGGGCACTTGTGAATCTGTGTGTTCCTACAGTAAGGCGTGAGCCTTTGGTGCCACGGCTGACCCATCCCGCAGCCGCACGAGCACTCGTCATAGTCGCTCGCATACATCACCCACGCCGTGCAGAGCTGTTTCACGTTGGAAACACAGGAAGCCGTCCGCGCTTTCTCCCGCGCTTTGGCGAAGACCGGAAACAGCATCGCCGCCAGAATGGCGATGATGGTGATGACCGTGAGCAACTCAATCAAGGTGAAGCCGAAGCTCTTTCCTGCTGACTGTCTCTGCATCGTTCAATTCCTCTCTTCCTCTTCGCGTTCTCTGCGTCCTTTGCGGTTAAGTTTCCTCTTCACGAACCGAACTTGTTTCAAAGGCAAATGCGTAGACGAGCGCCGCGGCGATTCCGGCAAAGATCAGGCCGGGCAATACCGCCTTGCACGGCGACATCGTCATGGAGACCTGGTAAAGGCGGCACATCGTCCGGCACGTCAACGAAGTCACGCTGCAAGCGAGTGTCGTTCCCAGCACCATCCCACCCAGGAGAGGGATGTCCATGCGAGGTGGGTGAGTGGTCAGTAGTGAGTGGTCAGTAATCGGTAGGCATCGGTCGCCGTGCCGATCCAGCGCGGTCAGTGCGTGACCGATAACAAAACAACACACGCCCCCCGCCACAAACGGCAGGATCGCACAGCAGGTCACCGTACACTTCGCCTGCGGATTATTCCCCGCCCACCGCCAGAGGAGGACGGAGAAGAAGAGGAACAAACCGGCAAGCTTGAAGAACGTATGGGTGAATGGGGGTGTGGGTGCGTGGGAGAGTCCCTCGTGCTCCCGTGGATGTTCTGTGCTGCACGCTTCTAAATTGCCGGTAGATCGCTTGTCCATATACCTCCACCTCCCAACTTCGTGAAATCATACTTACGCTTACACTACGTCAACACTCCAACACTCCATGAAGAAAACACTTCGCGTCCTTTGCGCCTTTGCGGTTCAGACTACGGCTTCACTATTAGGACCAACCCCGAAGTGAACGAGAAACTGGTCGTCTCCATCCGCCGGATTCGCTTTTCCGGGATGACCTTCTTTTCCCCGTCCAGCAAGGTGAGTTTGGGGAGAACGGAATCATCTTTCAGAGTTCCCTGGATCTGGAACACGTTCGGGATTTCGATCTTCCCCGCTTGCGTCGGCGTCACGGCGATCTTCACAGTGATTCTCGCCGTGCCCGGTGACAGTTGCTTCGTCAGCGTCCCTTTCTCGGAATCGCCGGAGCCACACCCACCGCCACAGCCGCCCCCGCAGCCACCGGATGCGGCTTTCAAGTCCTTGCCCCACTGAGACGGCTTCATGCTCAATACCGGCTTGGTCTTCGCGGCTTTCGCGGAATGCGACGGTGCGCCGCATCCGTCTCCACCTCCGCCACACCCGGAACCGCAACCGTCCTTTGCCGCGCCGGGTTTGGCAGCAACCGGCTTTGCGATCGTCTGGGTCAGGCTCAACTTGAGATTCGGCTTCTCCAGCAACTCGGTCGTATTGACCGTCACCGACAGTTCGACCACGTTCGGCTTCCCTGCCTTCAGGACGGTCGGTTTCACCTGATACTCCAGTCCCACCCACTGGGAAGGAGCGAGCGATTCACTGACGAACTGAGACGGAATCGTGACCGTGCAGGCGTTGCCGCAAGCTCCATCACACTTGCACGCCCCGCATTTCCCATCCTCCCGCCACAATGCGCCGGGGAAATCAACGAGGTCATATTCCAGAACCGAGTTGGAGGATTCGGAAGTAATGCGGAGGGGAATGGAATACTTGTCGCCGTAGATGGTTTTGGTCACGAGGGTCTCGTTCACCTGCTTCGCAGGTTGCCACCCTGTCGCACTGTCTTCACAGAGGAGCACATGGAATTTCCTCTCTTTGCCCTTTTCGCAAAGGACGCTGAGGGATGTTGTCCGTGTGAGACGTGCTTCCCCCACTGCCTGGCTCTGACTAATCAAGCGAAGGCTATTGCTTTCCCGGAAACAGTAGATGGGAGAGGACGATGTTTTCGTGACCGTGCTTGCGTCGTCCCCAAACACACAGATGGAGCCCAAAACCACACACACTAAACCTATTGAAACCAAGATAACTCGCTGCCTCATCATCTCATGTCAACTCCCTTCCTGATGTTTGGAAACTCTCGGTGCTCATTGGAAACGCCACGCTGCCCTCGAACGGAACACGCGGTTCCTGTTCCTATTGAGACTTGCTGGATTCTGGGTTCTCTTGTTTGCTTGGAGAACAGGAATCCGTGTCTTCTTCCGCGCCGCCGCATCCGCCTTCTTCTTCCAGCCATTTGTTCAAACGTCGCCGCTGGTCATGGTTGAGAATCTGTCGAATTCGGATGATGGATTCAAGTTTGGTGATCTGCATCTCCGCTTGGTAATTCGCGATTGTTCTCACCAGCACCTTCATCTTTCCGGAGCGTGGCGATTGATCTTTCATCAAACGATCCAGTGTCTCCTGAGCCTTATCAATCTTTGCGCTATACAAGTCCCACCGGGTGTCCCGAGATTTCTCAATGGGTTGGATTCGTGCTTTCTGGCTCGGGGTCAATCCAACCACATCGTACCAAGCGTGTTGCTGGGTCTTGACTCCAGCGATAGACTCACCAGAGTGCCCGGAACAACATGAACCCCCCGTATTTCCTACTTCGACCTTCCCATCCTGATCCGCAATGGCACATCTGAATCCGGGAAGCAGCAGCGCGAAACTGATTACCGCGCATTTCGTTGTCCACGTCACCATAAGAATTCCTCCCTGCTATTTTCATTCGCCAACTATTGCTGTCGCATCTGTTTGCCGCTTGGCTGCTTCCGGAGAGGCATTATGCTCAAGGGCATGTTGGCAAGTTCGCCGGTCCGAGTTCTGGCATCCAGATCACTCTCCATTCGTTTCCTTCGGGTGTGAGACCCACACTGATCTCTTTCACTTGCCGCGCCCCTTTCTCATCTTCGATCTCTGCCGAAGGAACGCGCACCACCACCTGGCTGTAATCCTTGACCTTGGACACGACTTCCGGTTTGGATAACAGACGGACGATGCGATTCCGGTGAGCGACACGCATCAGTTCCTCTCGACCCAGTAGTGCTCGGGAAACAGGAGCGGCGAGGTTCCAGATTGCCTCTTCATTCCATTTCGATGAAGCCTCAACATAGTTCTTGAAGAACCCCAAGATTATCTGTTTGTCCTCGTCGGTCATAGAAAAGCACCGGATGGGTTGAGAGAACGATGGCGGGCAGGCGATGAACCAGCGCGCGATTCGACGCAGAAGGTAGAATCGTTGAGTGATGGTCGGAATGCCAAGCTGCCAGAGATCACTGGGAGCGGTGACAACAAGCGTGGCCTCCGCCGTACACCAATCGCCCTCCTGCTCCACGATACGGACATCCCGCAAAAACCAGCGAAAGCCTCGTTGCCGAAGGCTGTCACCGAGACTCGGTCCTTGCTCCAAATCTGTCACGAGTCTTTCCAACTCGGGAAGGAACAACTCCTTCAGGGAATCCGGCTTTGCCGGGGTCCCCGAATCCCCGTCCTTAGGGACAAGCGCTTTGTAGAAGCCTTTCACGATTTCGACGGGGTCTGATACAGGAGCGCGCTGTGGTGCGGCCCAACAAATCACACTGAGCATGACAAATGAGACTCCAACTCCCATCGATGTCCTTGACCAATTCTTTCGAGAAGAATACCTTAAAGCTTTCCAACTCTCGTTGCTGGTCACGCTTTTCCCAACCGCACATTTGCCAGACCCCGATTTCAGATATGAACAAATTGAGGCGAACATATTCTTTCCTCCAGACCTCAAGGTTGTGCGCTCTGAGGTTCGAGTGCGTCAATGAGCCACTTGCCGGAGTCCTCATCGAGCAGAAGCTTAGCGTGCATCCTAAGTCGTTTCCTATCTTTCCCACGTACGTAAACGATTTGGAGATCGAGTTCAGCGGCACCATCACGCCTTTGTAGGTCTTGCCATCCATAAAACAGTTGCTCGAATTCGCCTAGTTGGGCGGTTTCCTTCTCCAAGGCTTTCCTCACGGTCGTTTCATCTGTAGACTCGCCAAACAGGGCTGCTGCTCCTCTTCGGGTAAAGCAAGCCGGAATTTCCTTCCATTTCTGTTCCTCCCGCAGTTTCTCGTAAGTGGTGCGCTCAGGCAGTCCCAGCGCGACCTCGTCGGCCGGCCCCGTGATATGAGCGGAGAAAGATTTGCGCAGCTCTTCGTACATGGCGAGGGGTACCAGCGCGAATCTTGCCCTCATGGAGTCACGGGATCTCTCTCTCGCTCCTTTTTCTTGCGGCCAAGGCACCTTCCATTCCTGCCCATGTTTCCATACATCAACCCACATGGCACCTTTGTTCACACCTCCCTTTTCTTCCGCGTATAGCTTAACCCTCGCGGTATCGTTTTTTTCGCCAGATTCCACCTGCTGTACTTTAAAGAGAATCGAACCTGGCGGCGGAAGGTCTTGAGGGAAAAACCTTGCCCGGGGTGCGGCCCAGCGGAACTCCGCTTTGCTGGGGAAGTCAAGGTCAGAGAGAACTTCAGGGGGTAGGAGGTCGTAGATTGCGTCGTAATCCTCATACAACATCGCTTGGAAGAACGAAAGGACAACATCCCCTGGATTCCCCTGAGTTTCAGTGCGTGCTTGTTGGCTACAACCAATGCACAGTATGTAGAATGCACCTGCGAGCACAATCACGTTGGATCTCATCGTTGTTCCCCTATTCAGATATCCCGTCTGCAGAGCAGTCGTCAGCAAGCGCATCCGGCTCCACAAAAACATGCTTTTCGGTTTCCAGAAGGGCAATCGCTCCGGTATGCTTCGTTGCACGAAGCGCAATCCCTGCCACACTTGCATCGCAAACACATCCTATCAGTTTCAAGCAATGAGAACTTGCCTTGACCCTTGCAGCACCTCAGGTACCATAGCCACTGTGGCGGCTCATGATTGCAGTCACATTGCTGGGTCGGCGTTCCACAATAGTAACCAGCTTTCACGCACGTGTCGTCACAGCAACTCGGGCAATATCCGACATTCGGGTAGCAATCCCACCAGTAACAGCAAGGCCCGTCGCACTTGCAGCAGGTCACTTGAGTAGTGCACTCAGGAGGATTCTCTTTTTTGCACCTCTGCTTGCAGTGCGGATCGTGTACACCGCCACAGTTGGGTTTGCCGCAACCACTGCATCCCTTTTTGCTGCCACATGGTGGTTTCTTCTTGCTCCGAGTGCAGTAGCTACAAGTCTTGCCACTGCTGTTGGGACATCCGACGCTTCCGCAACTACACGTCACGGTGCTACATGACGTGAACCAACAGCCTAACGTCCCGCAAGGACACGTGCCGGCAGAGCAATGTGCAGCGATCGCGGTTTCGGATTGAGACCCGCAAAGCGAAGCCAGCAACATAAGCGACCACGGGAAGTGTGCTCTCAAACGGGGTGTGAGCAAATAGTGTGTCTGATTGGTCATTGAGGTTACTCCGTGCATGAGGTTTTCCCGCATGACCCTGGGGTAGGGCATGGGCAGGTATCGAAATCACACCCATCATTGCAGACGAGCATGCAACCAGGGTATTCACACTCCCCCAGCGACGCGCAATCGCAGTTACTCCATAAACATTCCCAGCACGCGCACGGATATTTTTTCACATCCGGCGGACCCGCCGTGGAGTTCTTACAGTGGTAACGTCCGCAGTCGCAACCAGTTCCTCCACATCCGTCTGCACTACATAACTTCGCGCCGTTTTCATTCCATGTTCCGTCTTGTTGCTTCTCCGCGCCACAGGCCGTGCTTTTGGCGGAATTGCAGTGTTGATTGCACGCAGGACTGGTACCTGGACCAAGTCCGTCGGAATCTGTACAATACGACCCACCGCATGGGCAATTCCCCTGTCCCCCGCAGGGGGTGTAGGTTCCTCCCCCACCCGCCCCGC
>MNXM01000204.1 GCA_001872605.1 Armatimonadetes bacterium CG2_30_59_28 | reverse complement strand
CGACAACGCCCGTTACCACAACTGCCACCTGGTGCAGGAATGGCTCAACCTTCATCCGCAGGTTCATCCGGTCTGGTTGCCGAAGCGCAGTCCTCAGTTGAACCCGGTCGAGGACCTCTGGCGTTGGCTGAAACCGGCGATCGCTGCCAATCGGACGCATCACAACCTGGAACCCCTTCGCCACGCGTGTCGAGCCGAACTGGACGCACTCACACCGGAACAAGCGCTCAGGAAAGCCGGGCTCCTCGGCGGAAAGGGGGGACAGGATTTGTGACGACCTACTTAGCTCTGTGACATCTATCCTGACCGCCGCCATCCATCTGTGTTCATCTGCGTTGATCCGTGGTCTGTTGTTTGACGGTGGTTGAACTACCCGCAGTGGTGGGGAAATGGGGAAAGGCGGAACTGGTGACAGCGGCTATGACTGACGTGGTAGTCACCTCCTTGACCGAACAAAGGACAAGTATGACAATCGTTCGACCACATACCAGTATTGAGAAATGAACTCTGACACGATGAGAACGACGAAGCAACCAGCCGCAAGGAAGAGGGCGCGACCCCAAGTTGCAGAGGAGAGTGCCACCTATATAGTCGAGGAGGCACGAGAGACGAAGGAACTCCGGTTCATCGATCTCTTCTGCGGTTGTGGCGGGTTCACGCTCGGCATGGAGCGGGCGGGGTTCCGCTGTCTCGCAGCCGTTGACGTTGATCCCGTTGCCGTTGCCACCCTCCGCGCCAACCTCCCGAACGTGAGCAATGTCCTCCAGCGTGACCTGACCGCCTTCCCACCGGAGAAACTGGCTGACGTGATCGTCGTCCGCCATGTTGATGTCATCGTGGGAGGCCCACCTTGTCAGGGGTTCTCGACCGTTCGGCGGGTTGACGGGGCCAATCATGGGGAACGCCTGAAGGACGACCCGCGCCGGTATCTCTACCGCGAATTCCTGCGCTACGTGGATTTCTTCCAACCGCGCGTGTTCGTGATGGAGAACGTCCTTGGCCTGAGGAGTGCCGCAGGTGGTGAATACTTCACTGCGGTCCAGAAGGAGACACGTGAATTGGGCCGCGCAGAAGGCCGCCTGGGCTACCGTGTACACGGGCAGGTGGAGGACGCCTGGGAACTCGGTGTCCCGCAGAAACGGCGGCGTCAACTCATCATCGGCGTCCGCGGTGACCTGCCCGGCTACTTCATCCCCGAACTTCACCCTCCGGCCCGCGCTGTTCCGCACACGAACCTTGGCCCAGCCATTTGCGATCTGCCCAAGTTGCGCGCCGGCGAGGGCAAGGACGAGCGGGACTACGACGACGCGCGGCGTGCCGAGCACCTGCGTATCTTTGGAGAGGCGGCACGGAACTACCTGTACCGCGTTGTGGAGGTTGACCGCGCAGAGCTTCTGACCAACCACATAGCCCGACCGCATAGTGACCGTGATCTCCGCGACTTTGCCCGGTTGCGCGAAGGCGAGAGTTCCGCCGTTGCAATGCGTCGTGGCGTGGAATTCGAGTTTCCGTACAACAAGGAACACTTCAAGGATCGCTACACCCGGCAGAGTCGTCGGACGCCCTGCTCTACCATCGTGGCGCACTTGAGCAAGGACGGGCTGATGTTCATTCACCCGGCACAGAATCGTTCACTCACGCCGAGGGAAGCTACTCGGGATTCTCGCGCTCAACCAGATTCAGTCAAGCCATGAAGACTAAAACTGTTCAAAGGTTCTTTCTGCAAAGCGAAGCTGCCCTGGTCCACCAAAACGGTGCACAACTCAGTGGGCCCAGCAAGGGCGTCGAGATATTCCTCCATACCCGAGAAAACGAAACTGCGCCTTGCTGTGCCGAGGTGATCAGTGGAGAGCACTACGCCGAGATAGACCTTTCATTCGAGGGCAAGGCACTGTCCGATTATGACGGCGTTTTCTTCCTCCCGCGTGAAGTTGGCGAAGTGTTGAGGGATGCCGGCTATGCCGTGCCGGAGGAGTGTTTCGCCTGATTCCACGTGAAGGGAGAATGGTTTGAACGATACCATCATCGGCCAATGCTTGGCAGACTTTGAGGCAGCGAATTTCCGCTGCGATGCAGAGTTCATTAGACGTTTCGTTGCCGCACTGCTGGCGAAGCGGTTCGTCATCCTGACCGGGTTGGCAGGCTGCGGCAAAACAAAGCTCGCTCAGGCATTCGCCCGGTGGATTTCCCCGCGGGCTGGCGCTACATCGGACCCGTTTTTCCCCGGAACCGAAATTCCATCGGACCAGATCAGCTATATCGTCAAGGGAGCCGACCACCTGGCGGTTGAGTTCTGGAATGGCTGGGATGAAGCCAAGGCGATCAAGGTAGTGTTGCCGCGTGCGCTGATCCAGGAGTGGGTTGAGTACATCAGCGCGAACAAACTCACCAAAGATACCCCAGCCCGGCAGATACGTGAGGGCGTCGCAGCAACCACGAAGTATTCCACCCAATTGAACTCGTTCGAGACCATCTTCAAGGCAGCGGCCTTCGCGACTCTGGATGCGCCCCAGGCGAGCAGGGCGTACCGGTGTTATGAGATTGTCTCTGTTGGTGCAGACTGGACAAGTAGTGAGCACGTCCTCGGCTACGCCGACAGCCTCGACAAAAACCGCTACATCCGCACCAAAGCCCTCGACCTGATTCTGCGCGCGGTTGCCGAGCCTGAGCTTCCGCATTTCCTAATCCTGGACGAGATGAACCTCTCCCATGTGGAGCGATACTTCGCAGACCTGCTTTCCGCGATTGAGTCGGGTGAGCCGCTTCATTTGCACTCCGACAAGGATGCGAATGGAGCATCCGCAGTGCGTGACGGTGTTCCGGGCGAAGTCCATCTGCCGCCCAACCTTTTCATTGTCGGAACCGTCAACGTTGATGAGACGACCTACATGTTTTCCCCGAAGGTTCTCGACCGCGCCAATGTTCTGGAGTTCCGCGTTTCGAGTTCAGAGTTGAAGGGGTTCCTGGAGAATCCAGCCGCCGTGGATTTCGCAAAGGTGGACGCGGCAGGAGCGGGATACGGCAAGCGGCTCACCGCTTTGGCACAGCAGTCCCCTCGACTGCCCGACGCCGAACGGAAAATGTTCGAGGCTGAACTGTGCCTTCTGTTCGACGCGCTCCAAGCCACTAATGCAGAGTTTGGCTTTCGTGTGGCAAAGGAAGGCGCATTGTTCCTGCATTTTCACAAGGTTCTCAGCGGCGACGGCTGGGAATTCAAAGCGGCGATGGACGCGCAGATTCTCCAGAAGCTGCTTCCGAAGCTCCACGGTTCGCGCAACCTCCTTGAGCCGATTCTGTGCACGCTCGCAACCGTGTGCTTCGCGAAGCGGACATGGGAACTCGACGATGAGGGCAAGGAGTTCGCGTACCTGAAGGGACTTCGGGCAGAGGCAGCAAAGGCCGCGCGCATGGAGGACGAGAGCCTCGACCCGCTTGGACTGACACCGGAAGGCAACCGGATTTATCCAACTGCTGAAGCCTACTACCGACTAAGTTTCGAGAAGATTCTGCGGATGCTCGAACGGCTTCGAGCGAACGGCTTCACCAGCTTTGCTGAGGCGTGAGCATGTGCGACTTAACCAGAGAAGCGCTGGTGCGATGCCTGGACTTTGATGGCCGACTTGCCGGAGTTCTGCGCCTTGTCCAAGCGGATAGAAAAAGCGACAGCATCAGAATTCTCGCGCCGGAGGAAGCCCGGCAGCATGGCGAAGAAGGCATCCAACTTCTTGAGGGCCACAGCTATGACTTTGAGTTGTTGAACGCACGCGGGAAACTTCGCGTTCAGGCCAACAGGGCGGTGAAGCCCAGTTCAATCCGTCCCACCATCGGGCGAATCGACACCGGCGTTGAGACAGGCTTGCTGCAACTGGTCTTGGAGGATGCCCAGAGCAACGTCCCGGTGGCACGCGGTGCCGTCGAAGTTCTTTCGGCGAAGATTAACTACCGACAGGACTATCGCGGGATGTTGAGCTTCATCGCCGACGAATGCAGCGAGTTGCTTTTCGACATTCGGGCAAGCGCACGAATGCGGCTCGCGCCGAAGTTCAAACCTGGGTCACACAACTTGCAACGGCAGCTTGAGTTTCTTGCCGCCGAACTGACTTCTACGAGGTTTGTGGCTGCCTTGCAGCGTGTGACTGCGATGCCTCATCAGAAGTTGCAAGCGCAGTGGGAGGAACATGGCATTTCGCGGTTACGAAAGGGAGGCCGTGACTTGGCGCGCCAAATCGGCAGCGCAACGGCTCGTGTGCCGATCCCGGCCCACAGCGCCGCTGCGCAAACCATGCGGGCGCTCGGCATCGCAACGCCGTCGCTACCGCGTGTCGTCTCGGTTCGCAGACAGGTTGATTCGCTGGACACTCCAGAAAACCGTTTCGTGAAGTATGTCCTGACGTACTTCCGGGATTTTCTGAAGCGCATTGAATCAATTCTGAAGGGAAGCGTAGCGGAAGACCGGCAAAGACTTGTTCGCACCGCCCACCACCTTCAGGAGAGGCTCAATACAGTTCTGTCGGCGGATTTATTCAAAGGTGTTTCAGCCCCAAACATTCTTCCCCTCGGCAGTCCTGTACTTCAGCGGAAAGGCGGGTATCGAGAAATCCTGCTCGCCTGGCTCAAGTTCGACTTGGCTTCGGAACTCGTTTGGAAAGGTGGCGAAGACGTTTACGGCGCTGGAAAGCGTGACATGGCCGCGCTCTACGAATACTGGCTGTTCTTCCAACTGCTCCGGTTGTTCAGGGACAAGTTTGAACTGGCCTCGCCCCCTGCGAGGACGCTTTTCGACCACACCGAAAGCGGGCTGAATCTGCGCCTGAAAGTGAACGAGCCGCTGGGCATTGAGGGGCGGTGCCTGCGCCATGCGCGCCGGCTGAATGTTCGGTTTCACTACAACCTCACTCACGAACGGAGCGATTCGCGGAACGAACCTGGTTCCTGGACCCGCCGGATGCGGCCCGACTTCACTCTGAGTTTTTGGCCGGACGGCTATGGCCTCGACGAGGCGGAGTCGCAAGAACTGGCGGTCCACATTCACTTCGACGCGAAATATCGCGTGGAGAACATCACGGAACTTTTCGGCGATGGAGACGAAGACCCGAGCGAAGAGAAGGCTCAAGAGAAGCGTGGTAATTACAAGCGGGCTGACCTCTTGAAAATGCACGCCTACCGCGATGCCATCCGCCGGTCCGAGGGTGCCTACATTCTCTATCCCGGTGGGTCGAACGGCCCGACTCGCTTCCAAGGATTTCACGAGATTCTTCCCGGCCTTGGTGCTTTTGCGCTCAAGCCCGGCGCAAGTGGCGAAGCGGTCGGCTTGCAACATCTTTCCCGTTTTGTGGATGAAGTCATCGGCCACGTATGCAATCGGGCTACGGCGCGAGAGCAGAGCAGCTATCACCGCTTCCACGTTTACCGTGCGGATGAGGCTGGCGGTGGCGCAAAGGTTGAAAGCCCACTCCCGGAGCGAGACGCCGTGGAAAACGAGCGGCCTGTTCCGCCAGCAGAGCATTCGGTGCTGGTGGGCTGGTGCGACAGCGAACAGCAACTGGACTGGATTCGACGAAGTGGGCTTTACAACTTCCGCGCCGGACTTCGCCGTGGTTCCATTCGGTTAGAGCCAGCCATAGCGGACGCCAGACATCTCTTACTTCACGGCCACGGGGACAAAGCTTGGCCTGGTCTGTGGCGTATCAAGAAACGTGGGCCACGAATCTTCACCGCAGATGAACTCCTTCGAAACGGCTATCCAACCACGCCGGACCCGGATGTTATTTATGCGGTTTTCGATGTTGAGGCGGATTCCTTCTACACGGATTGGAGATGGGATTACGCGAAGCTTCCCGGCAAGAAGCCCAGTTTTTCTTCCGCTGAACCGTTTGCGGTGAGCCTCGTTGAGGTCCTGACCGTGCATCTCGTTTGACACGCTGATGCAGATGGGCCGCTGGTTTGGTTTTCGCCGCGGTTACGAGGACCTGACGCGGATTTACATGACGGATGAACTGGCGGGCTGGTTCAGCGATTTGGCCCTGGTGGAGCACGAGTTGCGAGAAGACATTCAGGTGTATGAGAGCCAGAACCTCATGCCGCTTCAGCTCGGCACCCGCATTCTACAGCATCCGGGGATGCTGGTGACGAGCCGGATCAAGCAGCGATTCGCCACCAGCATCACGGTCGAGCAAAGCTATGCGGAAAAGGTCGTGCAGACGGTGCGGTTTCCGTTCCGGCGGCTGGAGGATCTGGCGGTCATGCTGGAGCAGAACATCATCGCCACACGGGTGTTTCTGGGCCGGTTGGGCACCCCAAGCGTTTGGCGGCGAAACGGACCTCTGTGGTATGGCGTAGGGGCCGAGGCCATTCTAACTTTTCTCCAGACTTACCGGGTGGACGCAGAGGCGCGAAGCGTGTCCCTGCCGTTGCTATGCGCCTACATCGAGCGCCAGCGCGAACTTGACGAATTAGGGAATTGGACGGTGGCGGTAATGGGGCGTGAGTCGCGGGATCGGCAGTTGGGCGAGATCGACCTAGGCCTAAAATAAGCGCGTTTGGCTGTAGACTGGATAGTTAACCTCATTTTCTGTCTTTCGCGTGGGTCCATCGTGGGTGACATGCTCGCGTTGTCAAATTTGCGCAGTTTGGGGACCGCGTCCGTTGCTGAAGTGCCTCTCGGGTGCGTTTTCAGACACACTCCGCCCCGGGAAGCGCAGGGAACGTCTTTTTCGGTCTCTTTAGCAGCGCCTCAGGAAGGCGCCGCCTGCGGAATCGGTATCTTCAGTTTCCGAAT
>MNXM01000177.1 GCA_001872605.1 Armatimonadetes bacterium CG2_30_59_28 | reverse complement strand
CTCCTCTTTGCCTCTAAGGGCACGGACACTCACGCTCTGCAGAGCATCCTCTGTAGGGTCAAGTCTCCTCCGCGTGCTCCCCGACGTCTCGTCGGGGGCGACAATGTGTGGTACTGAAAAGATGCTCAGGCCAGACTCCTTCTCGGGCTCGAAGCACCAGAGAAACAACGACCTCTTTGCAGACACGTGGCGCAGACAGTATAGCCGATGTGACCCCCATTTTCATTTCGCGTGGTGCGAAACCGCGCATGGGAGATTCCTTCGTAAAGGTGGTGACGGAAGCGATGGAATTCTGTGCCATCATCGCTATGCCCGAACGAAACAGAGAGGTCACTTCATCGCCACTTAGGGATCGCTTGTAAACGGCCATCTCATCGATCCGTCCGTTGAAGTGGTAGACGCCGGGTTTCATGCAACCAATGAGCAACGGCTTCCCATTGTCCTTGGGGTCGAAGGCCTTCGCTGCGGTCGCGACGGGGACGCCGTTGCGGTAGAGAATTACCTGGGTCAAACCAGACGTAAGCGCAAGGTGAGTTCATTCGCCGGTCGGGAAGTCCTCCGCACTTTTCACGGCGCAGGTTTGTGTCTTTGTCCCGACAAAGGCATAGGTCTTCTTCGTGCTGACCCACAGAACGAACGGAGACCCACCTTCACCCGTCTCCTTGTTTGGCAAGCCCCACCCACCGGAATGCCTGTCAATGATGCCCGACTCGCCGTTGGTCTCAGCGAAGAGCCAAAGCGTTATCGTCAGCGCCCCAGTGCCGCCGTTCGCTGGATCGCTGAAGGCGAGAGTGGCATGGTATGGAACTTCCACGTAACTGCTCCCTCCGAAAGCAAGGGCGCTCTTGCCGGACCAGCGTCCCTGTGTCCATGCGGCCTGGTGAATCTCCCCCCTCAGCTCCGGGTTCTGCTTCGCCCGATTGTCCAGGATGTCTCCGGAACCTTCCCGGAAGTCGAAGTAGGCGACCAGTGCCGGATCGGCAATGATCTGCGACTGGTAGTCAGACCATGTCTCCGGCGCGGCGGGAATCATGCACCCCAACATCGCCGTAACGAAGAACAGCCATGTACTCACCGCGCACTTCGCTGCCGTCTTTGAGATTTGAGGAAGGACGTGCCGTCGTTCCACTGTTTTCTCCCGTCGCTGGCGTGAAGACTCAGTTCCCGCGCGGCCGGCATCCCGGCTTCCGCTTCTTTCCCGGGCGGAAATCGGGAACATCAATCGGGATGGATCCCTGCTCTGCAGACTGCACTGCCACCACTGCCGGGGCCGCAGTCTCCGCGGCCTTGTAGACATCCATCGGTGGCTCCGTATCGTTCAGTATGCACTCGATGAACCCGGACACGGGGTAGTAGTCCCCACCCCCATGTCCGCTGGCAAGGGCTTCTGGTAGCGCGTCGTACATCCCGTACTGCCACACCAGTTCGGCCGGCTCGACCATGTGCGAGTCCGCCAGCCACATCTTCATCCTCTCGTGGTTGTAGCGATTCGTCTCCACACGTCCTTTCGTTCCCATGAAGTGGTACCAGTGCCACGGCTGCGTGTTGTGCACGGTGAAGCAGCATGCCAGTCGCAGGATCGTGTCCTTTGCCGTATGCATCAGCGCCACCTGCAGATCGGGATTGGGAAGCCAGTCGTGCAGATAGCTCTGCTGCCGCGTGCTCATGCAGGTCACCTTTTCCACGCGATCATCGAGAACCATCAGGATGGGACTGAGCTCATGCGGCAGATAGAGGATCGGGTGCTTCATCTGCCAGAAGCGAGACTTGTATACTCCCTTCAGGTTCTTGCGCGCGATCTGATAGGGAACGCGGGCGCCGGTCTTCGTGTCATGGTAGAACCGGTCGTCTGTCATGCCATGGAGGTACTGTCCCTCGACGAAGACGATCTTTCCGAGCTGGTCCTGGTCCACCATCTTCTTCCAGGCGCGCATGTAGGGCGAGTATCTCACCTGTTCGGCCATGGAGAACTTTAACCCCGACTTCTCGACAGCGAGGACCGTCTTCCAGCAGTCTTCCAGCGAGAAGCACAGGGGGACTTCGCAGAGGACATGCTTTCCCGCTTCCAGCGCGCGGCAGGAAAGCTCCACGTTGTTTTCCGGCTCCACAACGACGGCCACCGCGTCGATGTCGGCCTCCTTCAGCATCTTGTCGTAGTCCGTGTAACACTTCACGTCGGCATCGTTGGCCCTTCCATATCCGTATTGCAGCAGGTCCTCGATCTTGTCACACAGGGCGGTGACGCGGCAGTCCCTCACAAGCTGACAGGTACGTATCCAGCCGTTGGCGCCACGGTTCCCCATGCCGACGATGCCAAGCTTGATCGGTTGTTTTTTAGCCATGTTCATGTCCTCTCGCTTCGGTATTGCACGGGTAGGGTGAGAAATCCTTTTCCGCCCGCGTTGCTAAAAGCAAAGGCAGACCACAAAGGGATTTGCCGCCCTACGCGCCGTAGAACTTCTCCCGGAACTCCTCCACTGGCAACCAGGTCAGGTTCTGCCAGTAAGGTTGCTTCTTGCGTTTCTCAAACTTGCGGTCGTCGGCGTCTGTGGTCGTCGTTGTATACAAGTCTCCCGAGTCGCCGATCACCGGCAGCATCATCACCCTACGCAAGCCCTCCCTCAGTCCTTCTGCTCGTGGTCGTCCACCTGCCATCGTTTCCATCAGCAATCCGTAATCGTACCCGCTACGCGGACATTTGAAGTCTGAAACGGCGAGGTCATAGGAAGCCGCCAGCGGCACCATCTCATAGTCGTCGGCTTTGACATGCGGGATCATTTCCAGCAGCGACAGGTATTTGCCCCGATACCGATACATCGTATGCGGGTCGTGGTCAACGATGACCCACTTGTTCCGAATGAACACTTCCATTGTCACGTGCCCGTCGTTCCAGCTGTTCGGTCTCTCCAGGGTCTTCATGCTGACAATCCGATGCCGAATGCCCAATTGCGTGTACAGCTCGGACACAAATGCGGTATACGGCCCGCAGGTCAGGATGAGCTTCTCCCGCATCCCGGTCTTGATCGTCTCCTGAAACGACCTGCCTTCGTCCCGCGTCCCGTGGCTATGCATCCAGCAGAGGCCAGACGCCAGCGCCAATGTGTCATCTTTATAGACGATTCGCTGCTCATTTCCTTTTCCCGTGAGAAAGAACCGGTACAGTCCTTCCCGCTCCATCCTGTAGGTGCTTCCGTGCACCCGGTACGTTCCAGGAGAGATGACCAGTTTCCGCGGCAGGAGCGCCCCGGAGCCGTCGCCGGGCACTGGCTTTGTCTTGGTCACCTTCGTTTTGCACAAATGATAGGCGAGATTCTCCGAGAGGGTTTGCCTTTTCGTCATGTCTACAATCGACCTCGTTGTCTCAGATTCTGTCGCGCCCCCATACACGGCTTGCACTCCGGCCACGTGCAGAGCAATATGTCCGCTTTCTTTGCCATGATTGCACGGGCGCATTCCACAACATCCTGCCCCGCCATTAGCTGGAGCTTGGAGGTGTTCAGCTTTGCGTCCCGAATCATGCCTTTCCACCGGAGTGCCTGCTCAATGCCCCCGAAAGCGGAGCTGCAGGAAGGAGACGTATCGAGTTGATGTTCGACGACTGTTCCATCGGGCAGCCTCACCGGGATGCCTGGAAGCGGATCGTGCCAGGAAGCTTTCGGGATTTCCGCGTACTCCTCCGCGACGTGAATCATGCTGTTGGTGATATTGCCGACGCCAATGAGCAATACCTTTCCCCCGCGTTTCGCCAGCCGATCGATCGGGCTGCCGATTCCGAAGGCTCTGCCTTCGAGGTGATCCTTCGTCAACTCCTCCGCGTCCGGTCCGATCACGGCAACGGAATGTGTCGGGTGCAGGCTGCGCACCGCGCCGGGGAACTTGCGCCCCGTCTCCGGGATGATGCCGGTGCGGCATGGCGTCTCAGCAGGATCGTAATAGGGATGCGGCAACGGTCGCGTGTAGTTGAATGCGGGCAGCATCAAGTTGCCGTTCGGGCCGATGGCTTCGAGCAACGCATCAACGACCGCGGCCGGTCCTCCCTCCACTTCGCCGAGGCTGCGGTACGAGCTGTGGAAAATAAGGCTGTCCCCGGTCTCGATGCCGAGGTCACGAAATGTCTCAACCATCTTGTCCTTTGTCAGCACAAGCTCTTCCCTCCGCTCCATCGGGTTAAAGCCCGATGCAATCCTCCAAGCAGGCTAAAGCAAGCTGAAGCTGGACGGAACCCAAATTGTCCCGGCTCGCTTCACCGTGCTTACGGGTTTGCATGGTGATTTGTCATCATGTCTTTCTGCGCCACCACGCGGAACCCGATGTTCCCATTGCGAGCAACGGCGGCGCTCACGGGACGGTAGGTGACATCCAGGTCAGCCGGGTGCACCAAATCCCATGACCCTCCGCGCAGCACTTTTTCGATCTTCTTATGGTCCCACCAATCGCTGCACCATTCCCAGACATTCCCCCGCACGTCGCAGAGTCCGTATTGGTTAGGAGTCAGCGACGCCACGGACTGCGTTCCCAGCGGTATCAGCTTCTCCCACCTCGCGTGGACCATGTCTTCGAGCCTTGCGTCCCCGACGAAATACTCCCATTGCTGTTCGGTGGGCAAGCTGAAATGCCAACCATCGGGCAGACCACCGGCCGCTGATTCCTTGACGGTGAGCTGCTCGCAGAAGCGGGTGGCTTCATGCCAGTCTACATTCTCCACCGGCCGCCGCGCACCGGGCCAGCGACTCGGGTTGACGCTCATCACGGCCAGATACTGTTCCTGTACGACCTCGGTCTTCCCGACCCAGTAGCCCATCGGGAGCCACACCAGTTCCATGCCGATGGAGGTGGTGAACGGCCGGCCCTCCGGGGCCGGTGCTCCGAGGAGAGGGGCGCCGGCCGAGGTCAGGAGCCAACCCGCCAGATAGCCGATGTCCCACAAAACCCCGCGATAAGTGCGTCGGGGCATGATCTGTTCCTTTACTTCGTAAAGCTCAGCAACCGGAAATTCTTCGCCCCCACCGTACACTTGACGATCCCTCCCTCCAGACCGACCGGCTGGCTGTGCATGTGGTCGGCAACCTTGCTCACCGCGCCGGTGCGAGTCTTGATCGCGGCCACCGGCAACGTGATCTCGCGCTCTTCGGCAGACAGATTCGACAGCACCAGCAATACCCGCTCCTTCCCACGGTAGGCGGTGACATACACCCCCTGCGCGTTCAGCGGCTTGTTGACCGCGGGCCATTGCCAGTAAGGCAGAAACGCTACGTCCGGCTCGTCCAGTTCATCGAGCACAGTCCATGCCTTGTACAAAAGCGATACGTCGAGGTATTGGGCCCATAAGTGCGTCCCGTGCAGCAGGCTCATGGCCAGCAGCCGCGGCGTGCCGATCACTTCCTGCTCAACTGGGTTGACGTTGGGACCGAGACCATATCCGAAGGAGGGCAGGTACGTCATCTGCACGCCAAACTGGTTCGGGCCGAGCCACCGCGTCCGCCACTCGCCCAGCGAGATCATCTCCGTATGGTCAGAGCCGTAAGTCCCCTCGCCCTGCAATTCCACGTCAGTAAACGAGACGGAGCACGGATACATGCCCGCATGGGTCAGGATAAACGGCTCCTTGCCGCGCTTCACAAACTCCGCGCGGACCATCATGAAGAGCTTGCGAAAGCCCAGCAATGGTAACGTCGGCTGCACAGTGCCTTTGTCGTCCACATATCCGCAACCGTGCTTGGTATTCTGGCACAGGAAAGGGGCGCAGTTGTCGAAATAGACGCCGGTGATGCCATAGTCGTCGATGAGCTTGCCGATGCCCCGCGCGATGTACGCGGAGAAGAGACTGTTGGGGCAGGTCGGGCGCAGATAGGGCGGCCGGGCTATGCGGGGATGCTGGGTCCACTCGTCTGTCTGCTCCACATAGTAGTATCCCGCCGGGTCCTCAGAAGCGATGTGGGTGGCCGCAAAGTACGGCAAGCCCTGGTGTCCCATGAGTTCGGAGACCTTCGCCACCCGCGCCAGGCGTTCGGGATGCCCGACCAGCGGAGTGCTGCACCCGCCGACGGGCTTTCCGCTGGGCCGGGACCCCAGGCTCCACAAGGTGTACCACAGAAAGCCGGTGTCGCGGTACTTCCGGTGCGCCCGGGGCTGCCAGGGAGACGGCGTTGCGCCCTCGCGGATGACATCGTAGGCGGTCAGGTACGGTCGGACCGCCCCGAGGGCGACCGCGTCGGCCGCGCCGGGCTTCAGTCGCTCCTCAAACAGCGGCAAGGCTTGGTCAAGGATCCCCGGATAGCCGACTAGCGGAGTGTTGAACCGGGAGGCCAGCCAGTCCTTGCGCACGGGCTTGGGTGGCATGATCTGCAACGCGAACTGCATTCGCCGCCCCTTATCCAGGGACACCGGCTCCGTAATGAACCGGTAGATCAGGGCCACTTCCTGCCCCCGGCGGACCAGGCGGACGGCGGCATCACCCGCCCGGACGCGGTACCCTTGCCCGCTCAGACTCACCAAACTGAGTCCGCGCACCTCGTCGCCGATCCACACCATGTTCGGGACATCACGCTGCCACTCGTGGATCACGCCCTCGGCACCGGGCACCGCGGGTTTCCAGGTATTGAAGATCGCGCCCCCCATGTGTACGCTACCGGTGACAACCTTCGTCTCCACCTTCTCGCCGGGCTGGGGGATGGGACCATAGCCGAAAAGCCAGCCTTTGCCTTCCACCGCACCCGGAGCTACGGCCCGGTCATAGCTGATGTAGCGGGCGGTCTGTCTGGCGAGGGGGAGGGTCAGGGCCACTTCGTTCAGGGAGGCTCCCGGCGTGGAGGGGAAGTCGAGCGTATAGATCAGGAAGGCGTCATAGTGCACTTCGACGCTAACGGTGAGGCTCTTGCCCGCGGCGCGGAACTGCTGGCTCAAGTTGGCTCGTTGACCCGCGGAACGCACCTTCGCCTTGCCCCCACCAGTAGGCAGGCGTGTGTCGTCACCATAGGTTACGCCCAACTCCAGCGGCCGGGCCAGAATCTCCTGTCCCAGCACCGAAATGCGCTGCGGCAGCGCCGCCGTGCCAAACTGCACGCGGGAAGTGGTGAGGGTGAAGTCGCCGGGAATTTTAAGGACGATCGGCTTGTAGGGCGGCAGGACCGTGTTCGCCTTCTCGAGGTCCTGCAGCGCCGTTATCTCGGCCGCCGAGAACCCTTTGTAGGATGCGAAGACGTTGTCCTTGGCGTAATCCGGCCAGCTATTGCACATTCCGCTGAACTCGTCGGCGGCCACCGCCAGCTCAAAGCAGCGCAGGCGCGCACGTACATCCATCCGCGTCCCGTCAGGGGACTCCATGAACACGATGGCCGGGCGGATGCCCGTCGTGTTTTTGGAGGGCTTGTAAGTGAAGATGAGCTGCCGGAACTCGGGGGTCAGCGCCTGTCGCTCGGAGTAGTTGTTGCCGAGATGGTGCCCCTCGGCGTCATATTCGAAGGCTCCGATGGCGACGTGCCCTACGCCGGCCATCCGGATCCGCATCTGGTACGCGCGATCCCGCCGAGGCTGCAGCAGGTACGTGCTGTAGACGGTAAAAGTTCGATCCATGCCCGGGTGCGAGACGATCAACTCCGTGACCAGCGTCTGCGCGTGCTGGGTCTTGTCGGTGGACAGGGCGACGCCCTTGTGGCCGGGCCCCAGGACGCCATACCCCATGACGCCTTCCACGAAGGCCCCGTTGAAGATGGCATTTCTGGTGGCCTTCAGGCCATCACCCGAGAACCGGGCTGCTCCCGAGCCCAACAGGCCTGCCAGTGTGACCATCCCAACCGTCCTCTTGAAGGCGATGCTGTGCATTGTCATGGTGTCTTCCTCTGGCTTATCCTCCGCGGAATCATTGGCGAATCAGTGCAGGTGCAGACACGGCCAGTTCGACCGCGTCTGGAGGGGGGCAACCCCTGAAGAGCTGTGTGAAACATCACTCCGGGGCTTGTCCTGCTCATTCTCCTCTTTCCTTTCCTTCAGCCTGAGCGGGATGCGTAACGTCGATCTCATGCTTGCCCGTCGGGATGATAAGGTGCACCCAGTGGCCGCCGAATTCGCGGCGCATGAACGGGGTGAGCGACTGTCCGTCGCAAGTGGCCGCGGGCGGCGTCGGCTCAGACAGGCGCAGCTTCACGACCATGCCCTTGGCATAGTCGCAGGTTGCGGTGAAGCGCACGCCGCCCGGGTGCGGAGCGACGTCGCCAACGCTTGAGCGCGACCGGCTCATCCACCACTCCGCCACCTGGTTGTTGGCCATGTGCAGGATGTTGAGCTTGCGGTAATCAATGTAATGCAGGACCTCCTCAATCGCCTCACGCGCGGCCGGTCGCCGGATGATGCTTGCCGGGTGGTAGAACATGTTGATGACCAGATGGTGTTCAGCGGCCATGTCGATCGGTGTGTGCACCTCGTAAGCCACACGCGCGTCGAGGTCAGGATCGCGTCCGCGCGTGCTGAGGCCGCGGTGACCGATCTCATAGCACACGACCGGCTCCTCGATAAAGTCAATGTGGCTGTTGCCGTGCTGCCAGTCCTCCCGGAAGAAGAATGGGTAGCCGGTGCCTTGGCCGAACCCGAACCAGGGGCTGTTCCGCCAGGGATGGTCGTGGCGGCGCGGCACACCGCAACCGAACGAATTGTCCGCCTTTCCGCCGGCCTTGGCCATCCAGCGGCCCGGTTCCACCCAGCCAAGCCAACTCGTGTTGTAGTGAAGGGTGCAGACCGGCTTAAAGCCGAATCGCTGCTCGAAGAGGTCGAACTGGCGCTTGATCCCCGCCTCGGTCATCGTATAGTTGTCGTCGTCGTAGAGCATGTAGTAAAGCGAAACCTCATGGCCGTTATTCAGAATATGCTGGAGTTCCTCAGGGGTCATGGGATGGCCGTCGCCCTTGCCGCGGTTGCGCTCGATACCAATGTTCATGTGGTAGGGCAATCCGTGGGTCTTCATCCAGTCGGAAGACTGGACCGAAACCTCCGCGGGGCCGAAATACTCGTCGCCGCCCCAGAAGAGAAGCGCGTCAGGTAGCGTGTCGCCTTCGGGGGGAATGGGGTAGATGAACGGTTGCTGTTGGAAGGCCATCATGTTCTGCAGCACAAGGGCAATTTCGTCCGCGTAGCGAACCTGACGGGAGTTCTCACCCAGCACCTGCAGGTGGCAGGTGTTGAGGTAGCCCTGCCCTTCGGGGTATTCGGTGATCGGGCGCCCCTGGTGAAGCAGCCAGGCGGTTTGTGCAACGTCGAACGCGAAGTAGGCCGCGTAGCCCTTCTCGAGTACCCGCCAGGTGATGGCCGGTTCCTTGCGGTCGCGCCCGTCCTTGTTATGGAGCCGGGCCAGTTCAGCGCCATCCTTCAGGCAGACGGACTCGAACTCGGAGAGAATCAGCAGCTTCTGGTCCATCTGCATCAGGGAATGCACACCGGCCGTGATGGGGTGCGGGTAAAGCTCGAAGCCGGCGGCGATGCTGTATTCATCAGGGGTCTGGAGGTTGGTGAAGCGGGTTTCGATACCGAAGACGTGGTCAAGTCCGTGACAGCCGAAGCCGATGAGCAACCCCCCCTCGCGCACCCAGGCGTCCAAGGCCAACTTGATCCGCTGGGTGATGCGCAAGCCGGACTGGCGACCGACGATGAGGATTTTGAGGTCCTTGAGGTTCTCCGAATTCTCAAGCTGCTTGAGGTCGAGGGGCGTCCCACGCACACCAAGCTGATCGCAGATCTCGGGGATGTACGCCTCCCAGTAGTTGCGCTGCTGCGCATGTGCTTGTCGTTTGAGTGTCTCGTCGTGGATGTAGGCCAGCACGGAGGTTCTCCTTGAAGCGATTCGTTTGTATTGCCGTCAGTCTCGCGATTGTTCGCCCATCGGCCGGTGGGGGCCGGGCTTGAAGTCGGGCACTTTCATAGGTTGACTGCCGTTCTCGACGGAAAGCCCGGCCATGGCCGCCGCGGCTGCGACATTCGCCGCCCGATACACGTCGACCACCGGCGTTTCACCGTTCCGGACGCACTGAATGAAATCATAGATGGGGCAGAAATCCAACCCGCCGTGTCCGCTGGAAGCGGCGCCGCGAACGCCAGGCTGATAGTGGGAGAACTCCCAACGCATCGGCATACGCGTGGTCATATAGTTGTCCGCCAGATACCACAGGCCGTCGGCGACGGCGATGCGTTCGGTCTCGACCTGGCCTTTGGTGCCGACCAGGTGATACCAATGCCACGGCTGAGGCGTCGGGGTACTGAAGGCGTTGAGCTGGCGATAGACCGTGTCCTTCGACAGTTTCATGAGCGCCACTTCCGGATCGCTGATTGGGAAGTCAGGATGCGCGTAACTGGGAGATCGGGAACCCATGCACGTGACCTCGACTACGTGGTCGTCGAGTATCCGCAACATCGGCGCCAGGTCGTGCGGCGGGTACCAGATAGGGTGTTGCATCCCGCCAAGAACGGCTCTGCACCGCGTCGGGGTTTGACCGAGCTTCCTCCCAGGTCAACTGCCTGCCGGTTACGCTATCCTCCCAGTAGCGATGGGCAGCTCGTCCATGACAGTATTGACCTTCGGCATACAGAACCTTTTCGAGCGCACCCTCTTCGACCATCTTCTTCCAGGCCCGGGTGAAGGAAGCGTGACTGACCTGCTCACCCATCGCGAAGGTCAGACCGGTTCTCTCCACCGCGAGCACAATATCCCAGCAGTCGTCGAGCGAATAGGCCAGCGGCACTTCGCCGATGACGTGCTTGCCGGCCGCAAGAGCCTTGAGGATCAGTGCCGGCTGATTCTCCGGCTGCACCACGATGGCTGCCGCGTCAATCCCGCCCTGCTCCAGCATCTTATCAAAATCGACAAAGCCTCGTACGTCAGGGTCGTTAGTGGCGGCGAGTCCCTCTTGAAGTCTCGGCCCGATCGGCTCGCACAGCGCTACCACCTTGCAGCCGGGAACGGCCTTCATACACTTCAGCCACCCATGGCAGCCGCGATGAACCAGTCCCGCCAGTCCCATTCGTATATCGTCCACCGAGTACTCTCCTTCCAGTCCGCATTGTCACTGCCGGCCGCGCGTATCCAGTCTCAATTTGACATCCTGCGTCTGACCCAGGGGCTTGGCCTGACGAAAGGCCATGGCTACGTCCGCCATGGTCGCCGCGCGCACTGTTCCGCCCTTGCTAGTGACAATATCGATTGCGTGCTCGATCATCTTGAGAAGCGTTTGCTGGCGGAAATCCGCCGGGGACCCGAACTCGAAGGTGTTGTGAGTGACGATGTGAATCAATTTCACTGGCACGTCGTCGCGGAGCTGGCGCTCAACTGCCTTGGACGTGGTGTACCAGTGATTCTTCGCGTCGACCAGTTCGACCCGCAAGTCCTGCGGGTGCTTGCCCCCCCACATGCGCGACTCGGGATCGAGAGTTTGAGGAATCTCCACAAAATCGAGCGTGCCGGTGAGGATGCGGTTGTAGGGGTGGGCGTAATGAACGTCGAGAGGCGCGCCCGCCCAGACCGAGGCACACTCGGGCAGGATGCGGCTGGGTATCGATATGTGCCCGTGGGTGAAACCCAGTTCAGTAAATACGGGATAGGTGTAGTCGTTCGCCGAACCGTAACCGATACAAATGCTGTGGGGACGCCGTCCCATGATCTGAGCAAATCGCAGCGCTGCCTCATCGATGATCCGGCGCTGCATATCCGGCCCGTACACGCCGAGGAACTCCTCATAGCCCTGGTCGGCGGGGTGGACGTGTAGGCCGACCTCGTGGCCGGACTGTTCCATCTCACGGTACAAAGCCGGACTCGCCTCCAGGTCGGTGGGAATGACCAGGAGGGTCGTCTTCAATCCCGACCTGACAGCGATTTCGGCCAAACCGCGTGTGGCGCGCTCGCCAAGCGCCGCGTCCGCAATGGCGTGTCCGGTCGCTTCGCAATCCGCCCGCACCAGGAGGGAGAATTCCGCATTGTTCATCGTCGATTCCCCTTTTCGTCTTTGTGTCGTGGTAACCTTTCAGTCCGCCAGCATGGAAAATCTTCCCAGTCGTGCCTGCTCACTCGTAGGTCACCTGAAATTGTCGAGATGCTCCGGCCCGGAGCGCTGTGACAACCGCAAGCTGCTCCCGTTGCTCCAACACTACGTTCCTTGTTGACGCATCGCTCATCTTCGACCGCCTCCCCCGGAACGTCGCTGGCAGGAGAATCGTGAGGCCGTCGATATCCCTGTCGCTGGTCACTCCAAACTGTAAGCGACCGCCCGCTTCATCCCAAGCCATCGCAGTGAATTCCACGCCGCGTCGTGCGTTATTAAACTCGACCCACTCACGTCCGTTGACAAAAGGAATGCCGCGCTTCTGCAGATGCGCTGCGACGGCTTCCAGCCAGAGAGTGGAGCTCTTCCCTTCCGCGCTGGTGTAGGTTGGATGGAAGCACGGGTGATAGACCGAGTGGTACAGGTCGGTGGCTTCGTCGATCTGAGTGATCGATAACTCGATGCACTCCTCGACAGTCATGCTCGGCAGCAGCGTCTTCTCTGTGAACAAGCCGTCCTCAATGCTGATGCTTGCCTGCTCGTAAACGTCAATGGTCTGCCCGTATTCGTCCATGAACTTCACAGGCAGGCCGCTACCGTTAACGTATCCGTGCTGAAAACCTGGCCCCGCGTAGAAATTGGTGTCGAGCCGAAGTCCTTGCTCGAGCAGCAATCGGGCGTGCGCCGTCCAGCCGACCCAGATCACGTTGTGCCCGCGCTGGGCCACAGGCGAGTAGTCGTAACGTTCGGCCAGCCACCGCACTTCGTCGGCGAGCCGCGCCGCAAACTTTCCCGGCTGAGGCATCCGTCCGGCGAAGGGATGGGGGCCGATGTCATGGCCGCGTTCTCGCATCTTGCGAAAACGTTCCGGGGAGATGGCTTCGTATTGCTCCGGCATCAGGTAGATGGTGTACTTTCCCCCGACGCGTTCGAAGATGCCGATGACCTTCTCAATCTCCGCGGAGGTCATGCCGTCGCTGTCCCCGTCAATCAGCGCAACCGCAGGCGCCGCGTCGGCATAGTGCCAGACGCGGGGGATGGGTTTCTTCCGCTCAGCCATGTATCGAATGATGCTCACCAGCAAGTCGGCGTGCAGGTCGGCCTGCGGGATGGTCTTCATGCGCTCATCGAGGAACTTGAAGAAGAGATCGTCGGGTTTGTAGGCGCCATCCCCGTTCGCATCGGCGTTTGGCCCATCGCTGGCGTTCAGGCGACACCCCTGGTGGAAGAGCACCGTACTCGCAGCGAGGTCGAAGGCAAACGCCGCGGCATTCCCATCGCCGTAGTGATTGATGGTTACGGCGGGAAAGGCGGTCTTCGTCCCCGGCTTCCCGGTCAGCCATGCGAGCGCCTCCGCCTGCGTCAACTGGTACAGGTCGGCCACGTCGTGGTACTGGAGGCAGTCGGCGGATATGGTCGCGGCGAGGGGGTGGTCGTGATTCAGAGTGATATAGCCGTCGTTGTACGCGCTGACAACGCTCTGCGCCGGCGACAGCCCGAACACTTCCGCCGTTTCCTTTGGCGGACGGGAGGCGATGAGGTTGCCCCCACCGCATACGTAGTCAGCCAGAATGTCGCGCTCGTGATCCGCCAGCGGGACGTTGGTCAGTATGACGAGGTCGTAGCCGGATAGCTCCTGCGTACTCAAGGGGCGTGCGCTCAGGTCGAGTTCATCGCGGCAGAGGTATCCCTCGGTATCCAGGATTTCCTTCATGTATCCCGCGAACGGGTTCGCGACGTTCTTCCCGGTGATGATGCAGAGAGGGTGTGTGGTGTTCATCGTGTATCCGATCCGTAGAATTCCTTCTCAAACTCGACCCTCGGCAGGAACTGGAATCCTGCCTCAGGGCAGAGCCGTTGCGCCTTCCGGTGTTTCGCCGGTGTGTCCACGACGGCGCAGGCTCCTTCGCTGCCATGGATCTGGGGAACCATCATGATCCGTCGATACCAGCGCCGCCAGTGGGCCGCGTCGGGCAGGGCCGTCTCCATCCAGAAGCTGTAATCGTAGCCCTCCTCGGTAAAGCCGCCGATAGCGATGGGTGTCGACAGGGACAGGTTCTCGAACTGGTAGTCGTCAGCCGCAACGGCGTCCACGAACTCCAGCAACGACAACCGGCGACCGCGTCGTTGGAACATTTTGTTCACGTCAAGATCCACCAACGTCCATTTCCCGTCGAGGAAGACTTCCAGAAGCACGTGACCGTTGTCGTAGGTGTTCAGCTTCTCCAGCGTGCGGGTGGACACGACACGTGAGGGGACGCCGAGAGACCGCAAAAGCTCGTGCCCGAATTGTGCCACTCTCCCACAAGTCACAATGAGCTTCCTCTTCTGTGCCCACTGACGCAGTTCGCGGTGCGACCTCGGATTGTCCACCGATCCGTGTGTGGTCATCCAACTAATCGCCGAGAGAAGGGAGACGACGTCCTTCTGGTACACAACACGTTGCTGGTTCCCCTCGGGTGGAAGACGGAAGCGGTACATCCCCTCCCGGGTCAACGCGAAGCTCTGTCCCTGAAACCGGTAGACACCGGGAGGAATAATTAGCTTCCGCGGCAGTGGCTGGCCTTGTTCTTTGACCGCGGCAACCGGTCGTACCTCCGTCCCGAGGAGGTGGAAGGCGAGGGGGGTGTTGAAGATCTTGTTCGGTCTGGAGCCTTTTTTCATTCTTCACCGATTTCCAGATTGGGGATCCTTTCTTGCAGCAGTTCCAAGTATTGCTGCCGTGTCAATGGACACCGGACGGCTGCGGTGAACTCCTGAGCACTCAAATGCATCTGCCGCGCCATCTGCGCGATGTGGTAGGGCGAGAGTCCACGTTCGCCGTGAGAGACAAAGGTGCGGGCCACGAGTGTGCCTTGCAGCCACAGTCGATAGACGTGATGGTGGCTCTCTGTCTTCTCGAATCCAAGCTTCCCCACTAAGGCCCTGTCGGCATCGCGAGCTCGGAGCATCTCCCTGTCACTCCCCTCTCGCCTTGAAGATTCGCCGGAGCGATGTCAGGTGTTGACGCAAGGGATGGCTCAGGTTCCCCCGGTTCCGCTTCAGGTCTTCATAATAGTCAGTAGCCGCAAGCCAATAGTCCCGTCGCGCCTCATCTGGCGTCTCGCCCACGCCGTACAGGTTGAACTGGTCCTCGGTGACGAAGAAGCGTTCTCCATCGAAGTTGATGCGCACGGGGATGCCCTCCACCTCGGAGGCAACCCCATGGTCGCGAAGCAACGCCAGCACTTGTCGATACTCCGCCGCGCCAACGAGGGCCGCGACGGGCTTCCCTCGACGTTCGACAATGTACCAGTCTCTGCCGAATGCTACACAATTCACCATCTCGGCGAGACTGCCCCTGGCCTGAGCGATACTAATAGTCTTCTCCATCAAAGCCCTCCCATCCCCTGATACTCTCCCGGTATTCTGGACGTACCCGGATGAGGTCACAGGACGAACTGTACGGTTTGGTCATAGTGTAACATTCGAGGTATTGATCCGCAACTCGCCACAGTCACAGTCTTTCTTTCGAACACCGGCTTTTACTCTCCACCTCCGCCATCAGTTCCTCGGGCACCGACGCCACGTGAATCGCCGGTCTGCCGGTTCGGCAGGAATTGTACACGATCCACTTCAGGTCCGGTGACAGGTAGGGGTGGGCATGGCCACTCTGGCCGAATTCCGCGTTGATCTCCGCAGTGATCGCTCCCGCGTTGCAGGCGACGAAGTGCTTACCGCTCCGGATCGACCCGACCACGATGTCGCCACTGCGCGGCTCGTCACAGCAAAAGTAACGACCGCAAACGGAGGTGTGAACGTGACCGAAGCAGAAACCACTACACACGAACCTGGCCGGCTGGTCTGCGCGCACCGCCAGCAGATTCCCCTTGTCAGGATGTTCTCCTCCGTTCCGTGGATGCTCAGCAACACTTCCCGCGTTGTCCCGATCCACTGTTGGTGTCCGGTGCAACTTGCGGTGTAGGGTTGCACGGGGCCCTCCCTGAGAAAAGGCTTTTCCCCGCAGAACACGCGGAATGCGCAGAAACTTCGATGCAGGTTATTGACTTTGAGTTGGCCGCTTCCTTCCGCGGTTTCTGCGTATGCTGCGGGAGCTTTGTTTTCATTCAGTGGACCCAACTATAACGAAACGCGCCGTTTTCCGCCACAAGGGCGACGTGAAAGATCAAACCATGCCATGTAGTATTTGCTCCTATATCGAAGCGAACGATAGTGGCTATGGCGGGGACAAACTGAGGAGTATCTCGAGGTCATTCTCGGTGGTGCTCGCCTGGTCTGTCCGGCCCGCGGCGACGTGAGCGTGCAACTCCGAAAGCAGGATCGTCGCGCGGACGATCGTCGCGCGGAGTTGCGAAGCATCCCCGGTGGACTTCGCCGATGTGCGTGACTGCCGGTATTGCTTCATCAACTTCTGTAAGTAGGTGGTCAAAAATACTGTCTCATAGTTCCCGAAAAGGTAGTGGGGGGTACTGGGATTGTATCATAAGCTCACCCCCTTTCCACCCCGTAGCGGCGCGAGATGTCATCCCTCGTGCCTAACTCGGGTGGAAGCTTCTTTAGGCGCACCCCGTGAGGACCGCCAACTCCGCCACGTGCAAAATCCCATACGTGTCTCCCACGAAGATAATCACCTTGTCCTGGTTCTCCTGCTTCATCCTCCGACGCCACTGGCGGACGCCTTCTTCGAATGCCGTCACGGCTTCCCTCTCGTCTTGGAGTGCCTCTACCTGCTCGTGCAGCCGATAAGCGGTCGTCAGCGCCAGAACCGCAAAGGCCATCAGCACGTGAGCCGTCACCGCTGCCGCTGTCTTCTTCGGCGACTTCTCCAAATGCCACGCCTGTTTCCCTTCCCGACTTGTGTTTCTTAAGAAATCAGTCGGTACGGGGGCGGCATAAGCGCTGCGAGTTGCGACTCGTCGCGCCATCGGGCATACTCATCCTGATCACAGTAATCTTCGTAGCAAAGGATGAAGCCGACGATGCAGCCCACCGTACCAGCAGCGCCACCGGCACCATTCCCGACCTGTCGGGATCCTCTCCCTTGCCCACCGCCTTCCCCACCGACACATCGTCCCGTTCGGCTAACCGCCAATCCAAACGTTCCCGAATTGCTGCTCCTACGTCTACTGCCATGATTGCTACGTCTCTTGCTGCGATGAATTCTGACTCCTGACTCCCTCAACCCAACCCTCCGCTCGACTTGAGCCGCACCTTGTACTGCGCCTCTTCACCCCACCAGGATTCAGTGAAGTCCTATTCTTACCGACACCAGCACCTTACTCAAATCCTTATGATACAATTCCAGAGAAACTCCTGTAAGAACCCCTTGCGCATCTTTGCAGGATTCGTTATGATTTGTGGACATAACGAACGAATCTTCATAAATCAGAGGAATCACCAATGCGCGGCTTCGCACCACGCGGGATGAAAAAGAGTCTTCGCGGGTAACTACGTGCCGTTCGTCCAGGAGTGGCGAACTCTGCGAGTTCGAGCACTCCTGGACGAACGGGCTTCATGGATCGGAGGAGAACCAGCAAATGCAAAAGAGATCGGGCCATGTTCGCAACTCGGCGTGGATGCTGACCGCATTCATTATGTTTGTGGCGTGCCGCCCCTGGGTGTGTCAGGGCGCGGGTCGGGAGGTTATCCTGGCGACCACCACCAGCACGCAGGATAGCGGACTGTTGGATGTGCTCGCGCCGCTGTTCGAGAAGAAGAGCGGATACCAGGTGAAGGTCATCGCGGTCGGCACCGGCCAGGCGTTGAAGATGGGAGAGCGGGGCGACGCGGATGTTCTCCTGGTGCATGCTCCCGAGGCAGAGGTGGAGTTCATGAAGGCAGGGCATGGCAGCGATCGGCGACTCGTCATGCACAACGATTTCATCATCGTCGGACCGAAAGGGGACCCGGCGAAGGTGAAGGGGGCGAGGAGCGCGGCGGAGGGCTTCCATCGGATCGCCGCGGCGAAAGCCACCTTCTTCTCTCGTGGCGATGAGTCGGGGACCCATAAGATGGAGTTGAAACTATGGAGAGCCGCGAAAGTTGGCCCTGAGGGTGGCTGGTATCAGCAATCCGGCCAGGGCATGGGAGCCACGTTGAAGATCGCCTCGGAGAAGAGTGCTTACACCCTGACGGATCGCGCCACCTACCTCGCCCTCCGAAAGAATCTCGACCTCCGCATTCTTCTGGAAAGAGATGCCCCTCTGCTCAACATCTATCATGTGATCGTAGTAAGCCCGAAAAAACATCCCGGCACCAACCTGCGAGGGGCGAAAGCCTTCGCTGATTTCATGACCGCGAAAGGCACTCAACGGCTCATCGGCAAGTTCGGAGCCGACAAGTTTGGTCAACCGCTTTTCTTCCCGGACGCGGGAAAGCGTGAGAGGTGACAGGGCGACAAGGTAACGTGGTCGTCACTCGAAAGGTTTGGATATGGACTTACTCTGGCAAGGGTTGCAGCAGGCAGCGGTCATGATGTTCCACAATCGTGAAGTGTGGGCCATCACATGGCTGACGCTGGAGGTGACCTTCGCTGCCACGCTGCTCAGTCTTATCCTTGGCATACCCCTGGGGACCTGGCTGGCGCTCACTGCTTTCCCGGGGCGCAAGTTCTTGATGGCTCTGGTGAACACCGGAATGGGATTGCCGCCCGTCGTGGTGGGACTCTTCGTCTGCCTGATGCTATGGCGCAGCGGCCCTCTCGGTTCCTTGCATCTGATCTACACCCCCACCGCCATTGTCATTGCTCAGTTCGTCATCGCCTGTCCGATCATCACGGGACTTACGGTTTCCGCCATCGAGCAACTCAACCCCCGGCTGCGTCTGCAACTGTTGGGATTAGGCGCCTCTCGGTCACAGTTGCTGTGGACCTTGTGGCGAGAGGCACGGCTGCCGTTGCTCGCGGCCGTTATGGCCGGCTATGGAGGCGTGATCTCCGAGGTGGGAGCCTCCATGATGGTTGGCGGGAATGTGCGGGGTCATACCCGCGTCCTCACCACCGCGACCGTGCTGGAAACGAGCAAGGGGAACTTTGCGGCTGCGATGGCGCTCGGGATGCTGCTGTTGCTGCTCGCCTTCATCGTCAACGGGATGCTCACCCACCTGCAGCAGAGGCGAAGCCCCTCATGAGTGTTCCTCTGTTGCAGCTCAAAGACCTCCAGGTCTGTTATGGTTCGCGGGTGGCGCTGGACGTGCCAGAGCTCGCGGTGTCGGAGCATGAAACGCTGGCGGTCATCGGCCCCAATGGCGCGGGGAAGACCACTCTGCTGCATGCGCTCGCGCTTCTGTTGCCGAAGGTAGACCGCGGCGCTCTGCTTTTCCGAGGGAAGCCCCTGGATTACAAACATGACGGCCTCGCCTACCGGCGTCGCGTGGCGGTGGTTTTCCAGGAGCCCTTGCTGTGCGACGCGAGCGTGTATGACAATGTCGCCCTCGGCCTCCGGTTTCGAGGGAGGTCCAGGGCCGAGATCCTTGATCGCGCAAACCTGTGGCTCGAACGATTGGGGATCGAACACCTGAGACGATGTTCCTCCCGCACCCTTTCCGGCGGCGAGGCGCAACGAGTGAGTCTGGCTCGCGCGTTTGCTGTGGAGCCTGAGGTGCTGCTGCTGGACGAACCCTTCAGCGCGCTCGATGCGCCGACGCGCGCGCAACTGGTGGACGATCTCAGGGGCCTTCTCTCCTCCGCGCGCACGACGACGGTGTTCGTGACCCATCATCGGGGCGAGGCGTTGATGCTGGGGGACCGCATCGTTGTTCTGGCGGAGGGCCGCGTGCAGCAGATGGACGAGCCTTCAAGAGTCTTCACCGCCCCGATCAATGAAGCGGTCGCCAACATCGTCGGCATGGAGATGATCGTGCCGGCGACGATCCTCGGTCAACGGGACGGCATGCTTCAGGTGCAGGTGAACGATCATACGGTGAGCGTCGTGAGTGGAGAGATACCCTGGGTTGAGGGAGAACCGGCGCTGGTGTGCCTGCGTCCCGAGGATATACACTTTGCCTGCGTTGCGGGAAACGACCGCGCGGGCCCGCCTGCACAGTCTCCCGGCGAATCCTGGAACCGGTTAACCGGACGCATTGCCGGAATCACACCGCTGGGCGGGCAGTTCCGAGTGAAGGTGGACTGCGGTTTTCCCCTCGTGGCGCTGGTCAACAGACCCCTCTTCCTGGAGGGTTTTCTGAAAGTCGGCAACGAGGCGGACGTGCATTTTCGAGCCGATGCCGCGCACCTGATCCGGCGCCATGAAAGAACGAGCGGGTGAATCACGAGGACGATTGCCGGTAGACGCCGGGCGATCCATCGCCCTACTACCAACCTATTTTCCGAAGGAGTCAACGTCATGAGAAAACAAGCTGTGTCCTATCTGTTTCCGCGGTTGTCCGGCGCGGTCATCGCCTGCTTCTTGGGGGCCGCCACCTGTCTGGTCGGTCCAGCGTTTTCCGCGAAGGAGGGCAACGGGGCGCCCTCCGCGTCCCCTGCTTCTTCAACCGCGAATCTGTCCGACGAGGAGATACGTAAGCGGGTCGGTGATTTGCAGAAGCAATTGGACGAGCTCAAGGCCCTCTTGAACCAAAAGCAAGGCGCTCAACCTGCGGCCCCTTCACCCGGACCCGAATCTCCCAAACCGGCCGCCAAGGCCAACCCGGTGACGACCGCGCAGAAGTTCCGCTTCGGCGGCTTTGTCCAGTTGCGAGCTTTTGATGACCAGACCACAACAAATGGTCCGAAGAGCGAAAGTCGTGTGGACCAGTTCAATGTGCGGCGCGCGCGACTGGAGTTTACGGGAGATTTGGGAAAGGCTGCCGGAGCAAGATTGACCTTCGACGTGGGCGGGACGGCTGTCTCTGCGAAAGACGCCTATCTGGAGGTAAAAGCCGATCCGGCCCTGTTCCGTCTGGGACAGTTCAAGATCCCCTTCGATTACGAAATCCTCCAACCGGCTGCCGAGCTCATGGCTTTGGAGAGGTCGCTCGCCAATCAGCGACTGTTCCCGGGAAATCGAGACCGCGGCGTCATGGTGGACGTGGACCTGGCGAAGGAACTCCAGACGCCCGTCTCATTGAAATTGGGCGTGGTGAACGGAACGGGTCAAAACCAGAACGACAAGGGCGAAAGCAAAGACGTGTTCGCAACACTGGCCTACACGAGACCTCGCTTGCAGGGATTGATTTCAGGACTGGCGGGGAGATTCGAATTCACGCCAACGGGAGGCGCGACCATCGATACACCGAAACGCAGGTTCGGAGTCTCGCTGCACGGTATGAGCGGCGACTGGGACTTTCATGGCCAGTATACGACCGGACATGGGGACTTCCCTCAAGGCGGCGGCGCGCCTCTGTTGACCGGTAAGCTGGGGCCGACGGAGGCTTACAATAACAAAGACGTTGATGGTTGGTATGCCATGGCCTCGCGCAAGCTGCGCGACACGCCCTTTACACTCTGGAGCAAATACGAGTCGTTCGATCCCGACACCGACACGGGCGGCGATGCGATTCACATCGGCGCCCTGGGAGCCCTCTATGATGTCAATCCTCAGTTGCGCTTTAGCCTCGGCCTCTATCGGAAATCCTTCCAGGCCGTGCCCGATGACACAACCTTCGGATTTCAATCGCAGGTGAAATTTTGATGGGGCATTGGTTCTACCGCGTGGACAAGGCAAGATCCCGTGAAATGGGCGGAACGGGTCTTGGACTGTCGATTGTGAAGCACCTGATCGAAGCCCATGGAGGAACCGTCCAGGTAGTCAGCGAGGTGGACAAGGGCTCGACCTTCATCGTTGCGTTCCCCAATGGGCTGGAAAGTACGCCACACACCTCCTTCACATCGCCCGGATGAACTATGGCTCCATCAGATGTCCCTCCGTTGCCGAGTTCCCGCATCAACCCAGCAAATGCTCGCAGTCTTTTCGGATGATTGTGGTGCGCAGGAAGGGTTTCGATGGGGTTGCCCTGCGCGTCCGACAATACCGGCTCGCAAGGCGTCACTTGCTGCCACCATTCGGCCTTTGCGCTCCCGACGCCTTCGCGGGATTAGTGATAGGGCTGTTGCGGAACATGAAAGACAGGTTGCCCTACCTGGGTTCCCGTCCACAGCACCTCGTCGGAAATTCGCAGCTCGTCAATCAGCGCCCCGGCCGTTGACGGACTGGCATGCATGCACCCCACGTAGATACGATCCGTCACTTCTTGTCCCAGGAGGACTTTCTCTCCCGCCAAACGCGCGTTCAGGACTCCATCCACAAAAATCTGAACGACCCTTATTTCCGCGTCCCACGTCATCGCCACATGATGCCACGTGTGCGGCTCCCAGGTTAAGGGACGCCCTCCTACGGCGGTAACCCCCGGGCCTTTGTCGGGTCCTCCCTGTTCATTGTAAACCACGAGGGACAGGTGGTCGTGTGTCGTGTACCTGAAGAACAAGAACCCGCTCCTATGAAATGTGGAAGGCCCATGAATATTGATCAGCGGAACATACCGTTCCTCGCCGGGCGCCCACTTCGGTTTGACCCACATCTCCACGGTGCCCTTGCGCGGTTGATAATGATCCAGCGCCTCGTAATACAGACTCCAGGGCCATTCCCCCGTGTAACTTGCGTCCAGCGCGCCTCCCCATTTCCCTTCCGGATGAATCTTGACCTCCCCCCTGGTGATGGGCTCGGGATTGGCAGCCACTTCAGGCTCGAGGCGTTTGTCGAAATGCGCAAGGAAAAGTGTGTGCCCAAATTCGAGTCGCGCCTCGGCCAGCATGAACCACTGGGCTTGCACGTTGGCGCTTTCCTCCAGGTTCTGGATCATCAGTTCATTGGCGCCGGCCCGGAGCAGTCCGGACGGCAGCGGGAAGACGCGGTCTGACCAGCCTTTCTCCACAAAACCGTTGGGGCCGCGAAACAACTCTTCTCCGTTCAGCACGATTCGGATGAGCGTCGTGCCCGGTTTATCGTCGTCCTGCGCCTCCAGCGCCAAACGGGCTTGTCTCGCAGACAGCGAATTCAGATGGAACTTTGCCCGCAAGGTGGACTCCCCTGTCTGCGTGCCGTAAATCCATGCCGCCAGCCGCGGCGGACAATCCCATTTGTATTCCTGCGGGCCGCGCCCGCCCTCGAAGAGTTCCAGCGGGATTCGCCAGCCTCGACCCCCGGGCAAGGGTTCCAGCGCGCGGTTGGCTGCCACATCCCTCTCCAGAACCGCAGCGGGATCGGCCAAGAGTTGTTTCACCACGGGGTCGGTGTGCCACGGTTTTTCCTTGACCCGCAGACGCGCCGTTCGCCAAAACCAGCCGCGGATGGTGTCGGCATCCTGGACGTTAAAGAAAGGAGGGGACGAGTTATCCTTGGCCAGGGTCAGATATTCCACCAGTCGCTGCTGGAAGACCGTTGCGCCGTCGGGCATCTCGCCGCGAACGGGATTGCGCTGAACGAGATCCGAATACAGGACGAAACTCTTTTCGACTCCCAGCCGTTTCCGAATCAACGCCGAGTCCGCGGCCGCCGCTTCGGCTTCATTGAACAACCCCAATGCCTCCCGCACCAACTGCACGCTCGCCAGATGCCGCACATCGCCGCCGGCGCCCTGATGGAGTTCCGGCGCGGCCGCGGCGCGCGCGAGCAGTTGGTAAAACTGCAGCATCGGGTCCGCCGCCGTGCCAAAATATCCCTCCATGAACTCGCGCGTCAGTTCCGCCGTGTCCGCCTTCGGATCCCACATGCGATGTCCTTCCACGTAATCAAACAACGGCCGCAGGAAAACCGGCCGCCCGCAAAAATAAATCCCACGCACGCCATCGGCGGCATACATCGTCAGCTTTTCCGCGATGGCTTCGTGGGTGAACTCCAGCAACTGAAGATTCCAGACCGGGTAATCGTAGATGTAGAGCTGATTGGGACACCATTTCAGCCAGCCTTTGTACCATTCCCAGCCCGCTTTGTTCTTCTCGCACCTCAACCCATGCCCCTGACATGGCGTCTCCGGCGGGTAGGGGCAATACATCACCCGCACGTTCGGCGCCGGTTTCAGGCGGTGGGGCGGCGGCCCCGTGAATGAAGTGTAGGCACCGGTCAGGATGATCTTATCCGGATACTTTTTGGCAACGGCCCCCGCCAGTTCATTCACAAAATCCAGCAGCCGGTCGGAGGTGACCTTGCCGGGTACCGTGTCCAGTTTCTTGCACTCTTCGCACTGACACCATCCATAACCATCCGCCTGCAGGACCGAAAAAAAGCGACGATCCTTTTGCTTTTCGATCCAGGCCAACAATCGTTCCGTGGCAATTTTTCGCACCTGCGGATTGGAGAAGCACAGGTGGAGAGTGTATGCCGAGAAACCGGGATTTCCCAGCGCCAGTGTGGCTTCCCGCTGGCCTTTTTCGTTCATCGCAAAGTATTCCGGGTGCTCCTTGCCATAGAGGTAAAATGGCACGAGATACGCCGACGTATGGCACCATTCAACGTCCGCCTTGGGATCCACTTGCTTCGGATCGCCGACGTCGGTCTGCAAAGAATGTTCCCCCGCATAGACTCTTCCACTGCCAATCAGGCGCATCTCGAAGGACGGCTTTCGCATCACGTCCATCTCCGGGATGCGTAGCGGCTTCACGCTCGGAATCCTCTCACACTGGTCCGCGTAGAACCGCGCGCCCATCTGTTGCAACCAGGCATAGACGCCATACAACGTGCCCTTGTAACTGCCGCCCGCCACGCAGGCATTTCCGTCTCGAACCCGGATGCGATAGGCATCTTCGTCCAGTTGCGCCAATTCGGCCTCGGTCACCATCCCGGCCAGAAGAGCCGCCCGTCCAACCAAGATCAGGCCTTTCTGCCCTCGCAGGGAGGGAACCCACTCTTTGCGCTCCAATCTGACGCCGCTGATCTTCTCCAGATAGTCGGCGAGTTCCGCGGCAGCCCCGGTCTCCTCGACAGTCGGGTTTGGAGGCAGCACGCTGGACGAGGCAGGAATCCCCATGATCTCAATTTTTACCTCGCCGGCGTGGCAAAGGGAAGGAGGGAAAAGAAACAGAAGGGCAACAAGGAGCAGCAGAACAGGACTAAAGATGTGTCGAGTTTTCATCCTCTCACTCCCAACTGGCGACAGCGGCTTCCTTGAACGGTCCCGCCTGCAGCGCCTGAATCTGTTCCTCACTCAGCATACTGTAGATATACAACCCGATGCCCCGGCCGGGAAATTTGCGCAGGAAGTATTCCATCTGTCGGGCAACCAACTCCGGTTCGCGAGGAACCGCGCGCCCTTCGCGGCGCTCATAGTTCCCCAGCACCTTGGCGAACCGCTCGGGATGTGAAGAGACCAGCCGCACCCGTTCCAGAACATTGATGTTTGGCACACGACCATAGTCCATGTCGTAGACCACGTCCACCCAACCGCGCTCCACCCAGAGCCATTCATTGCGGCCCTGGACGTCCAACGCAGGCTTCGGCTTGGGATGACCCGAGATCGAAATTACCGCCTTAGGTCTAACTGCCTTAACACCCTCGCTCACCCGCCGCACGATGTCCGAAACGGCAGCCTCCTGCCATTCCAAAAACCGCTGGCGCACCTCGGGGGAGTTCTGGTCCTTGAGTTCATCTATGTCCTTCCCATACTTTTTCCGATACAGCTCGCGGGCGGTGGGGGAGAATGAGACGCCATCGGTGCGGATGTAGTCGAGGTTGATCCCGTCCACCTCATATCGCGTGGCGAACTCGACAATCTCGTTGACGATGAAATCCCGGAAAGCCGGATCTTGCAGGTCAAACGCATCCTTGGGCGCTCCCTCCGGCGCAAACTCAGGATAAATGGGCGCCTGCCGCAAGGAGACATTATACCAACCGTGGACCTCCACCCCACGGGCATGCGCCTTGCGGATCAGTTCGGCAAACGGGTCCGCGTCTCCTCCGAAAATAGCCCCTTGGGGTACGAAAATCAGGCCGCCAAGGGGAGTTCTTCCAGTTCGACTTTGTATCCCAAGCTTTCGAGCTTGCGAAGATGATAGCGGGTCAGGTGCTTCTTGTTGATTTGATCGAAATGGTTGGCGCCCAACTCTTTGTACGGGACTTTGTCTCTGATAATGAAAAAGGCAGCTTCCAGAATGCTGTGTCCTACCGCCACCGCGGCCCGCTGGGACCC
>MNXM01000321.1 GCA_001872605.1 Armatimonadetes bacterium CG2_30_59_28 | reverse complement strand
CGTCCGGGTTGTAGCGCGAACCTAACATTCCCCCGGAACAAGTCCGGGGGGATTGCCATTACCGAATCAAACTGTCAAATAGCATAACCCCCCACTCCCTTTTCGGGAACTATGGGACAGTATTTTTGACCACCTACTTATAGTTTGGCCCCCGTGGTGAACCTGTCTACGGAAAGAAGGTCCTCCGGCGCTCTGATTTCCATCAGGCGAACTTTTCGGACTCTCTGAGTCCGCCACGAAAAGTTAGGGCTCAGAGAATTCCAGATGTCAAGAAGTAGCTCTGGAGCGTTGACTTTGTGGAAGTGGTGGACGGACGCAAGTCAGATTTTTGATGAATTCGGACTCTGTGAGTCCGCAGCGTAGTCCCTCAGGATGGTCATCTTGAGCAGCAGCCCGGGATGAGGCCCCCCGTCTTGAGGCAATACTAAATCCTACCGAGCTCGCTTTGGCGGAACGTTAGGTTCAGCCTACGCAGGCGGCAACGGGGGCGAATCCGGGGGGATTCGGCGGACTCACAAAGTCCGAAGGGTTGGTCGTCATGTCGCCGTAGCGCAAACCGAACGGAATAGGTAGGCCCTCACGGACTTTTTCTTCCACACCACCGGGCGTACGAGTGCGTGCCCGGTCCGAGCGGACTCAGAGAGTCCGAAATGACACGTTCCAGCTTTCTCCCACAGGTGCGTCGCGTCATCGTCCCGACTTTGCTCTTGAAGCGCTTCAGTGCTTTGGGGGCGATACGCATTCTCAGCTTGGCATCGTTCGTGAAGCTATACTCGTTACGGGTGAACAACACCCCCGGGTATTTGCATAGCGTATTTTTCTCTGTCACAATGCAGTTGGATTTATGATAGCGTAAGCAGGAATTGTAGAAGTAGCATCCGTAGACTTCAATGCAGTAATGTGCACTCACGGCGAGCAATAACTGAAAGAGCGCATTCGGGAGTTGGAGAAGGAGAACGCCCAACTCAAGAAGCGCCTGGTCGAATGGCAGCAACGGCTGGACCGACTGAGCGAGGAGGTGCGGCAGAGCAAGCGACGAACGACCCCGTTTGCGGTGGACTCAACGAGTCCAAGGAGAAACGTGCTTTGGCACCCCAACGTCCGGGACGCCATGCGGGGCAGGGGAGGTTTAGCTATCGCCGGTCCCTTTCCCCCGATCAAGTTACCGAGGCCCACCATACTCCCTTGCCCGCCTGTCCGCGGTGTGGGGGTCTTTTGGAGGAACGTACGACGGAGGATCGTTTTCAGATGAACCTTCCCCTGGTCGAAGCGGTCGTGACTCGGTTTGTGAGTGAGTGAGGTTATTGCCCGCAGTGCCAGCGGCGGTTTGAGGCGCGGTATGCAGAACAGGTATCGCAGGTGCGGGGCGCCGCGCGCGTCAGCCTGGGGCCCCGGGCGTTGGGGTTGGGCAGCGACCTGCACCACTGGCTGGGTCGGTCTTATGGTAACCGTTCAGGTGTCGACATGAACGCCCCCAGTTTCACACTGGAGGGGGCTTTGCACTCAACGGAACGGTTACCGATACGGCAAGTCCATATTCACGTAAATGGAGGTTGACGATGGGTTGGATCGTGCGGCTTGTGGCGCTATCGTCCTTGTTATGTTCTCAACTTAGAGCCGACGAAGGAGCGCAGAAGATGTCTTACTGGGACGCGCCGGATCGGGGGGCGAAGGTGGGGGCGCTCATCCCCGGTCGCAGGACTCCCAAGTACACCCCGGAGAACCTGTATGTCGACTGGACGAAACAGCAGGTGGAGAAGTGGAACAAGGATCACCCACCGCTGCCGCCGGATGAAGCGTATCGGAAGTATGCCGCGACAGCGCCAACGGACGCGGACCTGACGGCAAACTTCCCTGTTCACATCTCACCCTTTGGTCGGCCGCGCGGAGGCACGGCGGACAACCGCCCGGAGCATCATGCGGTTGAACGCGCCGACGAAATCATGGTGAAGTACTGTCCCTACTGTGGATCGCTATCCATGAGCCTATCCTTCGACGCTCAGAACCCATACGGCCACGCCACCACCAACTGCTGCAATACCGACCTATACGCGACGGAGAAAGACTGGCCTGCCAACTATGCTCTCAAGCCTAATGCCACTGTCAAGTTCCTGCACCTGGACGATGCCTGGGTTGATGTTCCTTGCACCGTCTACAAGGACAAGGAAGGCGCCGAATGGGAGTTGTTCATCAAGACCATCTTCGACCACAAGCGGTGGATTGAGGTAGGTTGTGACCGTGTGCGGCAATACGGGAAGAAGTTTGAGGAAACCGCTGATCCGTTCTATGTCCACAAGATAGCTGTGTTGCTGGACAAGGTTTCGGACACTTACTATGGACTGCCTCTCGCAGCCAACAACAAGCTTTGCAACGGCAAGGACGGCAAGCTGCTGACTCGGTCCGAATGGGAAGCTGTGCCTCGCCCAGCCATCTTTGAGGTCAGCTCTCTTGGGCCGTGGAGCAAGCGCATGCCCTACAGCAGCCCGGGTTGGTTGAACATGATGGACGAGCATATCTGGGTGGAACCTTTCGCGCGTGTCAGACATCACCCCGCCTTCAAGCAGGTTTCGCAGCAACGCTACGGCGACCCCGAAGCGCTCGACAGGAAGGTCATGTCCAAGCTCCTGCGTGAGCTGTCGTTAATGTTCCAGAGCGTGTTCTCGCAGAAACTGCTGCACAACTACCAGGAAGCGATTTATATCGACCTGTGGCTGTTGGGCGTGCTGACGAAGGACAAAGTGTTGATCGACTTCGCCGGGCCGTGCCAGGAGCTGTCGATGTATAATCACACCTATCAGGACGGCATGAATGGCGAGGGCGCGCCCAACTATCAGGCAATGCCTGGGGGTTACTACTATCCGGCGCTTAACGACCCCAAAGGCTGGCTGCAATATCAACCGAAGTTCGTGGAGGAGAACCCCTTCTACCTGGCAGCCAGCTCGGAGTGGCAGAAGTCGGCGACGGTTCGCGGTCTGCAGATGGAATGGGGCGATCAGCATGAGCATGTCTTCGCCCCCAATTTCATCAGCGATGCTGCGCGTGTGCGCGAGAACGAGAAGATCGGCAGTCGGAACTGGGCCGGATACGGTGTCGGCATTCTGCGTGTCGGTGGCCCCGGTCATCGTATGGAGCTGGGCCTGGATTACACCCGCGCCACACTGCACAACGCCCAGGACGCGCTGAGCATGGAGTGCTGGGTAGATGGGGTTCCAGTCATGCGCAAAGGTGGATATTCGGCCTGGTGGTGCAACCTTCGTCTTCAGTCGGATCGGCCAGAACACAAGGCGCTACACGAAATAGGATATCCTTATGAAATCGCAGAAGGGGGCGGGGGATTCGACGCCTGGTCGTGGATTTGGTCCCACAGTCCGTTGTGCCAGAACGGAATCACCATCGACGAAGTCGCCACCGGCAAAGGATGGGGCGACGACCGCGGGTACGGCGAGGTCATCACCTATAAAGGGGGCGAACCCGCAGGCGAAGCAGGCTCGGGATTCCAAGTGCTGGACGTGCGCGACCATTATTCCTGGTCGCGGGTCAGCAAAGAAGTCAACGACTTCCGCCGGACGCTGATTGGCGTCGAAGGTCCCGATGGACGTCCCTACGCGCTGGACATCACCCATATCGTCGGAGGAGAGCGGCACGCTCTCTACAATCAGGCTTGGGCCGAACGAGCAGCGGCCAATCTCCCTCCATCAACCAGAACGGCGAAAAATTTGGGGGAGATATTTTTCGATGGCAAACTGCCCGAAGACAACAGCCACTACCGCAACTTCAGCCATGTGCGGAACGTACAAAGGGTCAAGCCGCCAAGAACAACTTACGATGTGACCTGGAAACAGGACTACGGCGCGTGGGGTAACCGGGACATCGGCGGGAAACCCTACCAGCGGCCCGTGCCCGAAGACGTGGGCAAGGTGCGATTGCGGTTCATCGGTGTGACCCAAGGCGACCAACGAACTGAGCTGTTGAGTGGCAAGGGGCCGTGGATCGGCTGGTTGCGTCAAGGCTTGCCTAATGGGCAACGCGCCGACGGTAACGTTGCCTTCATGGACGCGCGCGATTTCCTTATCGAGTACCGCAAGGGCGGCAGCGCCGACAAGCCGCTGGAAAGCCTCTTTGTACACGCTCTTGAGGGCTACCGCGAAGGTGAGCAGACGGCGATCAAATCGATCACTCCCTTGAAGGCGACCGCGGTCCAGGGCGCGCCGCGGCAGATTGTGGCTTTGCAACTGCAGATGGTTGCCGGTTACACCGACGCCCTCATCTACCAGTCGGGTGCGGGGACGGTGAAGCTGCCCGATGGCACGGAGACCGACGCCCGCTATGCACTGCTGCGACGCGACGCCAAAGGGGAGGTCCTCAGCGCCGAGGCCTGTCGCGGAACATATCTCGTTACAAAGGATTTCCGGTTCTCCACGCCAGGCGACTTTACCGGAACCATCGTTGACCTCGTCGGCGACCTCACCGGCACACGCCAGGAGAGCGCCCTCATCATTAAACCGGACCAACCATGGCCCGCGGGTGAGGACCTGAAGAACCGACAACTGCTGATGCGAGTGGAGAGTTCGCTGCGGGACCCCTGCAACGAGGGTTACCGCATCGAGAAGGTGACGCCGGTGCCGGGAGGCCTCGCGCGCGTGGACGTTCAAGACGCAGCGCCTTTCGTCGCCAGTTGGCACGAGGTCAGCGTGTTCCCCGCCGACAAGCCCAACGTCATCCGCACATGGCGGCCCATGGTGGATCACGGCAACAACCCGTGGTACAACGGCACGAAGCTCTGGTTCCCTGAGCGCGGCAAGACCTACACCATCAAGAACGTCAACGCCGTCGGAGGAGGTTATGGCGGGGACACGGTGGAACTGGTCGAGAACGTCAACCTGACTGCCGAAGGGATTCAGGTGGGAGATTGGTATGTCATCTACGCTACCCAACCCGGTCAGAAGGTCACAGTGGCGAACGACTTCTGCTGGCGCAAGGAACCGGCGCGGGGATGGCAGCAGTATGCTCTCCGCGCAAACGGAATGGTAACAGTCAAGTGTGCTGCGACCCAGGGGCCCACCTCCTATGGGACCGCCGACGGCAAGTGGCAGGAGAGTCCCAAGGGAAAGGAGACCTTTACCGCGGAGGAGACGCAGGGCAACGTGGTGAGGGTAATCACCGGCAAACCGGCGTGGCTTAACCTCAACGATGCAGCATCTCCCGAAGTGGCGAAGATTGCGTTGGACGGACGCGAGCTGACCGCTGACGCGGCGAAGGATCTGGGGTGGATTGATCCCCCGAAGCAACTCGCCGTTCAATTTCGGGATGGGGAAAGCTTACTCGATCAGGCTTCATTCTCCGTAACGCTGAATCGAAAGAAGCTCGACACGGGCATAGTCTCGACGCGAACAGGAGACGGCGGCAAGAGCCTCGAAGTGCAGGTGGACCTCGAGATGGCTCTTGCTGCCGAGCAATCGCGTCCCCGTAGGCACACGGTGGAGGTGTCTGTTGCAGACCGGTCGGTTGCGCGGCGCGCAACGATTCTCTCTGTTTCCTTCATCAACAAGGTTCCTTTGGAGACCGATGCGATTTACCTGAGCGACCTCAAGGCGGTGAAGGCATTCGGACACGCGGGACTGATTCTGGACCGCAACTACATGGGCGGAGTTGCCCAGGTGGCGGGACGTATCTATCCGAAGTGTGTGATGATCTGCCCGGAGCCCAGCCCCGAAGACGCACACGGGGAGGTCGTCTACAAGCTGCCGGAGGACAAGGAAACGCTAATTCTCCACGCCGAGGCGGGCATCGAGGAAACGGCCCGAGGGAATGGCAGCGTGGTCTTCATGGTTCAGACGAGCGATTCTCCCGATGGCAAGTGGCAAACGCTCTTTACCTCACCGATTCTACGCGGAGGGCAGGAACCGGTGATGGCCAACATTCCCCTCGGTAACGCCAAGTATCTCCGCCTCTACACCACCGACGCGGGGGATGGCATCAACAGCGACCACGCGTTGTGGGGAAATGCGCGGCTGAAGTAGGTAGCCATTTCCAAGGCGTCCGCCAGATTGATCCCGATGCATCGGGACTGAAACTGCGGCTTGGACAACCCCAAGCCCATAGTGATGGCCAGCGGACTCACAGAGTCCGAGTTGATGAGCAACGGGAAGCTGACGATGAGGCAGGGCATCACGTTGGTGTCTCCAGTGCTGTGATGCAGACATTGATGACCCATATCATCGCTGCTGGAACAGCAAATTCCAAATCGTTCTCGTTCTCGCCCGAAAAATTTGCCAAACGACAGCAAATGTTAGGTTCATCCGACTAATGCATACTTGGTTTCGTGGAGACCGAGGATTCTGAGTTTGAGGAATTCGGGATCACGGAAGCCGGGTGCAAATAAGATTTGTGATGCGTGGTGGTAATCAGCGCCCTGGGGTCGGCCAGGCATCAATGAGAGGTTGGGAAGACTTGCGCGAGTGAAAGGGGACAGTAACAACCCCCATCCTCGAACCCAAAGGGTTCGAGGATGGGGGTTGTTGCA
>MNXM01000083.1 GCA_001872605.1 Armatimonadetes bacterium CG2_30_59_28 | reverse complement strand
TCACACAGGCAGCTACACGATGGAGGCTACCCTCCTTTTCTCCCCTTTCAACCCGTCCCGAACGCTCGGGACGGGTTGAAAGGGGAGAAAAGATGTCCTTTCTTGGCGCTCGGTAGTAGTCAGTTGTGTGAGCTACCGGACGCTGAAGCGATCCGGTGTCCTATGTCGGAGGATTTCCGAAAGGATGCACTAGCCGTTGCCGCATATCCTGCCTCCATTCGGAGCGTTGGAGATGTTGATTTGATAGTCCCTGAACCCACCTCCACAGTTGGCTCGCGGCAGGAGTATGAGGGAGTGCGTCCCACGACACTTCAAGAACTTGCCGCGAGCAATCGGATGCGAATCGCCCGCGGGCCGAACCTCCGAGATCGCGGGATTCCTTTTGATGCAAAGCTATTCGACGGAGAGACTACATACAATCTTGCTGAACTGGATAAGCAGGTCGAGCTCTTTATCGTTGCGAAAACCCTCGTTGCTCGCGAAACACGTGATGAAATGGCTCGAATGCAAAAGGAAAGGGTGGCAACAGGTCAAAGCACCTCAATAAGAGACATGTGGCGTGGTGGATGGGACGGCGGCATTGATATGGACGCGCTACAAGATGGGGCGATACGAGCAACGGACGAGGAAGTCCAAACGGCTTTGCAGAAGTTGAAGCTATCAAGGGCAAACGTTATTCTTGAGATTCCGGTGTTCTGCCTCTTGATTACTGAATGGAAACCATCGGAAATGTTCGGCCCGGACATATTCGAAAGCGTGCGCCAAAGGATAGTTGACATACCTATCAAGAGTCCATGAATATGGCTACGTTTCCGCATGATTATTTCCTCCTTCATGACTAATTTCAACTCGCCGAGCAGGCACGTGGGGAGAAAGAGCAGCACGTGTTGGCAAGGGCTGGGTTTTGCACTTTGGATTGTCTGGGGCGCGATCAGCTTCAATGCACAGATTTCATCTCAAGTTCTTTCCAGCAGCGCCGTGGATGGAGTGATCTGCATTCTATTGAGCGACCGCTTTGTAGGTAGTTGCGGGGCGTGCGGCAGCAAGTATGCCACGGGTCTGGCGCGGCGGGCGTGGATGGTACGCAGTATGACAGAGGTGAAAGCGCCAGGGGAGTTCGTCGACGCGGGGAATCTGTCGGCGGACATGGCCACTGCCAAGCTGCTGCTGGACATCGACTCGGCGCTGGGGTGCAGATACGTGCTGATCGGCAGCCAGGAGGCGGCGCTGGGGGAGGGGTTCTTGAGCGCGCTGAGGACGAGAAAGCTAACTGGCGTGAGTCTGAAGGCAGAAGGCGAAGCGCAGAATGCAGAAGGCAGAGGGCAGGGCGGTGGGATGGTTCCGTATGCGGTGTTCATGGTCAAGGGGCGGAAGGTGGCGGTGACGGCGCTGGCGAGTACGCCGGGCTCGGAGGCGGAAATGAAGGGGCTTGGAGAGACGTTGCAGAGGGCGAAGAAGGAAGCGGATAGCGTGGTGTTGTTTTCGTATCTTCACACTCCGGAACGAGACCGGTTGATGGATATATTGGGGCAGTGGGTTGATGTGGTGGTGGATGCGCAGACGGGCGGATCGTCCAGCCAGGTGGGAGACACGAAGATCATCCCGGTTGCAGACCGGTACAACGAGGTGGGGGAGTTGACCTGCGGAGGGGACGGAGTGGACGTGCGGTTCCACCCCATTCCCACCGACGGGCCGCGGGATGAAGAGGTCTTCGATATCGCCGAGCCTTTCTTCCGCAGCGCTCCAGCCGCGCTGCGTGAGGCTTCTACGTCTAACGGGGTCACCACGACAACCAACCTGAATACCGCCCGGCCTCATCCGTGTGTTCCCTGCCACGACAAACAGGTGGAGCAATGGCAGACGACGCGGCACGCAAGCGCGGTGCAGTCTCTCCGGGACAAAGGCAACCTTTCGCCCCAGTGCCTCTCCTGCCACTCGGAGTTGTATCGTCGAACCAAACAACTCCCCGTCCCATCCGGCCAGGTTGGTACTTCACACCGCATTTTCGACGGCGTTGAGTGCGGTTCCTGTCATGGCGAGGGCTTGCTGCACACTCTCATGCCGCGGCAGAAGGGGATGGACATCCGCCGGACGCCGGAAGAAGCGACCTGCCGTTCCTGCCACGACGCGGCCAATGACCCGGACTTCAATTTCGCGGCGGCGTGGGAGAAAGTGAGGCACTGATGAAAGCAATGGTGAATGGTCGATGGTTGATGGTCGGTGGGCGAACGCCGCACTCGCACCCACACACCCATTCACCCAAACACCCCTTCACCCCCACACCCATACTGCCAATTCTCCTCCTGTCTTCCCTGGCTGCGGTCCATGCCCAGGCGCCGGTGCCGCCGCCGGAGAACGTGTGGATTTCGCTCGGATATTCAACCCTCGATCAACGCCCACCAGATTGGAAGTGGCTGCGGACGCAGTGCTGGGGGGTGCATCCCGGAATTACGGAAAAGCGGATACATCGACTTTGTCGCCGTAGGATAAAGCTCCAGCTTTGTCAGTGGCAGACCTCTTTCCCGCGATTCCAATGTGCATCTGACAAAGCTGGATCTTTATTCTACGGCAATCTCCGTAATTCCGGGATGCACCCGTTCTTCATATCCCCTTTCAGTTGGGAGAAGACGCCACACGGGGCAGGACGGGGCGTCCCGCCCCGTCGGGCTTCTGCGGGTGATCGCAGCATCTGAAACATGTCGCTTCGAGCCCATCAATACGCTGGTAGCGGATAGCAGCAGATGGCTAATAACCGATGGTGGTTTACAGGCATACCGGCACGAACGTAAAGGCTTGCTTCGCCGAGTCGAATTGCACCAGTCCCATGTCGGTGAGCTTGAGTTCGGGGATAACGGGAAGAGCGAGGAAGGAGAGAGAGGCAAAGGGATGTTCGGGAACGGCGCCGAGGTCTCTGGCGGCGGCGTGCAGAGATCCATAGTCGGTGAGTACCTGGGAGATGGGGGCGGTGGACATCAATCCGGCGATGCCAAGAGGGAGCCTGGCAATGGGTATTTGATCGTCGACAACAACGCAGCCACCTCCCATTTCAGCCACCGTCCGCGCCGCGGCCAGCATGTCGGCGTCGTTCGTTCCGGCGACGATGACGTTGTGGCTGTCATGGGCCACGGATTGCGCGAGAGCGCCGCGCTTCAACCCAAGCCCATGCACCAACCCCAGACCGATGTTGCCGTTCTTCCCGTGTCGCTCGACAACGACCAACTTCAGAATGTCTCGGGAGGTGTCGGACACAACTCCTCCGTTCTCAATCTTTACTTCCATTTCGAGACAAGTGGTCAGGAGTTGTGCCGGAGTCAGGCCAATGACTCGCGCGCGTGACGACGTCGTGGGTATCCGAAATGCGCCCTCATCCAGAGGGGGCAAGGTTACCGTGTGGAGAACGGATGGGTCTTCGTGGCAGGGGAAGTCGGTGACCAGAGCGCCGTTTCGCACCACCGGCGCGCCGCGATGAAAGACATCAGTGACGTGAAAGGACTCCATGTCTTCCACCAATATCAGGTTGGCGACCGCGCCTTCCCGGACGACGCCGATGTCAGGCATTCGGAACCGCTGCGCCGTGTTCCATGTCGCCATGCGCACGGCGCGAACCGGGTCAAGCCCCAGCGAAACCGCCTTGCGCAACACATGATCCATGTGCCCCACGCTTGTGAGATCGGCGGGAGTCTGGTCGTCGCTGACGAAGAGACAATGATCAAGGGTCTCGTCCGTTACTGCCGGCAGGAGATCTTGCAGATTCTTGGCGGCAGAGCCTTCGCGAATCATGAGCCACATACCGAGGGCGAGTTTTTCCCGCGCTTCATCCAGGCTCGTTGTCTCATGGTCTGACTCGACTCCCGCGTCCACGTACTTCCGCAATCCCTCCCCGCGCAGTCCGGGACAGTGGCCATCCACCACTTTCTCATGCGCTTTCGTGAGAGCGATCTTGCGGAGTATCTCGGGATTCCCCGCAATGACTCCCGGGAAGTTCATCACCTCCGCCAGCCCGAAGACACGGGGATGTTTGAGGAGTTGCCGGACGTCCTCCGCGGTGACCTCACCGCCAGCGGTCTCCATCTGGGTGGCGGGGACGCAGGAGGAGGCTCCGAAGCAGAAATCGAGTGGCAGTCGCTCCGTCGCCTGAAGCATGTACTCGATGCCATGCACGCCGAGGACATTGGCGATTTCGTGGGGATCGGCGAACACGGCTGTGGTCCCGTGCAGGGCAGCGGCGCGGGCGAATTCGGCGGGGTACAGCATCGCGCTTTCGATGTGGACGTGCCCGTCCATCATCCCGGGAAGGAGGAAGCGCCCCCCTGCCTCCACCTCAACCGCGTCGAGGGCCGTCCCGATGGAGCCAATCTGTCGAATCCAGCCACCCTCGAGCAGGACATCGTCCCTCACGACGCGGTGATGCAGCACGTCCACAATACGGGCGTGCCTCAGCACAATCTGGTCTGAAACGTTTCCACGAATCACCGTTTCCTTCCCCGCTCGCCGCCTCACTCGATGAACTGCAATACCGCCAGGGAGTGCTGTCGAAGGGTCACGCGTTGCTCCGGTTTTGCAGACAGCTCGTTGTACTGAATACCGGGAGCGCCGTCTTCGAGTAAATGTATCCGGACTTTCTTCAGGGCTTTGAGTCCACCCACGGTGATGTTGCAGACCGTGGTCTTTTCTCCCTGATTGATGAGCAGCACGTTGTGGGCTGTTCGGGTCTTCCCCGCGAGGACGGACACGGCGTTGCCATCGCTGTGCGACGGATACAGACTCGTGCCGCGGGGGAAGTATGTGCCGAAAATCCACAGACTGTAGTAGGCAGGATAGGCGCGCCCCTCCGCGTTCAATAGGCCCCATGAGGGGGCTGTCAACTCGTAGGGGAAGACCGCGTCCACGTAGAGCGCCACGGTGCTCATCAGCCGCGCGTACCATGCCGCGGCATACGAAGTCGTGAGGCGCTTATCCAGCGACTTCCCACCCGAATCCTGCACCGAGTTCGGCGCGACCTCAGTGATATACACGGGCAGTTGATCCGTGAAAACGCTGCCGGCGATGGCGCCCCGAACCTCCTGTGGGCCGATCTGTAATGGCAGGTCCACCGAGAACCCCTTGCGAGCAGCGGAGAACAGGTCCTCGTTCGACGTGGAGTTGTTGTGCGTTCCATAGAGGTAGTAAGTCAGGAACTCCATGTTGGCGGCTCGGTCGAGTTGGGTTCCCAGGTGAGGTTTCCACGGAGAGGGCAGTCCGATACCACCGATACTTACTGTGGCATCTGTATGCAGCGCTCGAGCGCGCAATCGGTTGTACAGCGCAACGGCCTCGTCGATGACCATGGCGTCAGTGCCCAGTGTGGGTCGATTCAGCATCTCCCATCCCGCCGCAGGTTTCCGGCCGGGAGCGTTGACAGACTTGATCAGTTGCTCGCAGAAGTCCAACATCTCGGACTCCGAAAGCTGCCACCCGGGATTCCGGTCGACACAGATCAGCGGCTCCGAACCCATCGACCGAATCGCGTCCACAAGCTGAAGAAGCCGCGTCGTCTCGAAGACCGTCTGCTCTTTGCTCCGCTGCAGACCCACAGACTGGCTGGCGAGCACACGCACATGTTTGGCCCCCAGAGCGCGGGCGCTTTCTCGGAACCCTTTGTCTTTCAGGAAGATACTATGCCCGGGCCCGATGTTTACCCCGAGAGACACCCGTACAGGTCCCAGCGCAGGTTCGTCATACCCTACCTGCAGCCTAACTTGTTCCGCGGAAGACGATGCGCTGGGCGGTGTGTCCGGTTGCCTAGGGCCGGCGGATCCCGTCGTCCACTCAGCCGTAATGTCGTCGATTGTGAAGAACAGGGAAGTCCAAGATCCCCGCTTCACGAATTGCAGCAGGTACAGTTTCGGGACATGCTGATCGGCGGAGTGGCCGTGGGAAGTAAACTGGTTTAGTGGCAATACCACCCGTCGCCAGTCCGTCTCCTTCAGGGAGATGAACGTGCTGAACTTCTTCTCTTCTCCCGAGCTGTCGACGCCGCGCAGCATCACTTCGACGTCGTTCTCGGACCCGTCTCCCTTGAAATAGAAGGAGATCTGTCGGACGCCCTTCTCCTGCCATCGCACACCATCGACTGGCGTGGAAACACTTGCCCAACTGTCAGCCGCTCTCTTGAAGGTCACGGTAGCGGCGTGGTCCTTACTCCCACCGGGCGCTCCCGGGCGAACGCCGAAGATCTCGCACAGTAGCACTTGGCCATGTCCATCCTGCTTGTTGATGTCATTCGATGTCCACTTGACGGAGTTCGACTCAAAATCGTCAAGGAGTATCCCCGAGTCCAGCCTGTCGTTCTCGCGAACCTGCGCCTTCCTGTTCGCCGTGCCCTGGCCGGAAACGATACCCGCGCCAGCCATTAGCGTGATAAGGCAATAGAAAACTGTCTGTACGAGAACATGCTTTCGCAAGGCGACCCCACCCCCTGATCAGGTTTCGGGATTGCGTCTGAGTTTACTCAAGCAGCGGAGGTTTGTAAAGGGAATAACAAAACCTAAATCCACCGCCTACCTGTCGGGCAGTGTCGATCCAGCCGTCCGGACCCCTGGGTTTACGAGTCAGGGGTTGGAGGAGCGTCGCGGGAGCCGGTCTTGCCGGTGATTCCCCGCGTACAGTACCTCTCGATTCTTCAGAAGCCGTGCTGCCGCTCTCCCCAGGTTACAGCCGTGTCGGTGTGGGGTTGGCGGGTGTCTTTGACCGTTAAGACCTCGTTCTTAACGTCAGCCAGAGGGGACCGTCGCCAGTTGAAGAATCTGTCTCCGGATCTTGAGGAGTGCTCCCGGGGAAGGG
>MNXM01000270.1 GCA_001872605.1 Armatimonadetes bacterium CG2_30_59_28 | reverse complement strand
TGATGATGGGAACTGAGTTTGGAGGGGGCTGCCGGAGCGAAGCGTAGCGAGCGACGGCAGCCCCCTCCTCCATGCGGGCGCTCGTCTCAAGGTTCCCCGGGCTCTCGCGCCGTGGGCTCCCTTGGCAGGGGAGTCTCAGCAGTGTCGCCGTGCGAAGCCTTCGATCCTTCCCGACTCGTCGGGACACCGCCCCCCGCGCGAGGGACCGTCTGCAGTCTGTTTCCGAAAACGGTTTGCTTGGTTCCCACCGCCCCCCGCGCGAGGGACCGTCTGACTCTCCGCGCGAACCGTCCTCCCCGACGTGGGCGCCTTGGCCTTGGGAAAGCAAAGCAGGGTTTACCGACTCGCAATTACACTCGTTACGGGTGAAAACAGAGCGCCCTGTAGGGAGAGTCGGTGAATAGTTACCATCTGTTCAGTCCCGTAACGCGACAAAATATCCACGCCCCGGAACGACAGCACCCAGAGCAAGGACCAACGGACATGCGTACGTCAGGACTGCGATGCCTCGCGCACCTTTGCGCGTCTCCGCGGTTCCCGCCTCAAGAAGGTCTGTGATATAATCCGAACGTAAACATTCAGGATTTCAGAACATGGATGTGAAGTAAATGCGGGTGCCGCTGCGATACGGGAAAACGAACCTAACAGTTGAGCTGCCGGAACGGACTCAGGTGCTGCGGATGAACGAGGTGCCCATCCTCGTCGATCCCGCGAGCATGCTGCACAAGGCATTGCGGAGTCCGATTGCCTCCGCTCCGCTGGCGAAGATTGCGCGGGGCAGGCACAGCGCGGTCGTCGTTGTTTCGGATGTGACGCGACCGGTGCCCCATCGCGTTATCGTTCCGCCCATTGTGGAGTGTCTCGAAGAATCCGGGGTATCCCGAAGCGCCATTACGCTGCTGGTCGCCACCGGACTGCACCGCCCCAATTGGGGCGAAGAACTGGAGGAGGTGCTCAGTTCGGAATTGGTGGCGAACTACCGCGTCGTGAACCACGATGCTCGCGACATTGATTCCCACCGGTTCCTCGGAACGACATCTACCAATGTGCCGGTGTGGGTTGACGAAGAGTACATGAAGGCGGATCTGCGAATCCTGACCGGACTGGTTGAGCCTCACCTCATGGCCGGGTACTCCGGCGGGCGCAAACTGGTCTGTCCCGGCATCGCCGCGGCGGAGACCATCAAGGTGTTCCACAGCCCTCGTCTATTGGAGAATGAAAACGCAACCAACGGAATTCTCAAGGACAACCCGGTGCATCAAACCTCCCTCGAAGCCGCGCGGATGGCCGGCGTTGACTTCATCGTGAACGTCACTCTCGATGAACCGCGCAACATCACCGGCATTTTCGCGGGGGAGTTGGAGGCAGCACACCGGCAGGGGGTGGAGGCAGTCAACCGGATGGTGCGTGTCCCCATCGAGACCCCCGCCGACGTGGTTGTCACGTCGAGTGCCGGGTATCCTCTGGACACGACCTTCTACCAGGCCGTGAAGGGGTTGGTGGGGGCTCTTCCTGCGGTGAAGCAGGGAGGATGTATCATCATGGCGGCCTCGTTGTCGGAAGGAATTGGTGGCAAGGAAGTCGTCGAGCTGTTGACCGGGACGCCGACCTGGCAGGAGTTGGAACGCAAGGTCCTGGACCCTGACTTCTTTATGATCGATCAGTGGCAGGCGGAAATGCTGGTAAAGGTTCTGCGCAAGTGCGATGTCTTTTGCCGCAGCGACGGACTGGATTCTGAAACCCTCTCCCACTGCCATGTCCATCCGACCGACTCAATCGAGTCCACAGTGGTGGAAATCTTGGCCCGACGGGATGCCGACGCCTCAGTATTCGCCATACCGGAGGGCCCTTACGTAATGCCGGTGGCGGCGTGATGTTTCTCTCCCGAACTGGAGACAGAGGAAGGCTAAAGTGCGACGGCGAGTTCCACGCCCAGTTCACGACAGTGGGGCCCTACTATGATGAGCTGATGCAGGGCGTTCCCTATGGAATGTGGGTGGACTACGTGGAGTTACTGCTGGGCATAGAAGGCGTGCGGCCTCAACGGGTGGCCGACCTCGCCTGTGGCACCGGAAACGTGAGCTTCGAGTTGGCGCGGCGCGGCTATAGCGTCACCGGCGTGGACATTTCGGGTCCCATGATCGACGTGGCCGGGCGGAAGATCGCCGAGAACGAGAATCTGCGCATCGACTTCCAGTGTCAGGACCTGCGCTCGCTGACCCTGCCCGCAGAGTTTGATCTGGCGGTTTGCCTGTTTGACAGCCTGAATTATCTCCTGTTGGATGAGGACCTGGAGGCGGCTTTTCGCGGTGTCCACCAAATCCTGCGTTCCGGCGGGCTCTTTATCTTCGACATGAACTCTGAGTATGCTCTGGAGACGGAACTTTTCACACAGGACAACCTGTTCCGGAACTCTGCATTACGGTACAACTGGATCAGCCAGTTCAGCCCGCAGACCCGGATCTCGGAAGTGGAGATGTACTTCGAGGTTCACAGCGACGGCGCGCTACCGTTGCGTTTCAAGGAGCTACATCGCGAACGCGCCTACTCTCTCTCTCAGGTGATGGACCTGCTTGACCGGACAGGGTGGCAGTGTCACAGGAATTACGAGGCCTACACATCGATGCGTCCGGGACCTCGGTCGGAACGATGGTACTTTGTCTGCGCGCCGAAACCAACGGTGACTGCGTCCTGACAGAGATCGGCCGTGCGTATCGCTTGATACTTGACACTCGTATTCGTGGGAGCATCGGAATATGCAGCATAAACCGATCGTTTTTCGACCACTTTTCGGGAATATGCAAGGAGATATCGACGAGGCATTTGACAGCCTGTTTCATCACCAGGAGCGGCCGACATCCCGAACGCGCGCCCTGTGGAGCCCTCGTGTGGACATCGGTGAGACCTCGGAATTCGTGGTGGTGACTTTCGAGCTGCCCGGCGTGGACCGCAACAGCATCGAGCTCACCTTCGACAGCGAAATGCTGATTGTTACGGGACTCCGCCGCCGCAAGCAACTGAGTCAGGAACACTCCTGTCGAAGGATTGAGATTAGTTACGGGCCGTTTGAGCGGGCGGTTTCCATCGACGCGCAGGTGGACGTTGCGCAGGGAAAGGCAATCTATGAAGACGGGTTGCTTGAAGTCACACTGACCAAGACCGTGGGCGCCAGGGAGCAGACAATCCGCGTGAATATCCAGTGAGGGATGCGAGATGAAGGAAAGAAACAGCGCTGAAACCATCACCATTTCCGACCTACTGCCTGTTGTGCCGGTCAGGAATGTTGTCATTTTCCCCTACATGCTGGTTCCCCTGGTCGTGAACAGGGAAAAGTCAATCAACGCCGTCAACGCTGCTCTGTCGGGCGACCATGTCATCGGGGTCTTCCTCCAGAGGGATAAGGATGAGGACGATCCCGCCGGGGAGGGACTGCATCCCTGCGGAACGGCAGCGATCATATTGAAGATGATGCGCGCTCCGGACAATACCGTCCGTCTTCTGTGTCAGGGCATTGTCCGAATTACCGCCTCCTCGCTCGACGCGTCCGGGGATCACCTGAGCGCCCACGGTGTGGAGACTCACTACGACGTGACGGAAGAGGATATTGAGATCCAGGCTCAGGGGAAACATCTGCTCGGACTGTTCCAGAAGACCGTGGCCCTCTCCGGGGCCATCCCTGATGAAGTCTACGCCACCGCGATGAACCTCGAGGACGCGGGCAAGCTGGCCGATTTTGTTGCCTCCACCATTGATCTCAACGCAGAGCAACAGCAGGAGGTTCTCAGCGCGCTTCAGATCGGCAACCGATTGCGCCGCCTGACCGAACTGGCCAATCACCAGTTGGAGATTTTGGAGCTTACCGGCAAGATCGAGGCCGAAACCCGCAACCAGATGGATAAGGCCCAGCGCGAGTATATTCTCCGTCAGCAGCTTCACGAGATTCAGAAAGAATTGGGAGAGGAAGATCCTCAAGCGGCTGAGATTCACGAGCTGCGGCAGAAGGTTGAAGAGTCCCAGATGCCGGAGGATGCTCGCAAGGCGGCCGACCGGGAGCTGGATCGGCTGTCGAAGATGCCGCCCGCTGCGGCAGAATACACCGTGGCTCGCACCTACCTCGACTGGCTGGTCACAATCCCCTGGGCGATCTCCACCGAAGACAACCTGGATATCAGGAAGGCGCGCAGAATCCTTGACGAAGACCACTACGACTTGCAGGATGTGAAGGATCGCATTCTTGAGTACCTCTCCGTGCTGAAACTTAAGGCAGACACCAAGGGACCTATCCTCTGCTTCGTGGGTCCGCCGGGAGTCGGCAAGACCTCGCTGGGTCAATCCATCGCGCGGTCGTTGGGAAGGAAGTTTATCAGAATGTCCCTCGGCGGCGTACGGGACGAGTCGGAAATTCGCGGTCACCGTCGCACCTACATTGGCTCTCTCCCCGGCCGCATTGTCCAGGGGATCCGCAATGCGGGGTCCAACAATCCGCTGTTCATGCTGGACGAAGTCGACAAGTTGGGGTCCGATTTCCGCGGCGATCCCTCCTCCGCGCTGCTCGAAGTGCTGGACCCGGCGCAGAACCACACATTCATGGACCACTACCTGGATATCCCCGTCGACTTGTCCCGCGTCATGTTCATCACCACCGCCAACATGCTGGACACCATTCCACCCGCGCTGCTGGACCGCATGGAGGTGCTGCGTCTCGCCGGGTACACCACCGAAGAGCGCATCTCCATTGCCCAGCAATACCTCATCCCCCGGCAGATGGGAGAGCACGGCCTCGCCGAGGACCACATTTACATTTCCCCGGGCGCGTTGCGGCGGATCGTGCTGGAGTACACGCGGGAAGCCGGCGTCCGTAATCTCGAACGGGAGATCGGATCACTGTGCCGCAAGACCGCACATAAAGTCGCCGCGAAGATGGACGATGAGGGGAAAATCTCGCCCGAGGATTTACGCACCGCACGCAACAGCATCAACGCCCACAACCTCCCGGAATACCTGGGCCCCCCGCGGTATTTCTCAGAAGTGGCTGACATGGAGGACAGGATTGGCGTCGCCACCGGGCTTGCATGGACGCCGGTGGGTGGGACGATTCTCGCCATCGAGACCGCAAAGATGAAGGGCAAGAACGGACTGACCCTCACCGGGCAGCTTGGGGAAGTGATGCAGGAATCCGCAAAGACCGCTATGAGTTACCTCCGTTCCCATCAGCGGGAACTGAACATCCCTGCGGAAACTTTCGACCAGCACGACATCCACATTCATGTCCCGGCAGGGGCCGTTCCGAAGGATGGCCCGTCCGCGGGAATCACTCTCTGCACGGCTCTCGCGTCCTTGTTGCGTAATGAACCGGCGCGGCACGACGTGGCGATGACGGGAGAGATAACGCTCACTGGACGAGTGCTGCCGGTGGGCGGCATCAAAGAGAAGGTGCTGGCAGCCCGACAGGCTGGCATACACACCATCGTCCTGCCGGAGAAGAACCGGAAGGATGTGGACGAGATTCCGCCTGAGTTGAGCGAAAATCTCAAGTTCGTATTCGTCAAGGAAATCGGTGAAGTTCTGAGGTTCGCGATGAACGGCGAATGATTCAGTTGACCCTGGTCTGCCCATGCTGCCTCTCAGAGACAATATCCGTTCCCATTCAGCGCCGGTGGTCAACATCGGGCTGATCGTCGCCAATGTGCTGGTCTTCCTGTACCAGTCTTCGCTCAACGAGCAGGCGGAACTGGCTTTCGTCTACACTCGCGGGCTTGTGCCGCTGGAGCTGTTCTCACTGCGTCATTACCTGGAGTTTGGCGCACTCGTCACCTTGTCGCCCCTTTTCACCTCCATGTTCCTCCACGGAGGGTGGTTGCACATCGGGGGGAACATGCTGTTCTTGTGGATTTTTGGTGACAACGTCGAAGACCGGCTGGGCCACTTCAAGTACCTGCTCTTCTACCTTGCTTGCGGACTCTTTGCCGGACTGCTTCACGTTGTCACCCACCCCATGTCCGACATGCCCACCGTGGGCGCCAGCGGCGCGGTGGCCGGAGTGCTGGGGACCTATTGCGTGCTCTTCCCCCACAGCCGCGTCCTCACAATCATCCCCATTGTTTTCTTCATTACTACGGCGGAAATCCCGGCTGTCATTCTTCTCGGCGTCTGGTTCGCCTTCGAGGTCTTCAGCGGAATTACCGAACCCATCCGGGGATCGGGTGGCGTCGCCGTTTGGGCGCACATCGGCGGCTTCGCCGCCGGATACCTCTTTGCGAAGAAATGGCTCCTGCAATATCGCCACGTTGTCACCTACCGGCGGCGGCCCTCCTGACAACAAACCACGGGAGGGGGGCGACTGAACGACCTGATGACTCGATAACTCGGGGTGCGCGCAAGATTTGTGAGAATCAGCCCTATCCACCCCAGCCGGAACCAGAGGCGCCTATAATCTAGAACCCGACAGTGATTTTGTAACGCAGTTAGCGGTTCGTCGGTCCTGAGTGAGTTCATGCAACAACCCCCATCCTCGAACCCAAAGGGTTCGCACCTTCCCCCGTTATCGAACCGAAACGGTTCGCACA
>MNXM01000315.1 GCA_001872605.1 Armatimonadetes bacterium CG2_30_59_28 | reverse complement strand
CCATCCCCCGAAACAAGTTCGGGGGGATTACCGAATCAATCGGGTATGTCCGTCTTCGTTTCAGCAGGGACAGTATTTTTGACGACCTACTTATTCCAATATGCTTTCAAGATGAGACGAAATGTGATATAATGGTCTTACTATGGCAAGGCCACGAAGGATCGATCAAGGGTTGGTTTCGGCACGGCGGGTTTTTCGTTCGGCGCTGCGGCTTACACCAGCCTCGCGCTGGACAGCAACAACATGCCATACCTGGCCTTCCAGGATCATGCAAAAAGCAAGAAGGCGACGGTGATGAATTACAACGGCACGAGTTGGGGCACCGTCGTCAAGTCGGGCTTCTCCGCCAGCCAGGCGGACGATGTTACCCTTGCGTTGGATAGCAGCAACAAGCCATACGTGGCTTACAAGGACTACGGGAACGGCAATAAGGCGACGGTGATGACGACCGGTGCCGCTCCGCTCCATGATATTGACGTGCAGGGCAAAGACTCGTCCATCACCAACGGCAGCACTACTCCGGGCGATATCAACGACACCGACTTCGGCCCGGCGGACGTCGCCTCCGGCGCAACGGTGGACCACACCTTCACCATCTACAACCCAGGCAGCGAGGTTTTGACGCTGTCCGACACTCCGCCGGTGGCCATTTCGGGACCGAACGCGGCGGAATTCAGCGTCACCACACAGCCGACCTCGCCGGTGGCGTCAGGCGGCAACACGACCTTCACCGTTCACTTCGCCCCCGTAACGTGCGGCGTGCGTTCGGCCACCATCAGCATCACCACCAACGTGCCCGGCAAGAATCCTTTCACCTTTGCCATTCAGGGGAAGGGGACGGCCACCGGCGCGAATTACGTTGACCAGAATTGCCCCCCCCCGGAAACACGCATGATGGGAAGAGCTGGGCGACGGCGTGGCTCGATCTCGCGCCGGTGCTGGAGGGCGCGACCGGCACGTGCACCATCTACGTGGCGCAAGGGACCTACAAGCCCACCACCGGAACCGACCGGGCGCAGACCTTCCAACTTGTGAACGGCGTGGCGGTTTACGGCGGTTACCCCACTGGAGGTCCCAACTCCGCCCGCGCTCCGGGCAAGTACACCACAACTCTGAGCGGCGAAATCGGCGACGAGGGCAATTCTGACAACACCTATTACGTCGTCAGCGCCAACTCCATTGTCAATAACACCGCCATCCTGGACGGCTTCACCATCACAGGCGGGAACGCGCGGTGGGCGCCCAGATCCCCTACGGCGGGGGGCTTTACAATGCCCAAGGAAACCCCGTGGTGAGGAACTGCACCTTCACCGGCAACACGGCGGAGCTGGGTGGCGGGATTTACATCGTGTGGGGCTCCACCTTCACGGTGACCAACCGCACCATCAGCGGCAATTCGACCTCCGGTTTTGACTCTGGCGGCGGGATTTACCTCCACGGTGGAGTCATGACGGTGATCAACAGCACGATCAGCGGCAACTCCGCGAGCGATAAGGGCGGTGGGATGTTCAAATCCACCGGCACGACAACAGTGAAGAACACCCTCATCGCCGGCAACACGGCGACGACCTCGGATCCCGACGTCTCTGGCACCTTCACCAGCGGCGGCTACAACCTGATCGGAGACAAAGACAGCGCGACCGGCTTCACCAATGGGAGCAATGGCGACCAGGTCGGAGACAGCGGTAGCCCGATCAATCCCAAGTTGGACACGCTGAAAGCCAACGGCGGTCCCACCAAGACCATGGCCCTGCTGACCGGCAGCCCGGCGATTGACACCGGCAGCAATGACAACGCCGCCGGTCTGACCACCGACCAGCGCGGCGCAGGATTTGTGCGAATCTTCAACACCACCGTGGACATCGGCGCGTTCGAGGTTCAAGGCGCTGGCGCGCCCGAGATAGGCGTGCAGGGGAAGAGCGTGTCGATTGTGAACGGCGACACGACGCCTTCTGCCGATGACGACACCGACTTCGGATCGGCAAACGTGGCAACCGGCACGGTGGATCGCACCTTCACCATCAAGAACACCGGAGACGCCGACCTGACACTGAGCGGCGATCCGAAAGTGAGTATCGGCGGGACGAACAAGGACAACTTCAGCGTTAAGGCACAGCCGAATTCACCGGTAGCGGCGAGTGGCGAAACGACCTTCGTTATCACCTTCAATCCCAGCGCGACAGGCGACCGCACCGCGACGGTCAGCATTGCCAACAATGACGGCAACGAGAACCCGTACACCTTCGATATCAAGGGGAAGGGGACTGCCCCCGCCGGCATCACCGTTGACCCGACGAAAGACCCTGACCACCACCGAAGCCGGCGGCATTGCCGAGTTCACCGTGGTGTTGAACAGCCAGCCGACGGCAGAGGTGAAGATCAACCTCTCCAGCAGCGACACATCTGAAGGCACAGTTTCGCCGGAGAGCCTCACCTTCACCCCGGTGAACTGGGACAAGGCGCAGAAGGTAACGATCACCGGCGTGGATGACAACCTCGACGATGGGGACATCCGGTATACCATCGTCACGGCAAAGGCAAGCAGCGCCGACACCAACTACAACAACTTCGACGCCGATGATGTATCTGTCACCAACAAGGATGACGACACAGCAGGGGTCACCGTTGACCCGACGAAAGACCTGACCACCACCGAAGCCGGCGGCATTGCCGAGTTCACCGTGGTGTTGAACAGCCAGCCCACCGCGGACGTGACGATTGGCCTGTCCAGCAACGACACGACCGAAGGCACCGTGTTGCCGATCAGCCTCACCTTCACCCCGGCCAACTGGGACACGGCGCAGAAGGTGACCGTCACCGGCGTGGATGACAAACTGGACGACGGCGACATTGCCTACACGATCATCACCGCAGCGGCGATCAGCGCGGACGAAAACTACAACAACCTGGACGCCAGCGATGTATCCGTCACCAACACGGATGACGACAGTCCTCCGACGATTTCCGACATCGCGAGTCAGGAGACCGAACAGGATACTTCCACCGGCGCCATTCCCTTCGTTGTTGGGGATAACGAATCTGCCCCCGAAGACCTGAAGTTGAGCGGGCATTCATCCAACCAGACGCTGGTTCCCGACGCCAACATCGCGTTTGGGGGGAGTGGAGCGAATCGCACCGTTACGGTAACCCCGGCAGCCGGTCAGAGCGGGTCGGCGACGATCACCGTAACCGTGAGCGATGGTTATCTGACCGCCAGCGACACCTTCGAGTTGACGGTATATCAGGTGAAGGTGGATGGTTTGATCAAGCTGTCTTCCGAGCAGGATTGCCGGTATGCGCTGGAGAACGTGTACCAGACGACCCCTGCCGATGCGCAGGTGAGGCAGCAGGTGATGCAGAAGGGAGCGGCGGCGGAGTTTATTGCGAAGATCGTGAACCAGGGGAATTCCACCCGCTCCTTTGTGGTGAAGGCGACCGAAAGCGCCGGCACCGGTTGGAGGGTTGCCTACAAACCGAGCAACACGACGGATGTCACCACCCAGATTCTGGGCACGGGGTGGACGACATCATCCCTGGCGCCCGGCGGCAGTCAGACCCTAACGATACAAATGACCCCGGGAACTGGCGTAAACGATGGCGCCGTGAAGAGCACGACCCTGCGGGTGTACCGCAGCACAGAAGACGCCACCGTGCGGGACAGCCTGCAAGCCGTCACAACGGCCAGCTCGGCTCCACGACCGGCCCTGACCGGCGTCAACCCGAATACCGGCAACAACGCCACGACAGCGACCATCAGCACCCCGTACGGCACCGGCATCTCGCCTGAAGCGACGGTGAAGCTGACCCGGTGCGGAGAAGAGGACATCACCTCCACCCGCATCGAGGCCAACAAGGCGCTGAACATCATTCTCTACACCTGCAACATCACAGGGAGAGCCGTGGGACCGTGGGACGTGGTGGTGACCAACCCCGATGGACAGACAGCGACCTTGCCCGGCGGGTTCATCATCACCAATGACCAGACCCCTGCTCCGACAGTCACGCGGATTACTCCTGACACGGGAGAGAACACCGGTCCGGTGAATGTGACGATTACCGGGACCAATTCCCAGGTGGGAGCGACCGCAAAACTGACGAAGAGCGGACAGGGCGACATCCCCGGAACGAACCTCAACGTCACCAGCAACCAGATCACCGGCACGTTCGACCTGACCGGTCAGACACCTGGGGTGTGGGATGTTGTTGTGACCAATCCGGATGAACAGGTGGGGCGGCTGGCGAACGGCTTCACGATCACGCCGCCAGTGGTTCACGACATGGCGCTAACACAGTTCAGTATTGCGCCGAATCCGGTGCAGCGAGGCGCCAAGGTGACGTTCAAGGTCACGGTGAAGAATGCGGGAACGGTGACGGAGACGAATGTCCGGTTCCGCATCACTTCCGGCGAACAGACGCTAATGGGGCCGGTGAATATCGGAACCCTGACTGCGGGACAGCAGAAGTCAGGAAACGTGCGGCTGACCATCCCGCGCACCGTGCGACCGGGCGAGTACCTGCTCACCGGGGAAGTCTCGACCGTGCCCGGCGAAACGAACATCACGAACAATAGCCAGACGGTGAAGCTGGTGGTGAGGGGATGAGGGTAATTGGATAATTGGGTAATTGGGTGATGGGGTAAGTGGCAAGTGACAAGTGGCAAGTGACAAGAACCCCCATGCCGGGGGCGGCATTCGAGATGCCAGAAACTCGTGACTTTCTGAGCAGTGGCAAGTGGTAAGTGGCAAGTGGCAAGTGACATATTGTCCCGATCCGTAAAAGAGTGATGAGTGTGAAAGGAGAATAGCAGATGAAAGCATGTCTTCACAGGGAATTGGTACTGGTCGTCTCCTGGGCGGTTACCGCGCTGGCGGGTTCGGGTTGGTGTGCGCCTCTGAGGGAGGTTTCGCCGCAGGAGGTGCCGCGGCATCACCGGGCCTATCACGCCATCCATGAGTTGTCGGAGGCGGGGGTTGTGGAAAGGCAACCCGGTGGCGATCAACAGTCCCTGACGCGGCCCGCTGTTGCGGAGCTTGTTGTCAGAGCGGTGGAAGGTCTGGAGCAGGGAGACACGGGGCGCTGTCGGCCGGGGACGGAGGCGCGCGTGCAGGCATTGCTGGCGTCGTTGCGCAGGGAATTCCGCTGCGAGATTGATGCGTTCGGAGCGCGCAGCGAGGGACTCGAGTCCCGCATTCGAAGATTGAGGAGTATCCCTCGTCAGGGTGGCACTGTTGTGGGGGATCCGGCTCAAGCCATCGCCGACGCGGGGGAGGAAACCGGAAACGATCCACTGGCCAGTCTCCGCGTTGCGTCCTCCGGAAATTGTTTGGACGTCACTTCCCGGCCAGTGGAGGCGACGGTCACGGAACCGATCGCCACCGTAATGAAGGCGGACGTCTATCGCAGCGATGTGCGGGGACCCGTGAATCTGAACCCGGTTCCGGTCACGATGGGGTTGACAAGTATGTTGCTCGTTGCCCCCAGTGTTCCCGATGCCGGGGATGGACTGGACATTTATATGGTTGCCTCTGAGCGCGTGGAAGCGAAATCCAATGAACCGATAACCACGGTGGACACCCATCGAGGCAGCTTGCTGGAGTCGGTGACTCTGGAGTGGGCGCCATTCACAATGAACCTGCATGAGGTGACGAACATCCTGCCTCCTGTGGGAGACGTGATATCGGATTCCGAGGCGGGGACGGATATGTGGAGGCTGGGGGCAACCATTAACTTGCCGGAGGACTTCTCTCTGCGTCTTTCATACGCCACGGGGAGCGGGAGTGACCCGCGTCCCGAGGCCACGGTGGGCGGCGTTCCGGTGGTCATCGGAGCGCGGGACTTTGAGCGCGAGGAGTTCGACATCACGCTGCAGCGTCCACTGTACGAGACCGCTCCGCAGAACGGAGCCATGCAGGGACTGAGGATCCTGGGTCAGTTGGGGTACCACCAGACGGTGTGGGACGTGCCGACCTCACACGACACTTACGAGGGAGTCACGGTGGGCATGAATGTCAGCATCCCCCTGGCACCCCAGTGGACGGCGGAGTGGAGCGGGAACTGGATGCCGCGGCTGCACGGTGGAGGCGACTATGATACGATCCGGGGAGAAGCCTCCACCTGGCGCCTCGGGGTCACGTACATACCGGACCAAGGCGACCTGTTCTATCGGTTGGGCTGGGAGAAGTGGCGCAGCTCGGGAGACACGACGAAGGCCGCCGCGCTGGCAAGCATCCCCGGCGCCACACGCTTCTCCTTCGACGAAGAAACCTCCGGGCTCGTCCTCTCCGTCGTGTGGCAGCCGTAGGGAGGCTTCGTCGTCTGAATGCGGGGATTCAACTCTGATGGACGGGTGAGTGGCGTCTGGTGATTCTATACTCGTTAAGGTAGAGAATCCACGTTTTCTACCGTAGGATAAAGCTCCAGCTTTGTCTCCCGGTGAGGCGAGTGGGTGTCAGTCAGATTTGTGAGAATCCACCCCAGCCGGAACCATAGGCGCCTGTAGCCTGAAACCCGACAGTGATTGTGTAACGGAGTTCGCGGTTCGTCGGTCCTGAGTGAGTTCATGCAACAACCCCCATCCTCGAACCCAAAGGGTTCGCACCTTCCCCCGTTATCACAGGGGAAGGGCCGTTGACGTAAGTTGGGTGAACAGATTGATAGTAATAGAACACCGAAAGAAGTAGTTATTGCCT
>MNXM01000082.1 GCA_001872605.1 Armatimonadetes bacterium CG2_30_59_28 | reverse complement strand
CCTTGAGGCTCATTACGAAAGTCTCCAGAAGCAAATGCGTCTCACGCTCGTTGCTCTCGGCATCGCCGCATGAGGCGCTGCACAAACGCAAACATGTTGTCGTTCAAATGTCCAAAAGGGCCTAATGGATGGATAGCCGAGATCGCTAACCGACCCTGGGAGCCCCTGCTCCGCCGTCAGCAGAGGTTGCGTTCTCGGCTGGGGAAGCAGGGGCTTCCCGGCATTTCTCTCTGCGCTCTATATCCATCCAGTAGGGACTGGATGGCTGATGATCGAGGTATCTTCCAGTGGCACCATTGTTATGCTGGAATTTCAGCAACAAATATAACCGGAGGTTACTTTTATGCATCCAACAAATTGGTGCGGGGTACTGCAACCCGTTCCTGTTTCGCGTATGCTATGCGACAGGGATCCATATCTGAAGACTTCTATACTCCGTAGGATAAAGCTCCAGGGGATGGTTGGGTGCACGCTACCAGCCGCGGCAGAAGAATAAGGAATCCCCCCGGACTTGCTCCGGGGGAAGGTTAGGTTCACGCTACCGTTCGGGGGGATTTTCGGTGTGTGACGGCAGCGGGTAGGCGGAACCTAACAATCCCCCGGAATGAGTCTGGGAGGATTCGGGGGTTGACCGTCATGTCGCCGTGGCGCAAACCTGATAATCCACCGAAGCGTGCCGATATGTCGAGCATCGCGGTTGGCCGGGAGGCTCGGTGGGATTTCTCCGAGTAGTTCTCAGAGCTGAGCAGACAAGCACAATCACAAATCTAATTTGCACCCGCCAACTTGTGCTCAATCCACCCCAGATGCCACCTCAACGACCGGGGCGAGTCTAACCGATACTGTAAATTTCCGCTTCGGGGTAAGACTCTCTTCCTCTGCCTATGGTATAACTCCCCGTAGCTGCCGACGGTCATCCATCCTGGTCTGCGACGGTCGGGCTCGGCGCAGTTGTTTTCCGGGGCGGATGCCTCGCACTCTTCACCCGACAGGGAGTATTCGACGATGACACACCGCTGTTTCCAGATGCCAACCATGTTCAACCTCGTCTTGGGGGCGTGGCTGGGGTTCGCCTTTCTCAGTAGCACCCCGCCGACTACGGGTCAGCAAAACTCTGGTGCAATCAACAAGACAATTTCACTAAGCTCGGAGTCGGCGGGGGTTCTTCTCGCCAAACGGTACCCGCGTGGCGACGTTGAGCTTGAAATCACGCTGCACTGCAGTTCGCCGGGGGTCGTCCTCGATACTGTGGGCATCAATGCGGCGCCGCGCGGTTCGTTTTCGCTTCTGGTGTTGAGTGATTTCCGTGTGCAGGTCCAGATTTACGATCCGCAGGCGACGAGCGATGTCAGGATAGCAAACGGTTGGCACATTCTCATCAGCAAGTCGGCAATCCAGACGACTGTGCCCGCGCGAGTTGTCCTGCGACGTGAGATGGGCAAACTGTCGCTGGTCGTCAACGGCAAGACGGAAGCCCAGACGGCGCTTGATACGCCTTTGTCCGGAGAACCCATTTACATCGGCGATTTCCCGGGAGATGACCAGTGGGGAGAGAAGTTCAGCATTCATCCCGCGATGATCGGCAAGGTAACAGTGACCTACGCGGGCGCGCCGCGGCCGGTGGGTCAAACGCAACCACCGGACATATCTGTTGTCCGCTACCCCGAGGTACTCGATGAAACCGGCGCTTTATCGGGAACGCAGAAGGCAGCCATCGGTGACGCGGTTCGGAAACTCAAGTCCAGCTACCATGTTTCTCTGGGAGTGGTCGTCACCAACCCCGACAAAGTGGACACCGCCGCCGAACGATCCGCCTATCGTCAGCGGATGATCGCCGAGAAGACGTTACCGGTAGATTCAGGGGTGTTTCTCTACGCTGGTGATAACCGCTACTATGAACGGAATAAGTCACTCGACTCGATGGTAAGCATTGATCGTGTGAAAGCATCTTGGGGGCCATCTGCTTCCGCACCCACACAAGCGGATCGCGTACTGTTATTTCTCACGAATCTGCACCAACTCCTCGGCGGCGGCACTCCCACGAAACCCGTCGATACGGAAAAGCCAACTCCTCCCAGCAAACCGCCTGCCCTACCTCCGAGCAAACCCGATGGTTCTGCTGGTGTTCTGCTTCCGCCAGCCTTGAAACCCATCCCGGTGACGCGGCAGGAGAAGGTCGCCAGCGCGGTGGTCGATGCCGGCAAGGGAGGCGTTGTGGACACGAAGTCGGGGTTGAGCATCGCGATTCCCGGCGGTTCGCTTGACAAGTCCCGGACCGTTACCGTCTACAAGGCACAAGTTCCAGTACCGGAGATCAAGGCGGGGATCATTGGCGAGGGCAAAGCGGAACCGCTGGAGCTGCTGTGCGCCTGGGACGTGGACGTAGGGGAACAGACGAATTTGTTCTCCCAACCGGTAGAAGTGTCGATTGACTTGTCGCAGTGGAAGAAGGCGGACGGGAGGGTGCCTCTCATTATCCCGGCCATATCGGTGGATGGGAAACGCTGGACGTATCCGGCATGTGAGGTGAAAGGCAACCGGCTGGTTTTCCAGACGCGTCACTTGTGTCCGGTAGCGGCGTACGTCGGGTGGAAATACATTGTGGCCCTCGGTAGCGCGATTGGGTTGTATATGTACACCCGCGGATGGGAGGGTCTGAAGGAAGACGTTGGGACTGAGATGCCCTTCCTTGGGCTGGAGGGAAAGGGGCTTTGGTGGGCGAGCGTCGGGCCCGATCCTGCGGGATACCAGATCTACTGGAGCACCACCGTCGCCGGCAATGAGAGCGGCTGGCGGGATGAGAAGGGATTTCTTGAAGTCTGGCAGCCGATGGTTCAGAGATATCACGAAAAGCTGACAGGGAATCCCGCGCAGGATGGGAAAATACTGGATCAGTTGAAGCTGGAGACTGACGCGCTCCGCCGCAAGTACCTGATGCCCACGAAAGTGGCCGAAATCGATCACGCCTTGAGGACAGCCACCGAATACCTCCGCGGCCGCGGGTTCCAACCGCCCTATCTGACACTGCCTGTTTACCTCGTGTCTAAAATTACCGGCGACTGCGGACACATGCGCAACCCCTGGTTGGGCCGCCGCTACATGGTCTTCGGTGCCAACAACGATACCGACGATGTCTATGCCACCGCGCTGCACGAGTTGTTTCATCACTATCAGAGCGGATACGGCTGGCAACTGGTGGAGCGCAAGGAGAGTCTTCCTTTTACAGAAGGCTCCGCTCTCCTTCTGGAGTTGGAGGCGAGAGATGACTATGCGAAGATCGAGACCTACACCGGAAAGCGAGGTGTGAAAATCTGGAACGATCTCGCCCAGATGGATGTCTACCGCGACGGCCTGTACGCCTCGGACGTGGACTTGGGGCATCACGGCTACGGGCTTTCATGGTTCATGGAGTACTTGCGCGACTGCCGCTATCGGATGGGCAAGGACTTCCACACGCGTCTCCTGGAAACCTGGTCGGGTTTGACCGGCACGTTGCATAAGACCTTCCTCTGGGCAGCAGATACGGACGATTCGTCCCTGGGCGCGAGCTCCGAGGAAACGCTTGGACAGCGGTTTATCTCCTTCGCTCAGAGCCAGGTTCTGAAAGGGATGCCCTCTCAAACGACGTACGGATTGAAGTATTCCCGCCCCGTCTTCTCCGGCAATCTTTACACTGTTGTCGGCTTCCCCGGGAAGGGCTATGTTGAGTGGGGCGACAAGCAGATCAAGCCGTGGTCCATTCAGTACCTGCAGCTTCAGGCCGCGGCGCGACCCAAGTCCACTCTTATGATGCGCTTCCCCGGGGAATGGTTTGACTACCGCCCCCCGGGTAGAGCTATTTTTCTCCGAAAGTCTGAAGGCGATATCGACGCAATCGCGCTCAATGACTTGAACATTGCGAAAGGGATCAGCAAGAACCCGCTGGTAGCCATGCCGTTCGACAAAGACCGCTTCCTTTACATCGTGGATACGGGTCAGACCGGCTCCGGATGGATCAACGAATACAAACCGGCCATGCTGTTCGTTCTGGAACCTCCGACGGAGGTGAAGTCCCGGCTGAAGGAGGGCAACATGCTGGAGGTTACCTGGAAGCCGCCAGCAGTGGCCAGCGAGGGGACTCTCGTGAACCGTTACTTCGTTTACCTTACGGCAACTCCTCAGCCTCGTGATGCCGTGCCGTTGCTGAAGATTCCCCGCGTCCCCGCCGATAAGAACAAGGCGCCGTACCCGATCGCCGAAGCAGAGCGGGGAAAGACTTCCGTCACGGTGCAGTTGCCTGCCGGATACGACAAAAGCTCCCTGCAAGTGCGGATGACCACCGCCACCGTCGCGGGAATTCCCGATGGAGGCAAGGCGGTCTACTTCGAGAGTGAGCTGTCGGATGAGCCGGGTAAGATCGAGGTCACATGGAAGGATTCCGGCTACGGCGATCCGGGAAGTCTCGTGAAGGTCGAGAAGGGGACCGACCCTTTTGGCCGTAAATACTATGTCGAGTACTACCGCACCACCTTCACCGCCATCATGAAGAATGCGAAAGAGCCTTGCACCTATGAGTGGACGAGTGGGGGAAAGACACAAACGGGGAGAACGGCCACCTTTGATCTACTGGCGCCGGGGCAATCATTGGACGGACAGAAGGTGTCTCTAAAAGTCACTGACGCCGACGGAAAGACTGCGTTCGGGTCCGCTTCATACGGAGGAGCATTCTAACGTCGTGGATGACGCCGAACCTGATATGAACAAGCCGGAGGAACTCGATAGCGCCACCGACCGCCCGGCGCCCCCCTGGAAACTCGGCATCCCCTTCGCAATGGGCGCGGTGATTCTGTTCGTTGGCTGGCTCATTGGGCGACAGCCAACCGCTCTGCTGGGGGTCTGCATTCTGGTGCCGTGGGGCGCGCTTTGAGTCTACGGCGCATGGCGATCCCAGAAAGACTCACAACGGGAGGCTGACACTCCCCCCTTCTCCGCTGCTGGTTCAGGAGAAGGAGTAGTGCTTTCGCGCGCTCGACGCAAGGCGGTCGCTCCCCGAGGGTACTTGCTCGCGGCGGAGAACAAACTCCTGTGGTGGGCCGGCAGGCCGGCGCGTCCTCTTTCGCCGGGTGAGAAAGTGGCGATTGCCGAGCTGCGCTCCTGGGGCGATTCGCCGGTAACCGTGGCGCGGTTTGAGGAGACCGAGCGCTGGCAGCACGTGGCCGGATTCATGGGTGGGGACACACTGACCCTGTATCTGCGGAACTCCAAGCCTCTGCGCCTCAAGCTGTTCGACCCGGAACGTCTGCCGCTGCTATTGAAGGCCTTTGAGCGGGAGTAGGTAGGACGGTGGTGTTGGGATACTCCCGCCAGTTTCGGGAGGGATGTCCAGCGAATGGAGAAGTTCCCTCCTTCATCCTTCATCCTTCTTTTCCTCCTTCACTTCCATCTCCGTCTTCATGGAGACAGGCACTTCCATTCCAGCGACCCCCGCGCGGAGGTCGAGTGAGCCAGAGCCTTTCGCCGTTCCGGGCACGCCCGTTGCCAGGTCAACCTGCGTCGTCAGGGTTCCCGTAGCGCCGAGACCGCTCACCTGAACTTCAGCGCCACCCACCAGTTGGCTCACAAACGGCGACATTGCTTCGCTCCCAACGGTGTAGAGATATTCCACTTCGGCCACCTGTTTGCCATCTACTTCCTTGACGGACACAAGCGTACCGGTCACCTTGACGGAGTGCGTCGTAGCCGGCGTGGCCTCCCATGTGTCGCCCGGCTTCAGGTCCGTCTCCGGAAACTGCGGGAAAGCCATCCCCAGCGAACTGAAGAGGTCAATACCTGACTGGGAGGCTCCGTCCTGTGGAATTTCTACGTTGGTCACCTTGCCGGTGGGCGCAACCGTGAGCGTCACCAGTTGGGGCGCCGGGAACTTCAGGTCCTCAACCGGCTCACCGTTGGTGGTCACCTTGACCTTCTCAATCTTCGGATCCAGCGTGCATGTGAACGTGCCGTCTTTCCCCGCCGACGTCACGGTCACAAAAACCGTGGTCTCAACTTCAGTCGCGAGGTCCATCAGCAGTTGACCAGTGATGGTTCCGGTTCCCTTGAAAGTTATCGCCCTCGTCCAGGAGTCCCCCTCCTGCACCTTGTACTGCAGCTTCACCGCACCGGCGGGCAGCACACAAACGACCAGTCCGAGCATGGAAATCGCAGCGGCTCTGCGGGAATTGGTAACCATGAAATCCTCCTGATAAATGGTAGTGCCACTTTCACCATGAAGTCTACCATGATCAGAAGAACGGCACAATGTTCGCAGCACTCGCCTCAACGGACGCGGGCTGAGGGTACATCTGTGGTAACATAAGGGCCGATTCCCATCCGGCGCGGCCTCCAGCAGCCCTTATCGAGGAACAGTAATGCAAATGATCGCACCCATTCGCATAGTCTCCGGAGTGCATCCCGGAATTACGGGGCACTCGCGCTCAAATCCGTAGGATAAAGCTCCAGCTTTGTCACTGCCGTAGGATAAAGCTCCAGCTTTGTCACTGCCGTAGGATAAAGCTCCAGCTTTGTCACCCTCAAAGTTAATGCAGGGTGTAAGTAGTGTCTGTCCGAAAAAGCCAGGTTTGCGGGCTGGATTAGCGACTCTGTGGCCTTGCGATGTTCCGTCAGAAGCCTTGGAAAGGTTATGAAGCCGTCACCAATGGCTCAGGCCTCAAAGACAACCTGCTCCAGGCGTATTCCTCCCTGGCGACCTCCGAACAAGTCGCCTCGGACTCTGTGAGTCCGCTGAACGAGAATCCTGTCGCCCAGAGAGGCC
>MNXM01000336.1 GCA_001872605.1 Armatimonadetes bacterium CG2_30_59_28 | reverse complement strand
CACGGTTGCAACCTGGGTGATAGCGGATAGCCATACCCAAAGCCAAGTCCAAAGAAGCCTACCGGATTACGATTCGGAAAGGTGAGGGTTGAGCACGCGTGCCAGCCTCCGAGTGGTACTGGAACCTCAAGATCGATCATTTATCGCACAACCAAACCCCGCACGAGGGGCAGGAAGAATCGCTTCCACGGTGCGGTTACAACGCAGTAGGCACTTTTTGCCTCCAAACCGGGCATGTGTGCTGACTTCGCAATCAATAACGCAACACTATTGCTTGCGCACAATCTGCGCTTTCCCCGAGACTTCGCTCAGATGCAACGGCTCCGAGGATCGAAGACCCGTTCGAACTTGTTACATTTCAATCACCGCAACCAGAGGCGTACCCGGGACTCCGGTGAATGGGACGTGTGTGGGCGGTTGCCATCTCAGGACTCCGTTCTCCTTCGGAACCGTCTCCGGAGCAAGTCGAGCGCAAATCGCGACTCATCCACGCGCAGCAGGTGGGTCAACAGGACGTAGAGCACGATGCCCGAACCACCGGCGATCAGGAGCACGACCAGAGCCTCAAGTCGACTGGGGAGATTCAGAATCGCTACCGGACCACCGACCAGGCTCTGCAATGCCCACACCAACCCTCCCATCAGCGCCGAACTTGCCACAACTTTTCCCACGGAGTTGAGCAGCAAGTTGCCGTGGATTCCCTTCAATTGCCGTCGCAGAATTTCCAGCAAGGTCAGCATGTGGAGAGCGGCCGCGATGGTGGTCGCCAGCGCGAGTCCCCTGTACCCCATCACCTTCATCAGGACGTAGTTCATCGGGATAAACAGAAGTGTCATGATCGTTCCCGTAACGACTACCGTCAGAGTGTCCTGACGAGCGTAGAACCCGCGAGCAATGATCGCCTGGCCCGACCAGGCAAAGATGCCCAACGCGTAGAAGACCAGCGCCCCTGCGGCGGCGCGCGTGTCGTATGCCGTAAACTGGCCGGACTGAAGCAGGAACTGGAAGACGGGAACGGCCAGTACCATCAGGAGCACGGAACAGGGGATCGTGAGGTAGAGGATAGATCGAATCCCCAGATTGATGGTGCGACGGAACTCGTCCACTTCTCCCTTTGCAGCGAGCGCGGAGAGCGTGGGGAAGAAGGCAATCGCCATCCCTTGAGCAAAAATGCCAAGAGGAATTTGCATCATGCGGTTCGCCCGATCCAGCGCGCTCACGGCGCCCTCCCACAGGAACGAGGCAAACCACGCGTTGACGAGCACATCCACCTGCGGCAGGGAAAGACCTAATATCACGGGGAGCATCAACTTCCACACCTTGCGAACGCCCTCGTGACGATGGTCGAAGCTCGGACGGAACTCAACTCCAGCCTTCCGTACGGCCAGCAACTGCATTAAGAAGTTGCCGGCAAACGCTCCCACCAATGCGCCCCAAGCGAGTCCCTCAATTCCAAGCACATGCCCGAGGAAAAGCCCGCCACCAATGATCCCAATGTTATAGACAGACGGTCCCAGGCCGGGAACAAGGAATTTCTGTCGCGCGTACAACGTCCCCATCATCAGTCCACCCAGGAAGAAGAAGAGCTGGGATGGAAGGATGATCCGCGTCAGGTGCGCGACCAGATCGAGTTCGTCCGGGCTGAAACCCGGAGCGACGGCGATGGGAACAATCTGTCGGGCGAAGACCTCACCCACCACAATGAAAGCGCCGATCACTACCGCCATGATGGTGGCGATGACGCTGAAGACTTTCCAGGCGTCTTTTTCCTTCCCTGTGGAGAGGTAGGAAGTAAACACCGGAATGAAGGAGCTGCTAAGAGCGCCGCCAGCGATGAGAAAGAAAAGAAGATCGGGGAGTTTGAAGGCGGCCACGTAGATATCGGTCTGACGGTTCTGACCGAACATGTGGCTGATGACCATCTCCCTGACCAGACCGAGAACACGGCTGATGAAGATGGCTGCAACAGTGACGCTGGCGGCCTTGGCGACAACACGATTGCTGGAGGTCACGCGTGCAACTCCACTACACAACTCCTGGCGCGAAATACAGGGCCGACCCGTTACAATTCAGATGGCCGCGGCAACGGGTTGCGTGGGGTCAAACGCCGTGATATAATTCCCCACGCTTGACATGGACATAGCGGAGTGATTTTAGCACGCCGCGGCGACTCGTGTCTAACACCGAAAAAAACGCTGGTCCGAACGTGAGCCTGGAGCTCACCCAGCATGAAGAGGAGTTTGTTCGTGCCCAATTCACCTGCAGCCATAAAAGACCTACGACAAAGCGAGAAGAGATATGCGCGCAACCAGGCCGCCAAGTCCCGGATGCGCACACAAATCAAGAAGGCGCTCGTTGCCGTTAACCAGGGAGACCGCGATAGAGCCGTCGCTGAGGATCGTTCCGCGGAATCGGTGCTCGACAAGAGCGCACAGCGCGGTATTATCTCAAAGAACGCGGCGTCCCGGAAGAAGTCACGACTGGCGAAGAAAGTCAACGCGCTGTCCTCCGGCCAATAAGGATCGGCTGGCAGACGCAGATTTGCAGCAACCACCTCGGTGCCGCGGGGTGGTTTTCGCTTCGTCTGTTCCATGTGTTCGGACTCGCAGAGTCCGCGCTGGGCGGGCACATCCGTCGCCTCGCACGGCTGCCCCAGACCCCACCACTGCCATGAACCTTGAAGAGATGAAGTCCCTCGCGCGGAAGGAAGTGCTGGAATACGCTCGCGAGTTCTCTCGTAGCCAGCCAGCAGAATGGATTTCCGTTGCCGGCGCCATGGACCTTTCATGCCATCAAGTCGATGACTTGACCGCACAGGACCTGGGTATCATCTATTCCTGCATCGCCGCCGACTTCGCCGTGTGGGCCGTTGAAGGAAGCCCTCTCCTCGACTGGAAAGCCGCTCCCAATGCTGCGCGGAAATTCTGCGAAGCATGGAACAGCGGCACCCTGCTCCCGTAACCCCCCCCCACAACCATTCGGGGCACCCATTCTCCCTTATCCGCCGATCTCCGTCGGTCCTTCGCGTAGGGCGAACTTGGTCAGTTCGGCGATGGTGTGGAGGTTCAGTTTCTCCATGAGGCGCCTGCGGTGGGTCTCGACGGTCTTTGTGCTGACGCTCAGCGCTGCGGCAATTTCCCGGGTCGCTTTGCCTTCCGCGAGGAGTTGCAGCACTTCCCGTTCTCGTTCGCTGAGGACGGACAGGGGGGGGATTGTTGGTCTTCCGTGCCAGGTCGCGGTAATCATCCAGCACGACACCGGCGATGGAGGCGCTCAGGTAGGTCTTCCCCGCGGCGACCGCTCGAATGGCGAGCGCCAGTTCATCGAAAGCGGAGTCCTTGAGCAGACACCCCGAGGCGCCCGCGCGCAGCATTCCGGTGACAAACCGCTTATCGGAATGAGCGGAGAGAGCGATCACTCGTGTGTCGGGGTGGTCGCGCTGAATCTGGGTCGTGGCATCGATGCCGTTCAGGTCGGGCATCCCGATGTCCAGAATTGCGACATCCGGTGAGAAGTCCGCCACCATCGCGAGAGTCGTGCGCCCGTCCCCCGCCTCCGCGACCACCTGCATATCTCCCTGCTGCGTGATTAATTCTCGCAGACCGTCACGCATGAGCGCATGGTTGGCCCTGCGATCCATCTGATGCTTGTAGAGGGTCACATCAATTGCCGCGCCCAGCGATTGCGGAGTGTACGGCTTTACGACAAAACCATAGGGTTCCGCCTGTTGCGGTTTCTCCAGAATCTCGACATCGACGCGAGCTGTCACATACACAACCGGCACGGCGTGCTGCGACCGTATTTTTTCTGCAGCTTCAGTGCCCGGCATCTTGCCCTGGAGCACAACGTCCATCAGCACGAGATCGGGACCGCCGTCGCCCGCCTGCCGAATCGCGTCTTCGCCGGAAGAGGCAATGCCACACACTTCGTAGCCCAACTCCCGCAACGTGGACTCCAGATCCTGCGCGGCGGTGGCCGGTTTTTCGACGATGAGAATTCTCGCATTTGTCATGGCAGCGCTCCCGGTGGTGCATTATTCAGGCCCGCCGGGGTCAGTTCGCCGGTTTCCGTTCTACAGAGTCTTCGGCGGGGACGTCATATCCATTCGTGTTGAGAACCCACACATCGCCCCTACGAAGTGCACATGTGCGTGAGCGCATTCCCGGCATTAACGGATACACATTAATCTGCGCTCAGAACCTCTGGAGGGAACAGACCTCACAACTCCGCGTCAGGACCCATCGGCATGGAAACGTCGGTTTCTGCCGACTTCTCTGGAACCACGAGAATATCCGCGGTGATCGGTCGGAAACCGGTCGGATCGAGAAGGATGCAGCGGCAGGCGATGGCCGAGCCTTTCTGCAGCGTCTCCAGACTGCTGTTGTTCCAGATCGGGATGCGAATGGTGGTGGTTCCCCCCGGCGGACATGAAATGGGAATATCCTTCCAGTTCCGCATCATGCCCATGTAGGGCGGGCCGCCGGCCATCATCGTGCGCAACGTGCACTGCGACAGGTCGATGCTGTTGTAGTGATTGGTGACCGGGAACTCAATCTCGGTTTGCCCTTTCTTCCACGGCAGACGATCCGGGAACTGCACCGGACTGAAGAGCACACGCAAACCCCAGAAGGCGGGCTTGGGCAGTAGCTCGCCGGTTACCACACCCCAGTCGGCGTCCTCACCCCAGCGCACCCAACCCCAGGGGTTGCCTGCGCCGGAGCACATCCACGGGAAATACGCGCCGCCGAGGCAGGTGGAATCGTCGCGCATGTAACCCCACTCCTCCCGCAGCCGATCGATGAACACCTGCTGCGTGTTCTTCCCGGACAGCGCATCTTCCAGCTTGTCGGCGATAATGGAGGCATAGGGGGCATTCAGGAGGTCGGGGATCATGTTCCCGATGCCGTACTCCGAGCTGAACCAAACCCCGCTCCAACCGCGCGCGATGGCCTCTTTCCGCGTGCAGGTTTCCATCTGTGCTTCCCAGGTCTTTGGGTTGACAAGGATGTTCGTTTCGTTGAATTCGCGAATCAGCTTAAAGGAGTAGTGAATATCGGCGATGTCGCCAACCCGCGTCTCGAAGATGCCTTTGATCTTGTTCGCCGGACCGGGCGGTGGGAACATCGTCGGGCGCGTCGGGTCGAGTGTCTTCGCCAACTCGTCAAAGAGGTGCAGGTGGTTGAAGAAGTCGTCATGCTCCTCCATGTTGCGCGGGAGGTTTTCGTTGCCGATGCTCCAGACGACCACGCTCGGGCTGTGACGGTCGCGTCGGATGCCGCCCTCGATACGCAGCATCGCCGGTCCGAGACATTCGGGATCGTGAACGTACGGATGCCCCCAATCGATCGGCAACTCCTGCAGCAGGTAGAGTCCCAGCTCATCGCAGAGATGGGCGAGGCACTTCGGTCCCAGGAAGTGGGTGCGAATGGCGTTGACATTGGCGCGCTTCATCAATGTCAGGCACTGCCGCAACCACGGCTCCGGCGTGTACATGCCGAACTGGGGGTGGAAGGTCAGGTGGTTCACGCCGCGGAACTTGACCGCGTTGCCGTTCAGCGTGGCGCGCTGTCCCTGCAACTCGAAGCGACGGAAACCGGTGCGGTAGCAGAACTTCTGCCTCTCCATTCCCTCGACCATCAGCCTGAGATAAACCCGGTACAGGTTCGGGTACTCGTCGTTCCAGAGCCTCACTCCGGTCGCCTGCATCGCGATGGGGAGAATCTGTTCGGACTTTGGTTCGAGCGCGCAATCCACCGCGCCCGTGGTGACGACCTGGCTGTTCTCATCGAGGAGACAGAACTCCAGCGTTCCCTCTGCGGGTTGAGCGGCGTGGTTTCTGAGCGTGACTTCGCCGGAGACGGAACCTTCGCGGAGCGACTCATCGAGCTCCGTGATAAGGTGGTAGTCAGCCATTTGCGTCTGCTCCGTGGCGTGAAAGAACGCGCCCTGCGACAGACCAGCGAATTCCACCGCGTGGCGCGGCATATCCATCTGCACATGTTTGTGCTTGCGGAGCAGCCGCACTGCCACCGTTGCCTTCGCGCCAGCCTTGACGACATCCGTCACATCCCACTCCACCGGCGTCAGGCCGCTGAGATGCTCGCCCAGCAGCTTGCCGTTGCAGTAGACGCGTCCCGCGGGGTAGATGCCCTCGAAGCGAAGGTAGACCCGTTTCCCCTGCCACGCTTCCGGCAAGGGAACTTGACGGCGAATCACCGCGCCATCGTCGTCGTTAATGTGAGTCAGGTTCACCCGGTCCCAGTTCTCAATGGTGGCCGGGTCCTCTTCGGGGTCGTAATAGAAGACCTTCCCCGGCTGCCCGACAACCTCCCCGTTGGCATCGTCATAGTCCGAAGACGTCAGTGCGCCTTCATCAATATCAAAGGGCCACCGGGTCACGGTCCACTGACCGTTCAGGGACACGCGCCGACTTCTTTCGCACAGCGCCGGCACCCAGCGCGAGGGCGTGAGGGTGGTGCTTCGGCCGTCGCCGAAGACGACCTGCGTTGCTTCTTTCAGAGAAAGTTGTTTCTCAATCAGGTCTGCTCGGTTAACCATGATGTTCTCCATTCAAGTGAGGCGCGGCTCCACTCTGCTGTCTGCAACGGAATCTCCTTTTCACCCCAACCCGCAGAGGGCATCTTATGCTGTAATTCACACGCCATGAAACACACCATTATCGAACGCAGGGGACGTATTGAGGAACTGGACAGGTCCTTTGATCTACAGTTCTGGCAGAGCCAGTCGCCCCAGGCCAGATTTCAAGCTGCCTGGGAGCTGGTGGTCCACGCCTGCAAGGTAAGTAGGTGGTCAAAAATACTGTCCCATAGTTCTCGAAAAGGTAGTGGGGGTTATGCTATTTGACAGTTTG
>MNXM01000154.1 GCA_001872605.1 Armatimonadetes bacterium CG2_30_59_28 | reverse complement strand
GAGCGCCAAGAAAGGACATCTTTTCTCCCCTTTCAACCCGTGTTCGGCACGAACACGGGTTGAAAGGGGAGAAAAGGAGGGTAGCCTCCATCGTGTCGCTGCCTGTGTGAGCTACCAAACCCCCCAGCAATCCAACACCAATTCCCCCGGCGGCGATTGCGGCATGCGAGGTTCCTTTTCGCCCGCCTCGGTGCAAGTGAATTCGAGAAGTATCGGGCCGGGGGTCGACAGACCGGTGACGGGGATTTTCCATTCCACAATCGCGTTCTCGTCTTTCCCCGGTGTCAGCTCGAATGGCTTGTCGCTCCCATTGACGCGGACTTGCCACTTTCCCTGGTTCGGCCCGAGGGACCCCTTGATGACCAGCGCTCCGGGCTTCGATACAGCCGTCGGGACAAAAGCATGGAACGCAGCCTTCCCGCCTTGTGGGGAGTGCAATTGACACGCGCCCCAACCCGACCATTCGAGACGCCCCAGTTTAGGCAAAACGGCTTCCACGCCGAGCGTAGTTTGCGGTTGTGGCAGTGTCTCGAATTCACAGACTCCCGCATCGGGGGGTGGCGGCGCGTCAATGCGAACCTGGTCGAGGCACATCATGAACGAGCTAATGGTCGGTTCCTTCGAGCGGCAGATGAACCGCAGGATGCCTTCCCCGTCCGGCGCGGGGTTCAGAAACGGTGGCGAGAACTCCGCGCCACCGTCGCGCCGGTGCCGCAGCGACTGGCCCATGAACACCGGCGCCTTCATCGGCACGTGTCCCAGGACGCGTCCACGGTAAAACTCGTCGCCTTGCAGGAAGTCCGGCGTCACGCCGCTTTGATCTTTGGAGAGCACGTCCATCTCAAACGCGGCGCGGTTGGGTCCCCACAACGAAACCGTGCCCACTGACAGATACCTGGTCGGCGGCATGGGAACCACAAAGTCGACGAAGTTCCCCGGCTGGTCGGCCAGCACCTGCAGATACTTGCCCTGGCTGGGATGATAGTTGTGGTCCACGTCCTCGATGGCGAGGGCGCTGCCACCATTGGCGACTGCCATGGGCGCGAGGTCTTCCGCCTCGGAGAACCAATACATACTCGCGCCTTTCTGCGGCGGACCGCCGCTGCCGAGAGTGGAGTAGGGCAAAGTCTCAGCGTTATCCGGCAGCGTTGGCGCGGCGTAGGCAGCGCTGCCAAACCGGTACCACAACGCGACTGTTGTCGCCGAGGTCGGCGCGCCGCGTGGATCTTCTCCGGGAGTGAAGGCAAAGACCGCTTTGTCCGCAAACGGGATCGGGTCGGTCAGGAAATGACGCATGACGCCGCCATACTGGTCTTCGTATCGCGGGTGGTGCCAGATCGCCGTTGCGGCGGGACCGCCATACGTCCCCTGTAGCCAGAGAGGCAGCAAGCCGTGACCGACAACAGGCTCCTTCCCATCAAGCTGCAACGACAAAATGGAGGTCCGCACCGCTGGCGGGTATGAGGCGCTGCCGGTGGTGAACAGCCCCAATGCAACCAACTGACCCGCGCCGGGGACATCAATCATCGGTTTCGGAGTAGTGCCTGGCTCGACGGGTGTGATGGTTCGCGTGCCACACAGCCGGCCGGCCTTCGCTGCGTCTGACGCCGACAAGGGTTCCAGAACCGCCTCGGAGAAACCCGTGAACCGAATGTCTTTGGAGCGGTTGTGCAGGTCGATGCGAAGTCCCTTCCCATACGGGACCGGCAGGTTGAGGTGCAGCGTCAGTTCCGGGTAGTGGAACCTCGGCTGGTTCACGTACCACGGGTAGACAATGCCTCCCGCAATGTCTCCGTAATAGGCATCCCACCGGCCGGAAGTCCATGGATGCGGAACGCCCACGAGGTCGACGATGGGGAGACGCAGCGACGGCTCCTGCGCTCCATTGTAGAAGAACTCAGCCACCACCTCCCGCAACGTGCCCTGTAACGCCGGGTTGAAATGCCACTCGAGATGCGTGATCTCCCCGCTGCCCGAGAGGTTGAGAACCGTTGCCCGGCTACGCGCCTGCAGGACAAAATCCTGCGAGAGTGTCCGGGGCGATTCGGAGCCTTTCGGGATGAACGCATGTCCCCCGGCCTTCCACGCGTCCGCTGCGGCCTGCAGGCCTTTTGCGTAACTGCTGTTGGGGTCTGCGGAGGGCAAGTCAACCTTCGTCCCGGCAGGGAACGTTCTGTAGCTGACAAACCGGGGGAACGTCTTCTTGTCCGTGGTGATGCGCAGCGCCTTCGTAAACCCGATGGGCGCGACCAGATGGCACATTCCGCCGGAGGGAACGGCAACCAGGGGCGGCGGAAACAGTGACCCGGACTTGCCATCCTTCCCCACCTGCGTGGCTTCCTGAAACGTGCCCTTCCAGAACGGCTTCCCGTCGACCTCGATGGAGATGGTCGCCTGTGCGTCGGTTGCCCAGAGATAATCGAGGACACCGGGGCCGTCGGTTTCTAGCACACTAAATCCACCGTCGGTGGCGGTCAGTTCCTGTTTGCCGTAGGCGTCGGAGATGATTTTCCGTTCCCCCTCCGGCGGGCGCGCCAGCCACCGCCAGTCGGTAAGAGCGCGAGGAGAACCGGGGATGACACGCTCTGCAAAACCGCCCCCTCCGTTCATAAGGAGTAACAGTGTCGCCGTCGTGAAGACCAATGCGCTCACGGGCATCTCAGCACCTCCAGAGAGTGCATGATGATTCGGAAGACTGTATCATGCTATCAGATATTCTGGACGGGTTCCACTGCTGATTTGAGGGGGATCACCCATCCCGACTCGTGGGCGCTACGCGGGATGAAAATCCTGGAAGGGCGAGGGTACTCCCCGGTCGAGCAATGTGTCTCAGCTCGAACTCTCCGAGTTCGCGGAGCTTCACTCCATACCGGTCGTGTGATCAGGCTGCGTGCAGGCGGAGCTGAACAGCGCCCGGAGAGAAGCCTACCTGCCGACTGGACGGGAGCAGTCGCCCTCGCGCCGAAGTCGGTCGTTCCCCCGTGAATACGGAAGTTTCCGTTTTAACGGACGGCAACAACGGTCTGAGTCTCCAGCGACTCAATCGCCGCGGCGAGAACCTTCTGGGCGGCGAGACCGTCGGCGCCGGAACCGTCAATATCCTCCGGCGCGGCTCCCGCAGTCACCTGTTCGAGGAACTTATGGATGCGATTGCGGAACGTGTCCTCGAAATCTCGCATCCCTCCAAAGGCCGGATTCGTGTACACCGTCTTCTCAAGATTGCCTGCCGGATAGAGCGTCGCTTCCCGCCACATGTCGTCGATGACAAAACGTCCTCGGGTGCCGCCGACCTCGCACCGCTCCATCGGGTGGCCGCGCTCAATGTCGTAGGAACCACTCAACCCGCCAACGACTCCGTTCCTGAACTTCAGACTGAAATGCGCGGTGCTCCAGATGCTGCGTCCCGGCGCCTTGGTAGCGAAGCACTGTACGGCCTCAACGTCCCCGCAGAAGTAACGCATCACGTCCACCGTGTGCGGGTGCAGCGCCTTGATCTGGAAGTATGGCGAACTTTCCGCCCGGTTGTTGATCCACATGCTCATGTTGACGAACAACAGATGCCCCAGCCGACCTTCGTCCAACCATCTCTTCGCGAGGTACGCGGCTGGAGTGAAACGGTGGTTCAGGTTGATGCCGTAGCAGACTTTCTTCTCCCGCGCCCTTGCCACCATCTCCTCCGCCTTGTTGATCTCGTTGCAGATGGGCTTCTCACCGAGAACATGACAGCCAGAGTCCAGCGCCTGCAGGGTAGGCTCATAGTGGTCGCTGCCGTACTCGTAGCCACCCGTTGTGATACTGCAGAGGTCTGGTCTCAACGCGCCCAGCATCTCCTGTGCGTCATGGAAGGCCGGAACGCCCAACCGCGACGCGGCCGCGTCCGCCCGATCGCTGAGAATGTCACAAACCCCCACCACATCGGCGAGAGGGTCTTCCTGGTAGATGTTGGCATGGCGATTGCCGATTGTCCCCATGCCAATGACACAAACTCGCAACATGGTCCTCCGGTCTCCTCCTGGATGGTTCCATCGTCAACGTACCGCTCCGGCGTCTCCTGCTCGCTCCGCCGACCATCGACCGGATCGCTTGTAGACACAACCCATTAGTGGCTACAAAGAATTGTCCTGATTCCCCCAAGGCTGGCCACAAGCCCCGCAATGGTCGAAGCCCCCTGCTGAAATCTCAGCAGCGGAATGGGGTGGTTGACATTCCCCACTCCCCTCATCTATAATGCTGACGTTGCTAAAAAGTGCCCCCATCGTCTAGTGGCCTAGGACGCCGGGTTCTCAGCTCGGTAACCGGGGTTCGACTCCCCGTGGGGGTGCCAGAGTTTGGGAGAAAGCTTGGCAGTAGTTCAGGTTGACTTCCACCCTCCTCTTCTCCGGGTCAAAGAACACAGATTCGCACACGCTCCGGATGATTTCCCGCTTGCGCTCCGCAGTAGCTGAGTTCAGCGCGCCCTCGATGCTCTGGTAGAAGTCGCAGACTTCCGTGGCGGTGATTTGTGGAACGGGTTTGGTGGTCAGCATCTCCAACTCCCGGGTCAAACGCCGCTTCTCGGCCTCCAACGTCCTTGCCTGTTCCTCCAACCGGGACGCCAAAACGCTGCCTTCCATGACGGCCTTCACGATGTGCTCCAGCTTGGTGTCGATTTCCTCGATCTTCCTCTGGATCTGCCGGCGTTGCACATCGGAGCAGCCGCCTTGTTCCCACATTATACCATTGACCCTCTTGGCGAAGGAATCAGCCTGGGAGGGCGTAACGGGGAAGAATTGCGATGCCGCTCTGATGATCTCATCCTCGACGCCTCGCCGCACGGTGAACCGCGGTCCGCAGTCGGCCCCCGACCGGTATTTCCAGCTTCCGCAGCAGTAGTACCCGTACGTTTCTCCGTTGGATTCCTTTGAGCTGTATCCCACGACATTGGAATGGCAATAGCCGCACTGAGCCAATCCTCCGGTCAGGGCGTAGACTCTCGCAGGTCTGGAACTGTGAGCCTTCGCGAGGTGATTGTGCTTCCTGGACCTTGACTGCGCGCAATCCAAAATCTTCTGGGCTTCGTCCATTGTCAAGATAGGGGGATGCGCTTGTTCGGCGATCTGCCATTCACTGGGTGGCTTCTTGTACGACTTGATCTGCTTCCCCAGTTCCTTCTTGGCCGTCTTGTTCCAGAGGTAGCAGCCACAGTAGGTGAGCAGAGCCTCGGGTGTCCTCAGGTAGTGGACGGTGCTGGTGGAGAATGCCTTTCCTCTCGCTCCGCGTATCCCGAGTTGGGTCAACCGTTGGGCTATCCGGTCTTCCCCCAGACCTTCCTTGCAGTACCAATCGAGCCACATGAGCCGCGCGCTTTCCCATTTCTGGACGTCCGTCCCATCGCATTTGACCGGGGTATCATCCAACAGCCAGATCTCGCGCTCGATGGTGTTCCCGCGTCGGTCTCGTTGGTCTGTGACGACCTTGCTTCGTCGGTACCCGAACAGGGGAATGCCACCCAAGTGATACGACCAACCGGTCTCCGGGTCGCGTTGCTGACAGACATGCGCCATGCTTTTCATCGTCCAGTCTCTGCACTGCGCCGAGTAAGCCTCGGGCTGCAAGCGCAACACTCCTCCAAGCCAAATGCCACCAACACTGAGATCATCGTCGAAACGAATATACCGGCAGTCCGTGATGAGCCGAACCCCAGCCGTCCGCAAACGATTGCTAATCTCATCAATACGACCAGCGTTTCGCGCGATGCGACTCGAATCACGAGCGATAACAAAGGCACACTCAGGGTCGGCGATGGCATCATCGATGAATCGCTCAAACTCCAATCGTCGTTCATTGGCCTTCTCCCTCTCGCTGTGCCACCGGGTCACAACCATGTTGTGCATCTGGCAGGCTTGCTCGATGTCTCTGCGTTGGGACTGTTCGTCTTGCGAGTCTGTACTGACGCGCAGCAGAGCGTAACCGGATCGCGGCTGATCTATTGTCCTGGGGGACTCAGTGCCAATGGAATTAAAGAGATCGCTCAAGCTGGTCATGGGGTTCCTCCGCTTTCATGCTTGTACCGCCACCAATCGGCAATCATACGACACCAAGCCTCTTCCGCCAAGTCTGGATCTCTGGGGGGAACTCCGACCCGGAAATGAACAGTGACATCTGGTGACAAGTTGACCACCGTCTCAAAGAGCGACGAGTCGCAGTTAGTTGATGTGATGGCAGCCGTTAGTGGTGTGTAGTGGGTATTCTGTTGTATTGCTGCGTTTGCTGTTCTGGTGTTCATGGCGATGGCTCCGAGTCAGGTTATCGAGTTGTGCGGTGGCAAGGTTCTGCATGTTCTGTGGCGTTTGCTGCGATTGGGTGTTGCTTGACCTGGTGTTGTTGCGTTACGGCCTTACGTCAGGCTGAGGCGGTATGATTTCTGCGAATCCCATCTCCTCCAGCACCTCCCCGACGGTCGTCCACCCGACGACGTGGGAGACTGGACCAGACCGACGCGGCGCGTCCTGGACTGAGATCACTGTCCCGCCGAAGACCTTCTTAACGTTGTGAACTGCTGCCAGCATTCCGTCACTCACTCCCGCGGTGTGGAGTAGCCCCGTCTCGGTCGGAGTGTAGACCGCCATTCCGCCGATCTGAAGCTCCGGAGTCCCGTCCGGTGCTAACACGAGGGAGTCACCCAGGCGCTCGGAGAAGAGGGTCACGGGTAGGCGCTCTGCCTGTGCCTCAGGCTCTCTCAACTGTCTCGGTAGGGTCAGACTATATGCCATTTCGTTTTACCTCAGCCCCCTATAGGTCTTGAGAAGTGGTTAGAGTGGTTA
>MNXM01000316.1 GCA_001872605.1 Armatimonadetes bacterium CG2_30_59_28 | reverse complement strand
AGTTGTGTCAGGAACCCCGTGTTGAAACACGGGGTGTAAAAACGCAGCGCGGTGGCGCTTGCGCCTCTGTAGTTAGTTGTGTCAGGAACCCCGTGTTGAAACACGGGGTGTAAAAACGCAGCGCGGTGGCGCTTGCGCCTCTGTAGTTAGTTGTGTCAGGAACCCCGTGTTGAAACACGGGGTGTCCCTGCTTATGCTGGAATTTCAGAATAGGAGCTCATCGTTCCCCGATCGTCTCCACTATTCAGCCTGCAGCGGCCATGTTTCCTTTCGGTACCCCATGTCCCAAAACATATACTCGAATCGGGAGGTCATGACGAAACGGTCGCGCATCCGGGAGCGCTGCGCGTCGGTGAGCGTTTCCGCGACATCATCCGCCACCGAGAGGACCTGGCGCACCACGGCCTCGAACTCCTGGCTGGCGTAGGTGTCGGCCCACTGCTGGTAGATGTCCCTGGGCGAGCCCTGCTTCTGCAACGCCTTGCCCACCTCGAGATATATCCAGTAGCAGGGGAGGAAGGCCCCCAGCGCTTCGTGGAATGGGCGCTCGTAGGCGACCCGCAGTAGATAGGATGTGTACAGCAAGTTGGTAGGCGCCATGGGAGTTGCATAGACGGCTTCATCCGTCAGGTTCCACTGGCGGAAGAAGCTGGCGTGCAGCTCGCGCTCGACAACGATGGCTGTCTTCGCGTGGTCACTGAACATGACAACCCAATCGTCTTGAGGCGACCTCGCCGCGAGCAGTGCAAGCCCGCGCGCATACTCCTGCAGGTAGAGGGCATCCTGGATCGCGTAGAAGCGGAAGGCGTCCTCCGCGAGGTCACCTTGGGTCAATCCTGTCACGAAAGGGTGCGCGAGAATTTGCGAATAGATGGGGGCGATGGCGTTCCAGCACTCGGTCGTGTATGACATGAATCAATACCTCGTTGGAGGATGGCGAATAGCCTATGGTCAGGGGAGGAGGGCGGTCATGAAGTCGTGAACATCGAAGATAAAGCCAAAGCCGACGGCGACGCGCCACAGCGCTTCTTCCTTGTGCTGTTCGCCTCGGGCGCTCTCCTTGTTCTCCACCGCCGTCACAGCCTGCCGCAGGGCCGAGCACAGCACTCCGTGGCGCGTCATGTCCACCATTCCACCCGACGACATGAGCAGACACCAGTTGATGGCGAAACCTGCATAGACAAGGTGATTCACGCCGTGATGTCTGCAAAGGGCGAGAAGTTGGTGGGCATTCTCGGCGATGGGTTCCGCGTCGAGTGGACGCGCCTCGGGCGGAAAGTCGAGACACGCGAATCCGCGGCTGACGTCCTCCTGATTGTGTGTACCCACGAAGACGTTGTCAGATCGGAACTCGCGCAGTTGTGCAAGCGTGTCGTCAACGTCAACTCCGGTGGGGAGCTCTGGCGACGCTCCCGCAAGCTCGACGGTCTTCAGGTATCCTGGGCATTCCTTGTAGTAGTTCCCTCCCCCAACAACATGGAAGATGCGGAAGCCAGACTCCCGAACGGCATTCAATAAAGGAGGGAAGACGTTCTCGCAGATTTCGTTGGCGCGGGGGAGATATTCGACGCACCGGTACCATCCGGGGAACTCATCCCGAGTGTCGGCATCCCAGGCGTGCATGACCACCACGGCGGTATGCTCCTCAGCAATGTCAATCACAGCCTGCTTCCATCCGCCGTAACCTTCCCCCGGGACATCGAGGGAATGGTCGGCGTCGAATTGCTGATAGTAGTGGGCAGTCAACTTCAATGCCATCGTCAGTCACCGTCTATACAGGAGTTCTTCTGAGTCTCTGACACGGGAGGGTATCGCGGGAGTGCTTCTCTACGCTGGGAACAACTGGTCGATCTTCATGAGGATATCATCAGGGATCTCAACTTCAGCGGCCTTGAGGTTCTCCGTAATCTGCTCCGGCTTCGTCCCGCTGGTAATGGTGCTGGTGACGATGGGCTGGCGCAAGCACCAGGCCAACGCCAGTTGCGCGGCGGTAACGCCCATGTCGTTGGCGAGGGTGACGAACTTCCTGCCCTGCCGCAGCTTTTCATCGGTCCAATAAAGGCTCATCATCACCGAGTTCTGGTCGGGGTCGGCGGCGCGAGTGCCCTTCTTCGGTGCTGCTCCGGGTCTGTACTTGCCGGTCAGGACGCCGTGCGCAAGCGGCGAAAAAACAACCTGGCCGATGCCATGTTCGCTGCAATAGGGGAATACCTCTGCCTCCGGCTGTCGCCAGAAACAGTTGTAGCGCGGCTGGTTGGAGGACATCGACCTTACTCCGAGCTGCCTGCACAGACCGTTCGCCTCAGCAATTTGTGCGGCTGTCCATTCGCTGACACCCCAGTAGAGTACTTTTCCCTGGCGGCAAAGGTCCTCGATGGCAGTCAGTGTTTCCTCAAGCGGTGTGTTGGGGTCGAAGCGATGGAATTGGTACAGGTCGATGTAGTCCATCTGAAGTCGCCGCAGACTGGCCTCGCACTGCTCGTAGATGTGCTTGCGGGAAAGCCCTTGATCGTTCGGCCCGTCATCCATCGGTGCCCAGACCTTTGTGGCAACCACCAGGCTATCGCGACGATAATCCTTGAGTAGACGTCCCAGTGCTTCCTCAGCCCCGCCGTAGTTATAGGCGTTGGCGGTATCGATGAAGTTGACGCCGCCATCGATGGCCGCGGCAATGCATCCCTTGGCGATACTATCCTCCACCTTGAATCCATAGGTAAGATAGCTGCCCAGCCCGATCTTGCTGAGCTTGATTCCCCACTTCCCCAGTTGACGGTACTGCATGATGAACGCACCCTCCTCCACGAATGGCTGCTGGCTGGTAGCTGATGTTGGAGCGAAGCGGAAACCCCGATCCCTCGGGGGCAGATGGCTGATAACAGATAACCGATGGTCATGCGATTCTTCGCTCATTGGGTTCTCAACACGATTTCAAAACGAAAGAACCTTATGTTCTCGCCTCGTCGCCTGCTGCGAAATGGTTTCTCGTTTGCTCCCGTGTCCCGTCCGTGCTGCAGTTATTGTAACCGATTGAGGAAGTAAGAGCAACGCGGAGCCATTCGTATAGTGCAGGTCGGATTTGTGGCGCGTAGCGTAGTCATTCAGGATGGTCGGATTGAGCTGCAGTCCGGAGTCCGCTCCCCGTCTTGCGTGAATCAAGTCCCATCGAATCGTTACCGGAGTTGAGCGGACAAGTATTATCACAAATCTGACTTGCCCCCATACGGGCGCTCCCCGGTTTGACACTGTTAAAATGGCGGTGCTATACTGCCGAACGCTTTCGAGGGATGGGGGCTTCGAGTTTGCCATTATGCGTGAATCGGTCGGAAATGGAAGGCTGCAGCGCTCCACCGGGGCGCCGCAGGAGTCGCATCGCGGCGATTGGCAACAACGGATTGAAGATAGTTCTCGCGCCAGACTCGTTCAAAGGTTCGGCCACTGCCGCTCAGGTGTGCGAGGCGCTGCAAACGGGACTGCGGCGCGTGTTTGTGGACGCGGAAATACTTTGTGTCCCGATGGCGGACGGTGGAGAGGGGACGGTGCAATCGCTCGTGGATGCCACCGGAGGGCGCTTCTGCCCTGCTGATGTTTCCGGCCCACTGGGCGACCCTGTTCAGGCACGCTACGGAGTCCTTGGTGACGGTGAGACTGCCGTCATCGAGATGGCCGCCGCGTCGGGGTTGACCCTTGTGCCGGAAGAACGGCGTGATCCGAGGTTGACTTCCACGCGAGGCACAGGGGAGCTTGTCCTCGCCGCGGTGAATGGCGGTTGCAGGAAACTTGTCATTGGGATTGGTGGGTCTGCCACCAACGACGGCGGCGCGGGGATGGCACAGGCGCTCGGGGTTTCTTTGACGGACGACGATGGGAACGAACTGCCCCCGGGTGGTTTGGCGTTACAACGGCTTGCCCATATCGATGTCTCTGGATTCGACGCTCGCTTGACTGACTTCGACGTGCTGGTAGCCTGTGATGTCGACAACCCCCTCTGCGGGCCGAACGGCGCGTCCGCAGTCTACGGCCCTCAGAAAGGAGCCACGCCGGAGATGGCGAGGCAGTTGGACGGCGCGTTGGCGAACTATGCCGACGTTCTGCGTCGGGGCATCGGCAAGGACGTGACAGGGCTTCCCGGCGCTGGAGCGGCGGGAGGTCTCGGCGCCGGGTTGGTGGTGTTTCTCGATGCAGACCTGCGTCCAGGCGTGGACATTGTGATGGAGGCGGTGGGGCTGCAAGAGTCTCTGCGAGGCGCTCACCTCGTGATTACGGGCGAGGGCGCCATCGATGCTCAGACCGCTCACGGGAAGACGATCAGTGGTGTCGCAAAGGCTGCCAAACTACAGGGAATCCCCGTGATTGCGGTGACGGGAATGATTGGCGACGGCGCGGAAAGTGTCTATGGCGTTGGTGTGGATGCGGTGTGGTCGATCGTTGATCGTCCAATGAGTCTGGCATTTGCTGTCCATAATCACCGCGTGTTGCTGGCGCAGGCAGGGGAGAGAATCGCTCGAATGTTGATGATTCATCTTTGAGTGAAGGATGGCAGGGAGGCTGTTCGTGAGCCAACACACTCGAGAGGCAAAGGTGTATGTGTCGCGTCTTCTGCCGGAAGGTGCGATGCAATTGCTTGCGAAGGCGACGGAAATCTCCGAGGTTCGCGTCAACCCACGCGACCGGCCTGCCACGCGTCGGGAACTGCGTGAAGGCATCGAGTGGTGCGATTGCCTGCTGTGCCTCCTGACTGACAGGATTGACGCGGAGGCAATGGATTGGGGTCCGAATCTTCGAATGATCGCTAACTACGCCGTCGGCTATAACAACATTGATGTTGAGGCAGCAACCCTGCGGGGCATTCCGGTCACCAACACGCCCGGAGTTCTTACTGAGACAGCGGCGGACCTGGCATGGGCGCTCATCATGGCGTGCTCCCGACGTGTGGTCGAGTCCGACACGTTTTTGCGCGAGGGCAAATTCAAGGGCTGGGGACCTCTGATGTATCTCGGACACGACGTACACGGGAAGACGCTGGGGATTATCGGGTTCGGGCGAATCGGATACGCGGTTGCGCGCCGTGCTCGCGGGTTCGACATGCGAATATTGTACAATGGCCCACGGCGAGCAGACGAGCGCCTGGAAAAATCCGTCGGCGCGGAGTACGTTGACCGGAAGACCCTCCTCAAACAAGCCGACTTTGTGTCGCTGCACCCGTACCTTTCGCCGGAGTCAACCCATCTGATTGGGGAACGAGAGCTTAATCACATGAAATGCACGGCCTATCTGATCAATACGAGTCGGGGACCCGTCGTTGACGAACAGGCCTTGGTGAAAGCGTTGCGGGAGGGTAGGATAGCTGGCGCCGGTTTGGACGTTTTTGAGGATGAGCCAAGAACGGCCTCTGGTTTGACGAAATGTCAGAACGCAGTTCTGCTGCCACACATCGCCAGCGCGACGGTTGAGACGCGCACAGCGATGGGCGTGCTGGCTGCGTCGAATATCATTGATTTGCTACGGGGAACACGACCTCGCACAGTGGTGAATCCGGAAGTGTTAGATTGACGGCGGCCCGCTCGCCGAATGGCTGCCGCAGATTGCGGACGGAGGAGAGCAACAACGAGCAACAATCTCAGCATGAACAGCGGAAGTCACGCGCCTTTCAGCGGTCCGGAACGCGCCATACTGGTTGGCGTTGAGTTGCCAGACGCGACGACCGATATCGAGTCGTCACTCGACGAGCTTGGCTCTCTCGCAGACACTGCGGGCGCCTGTGTTGTCGATCGCCTCACGCAGCGGCGGGAAAGGGTGCATCCTGCGCTTTTCATTGGCAAGGGAAAGGCCGCCGATATCGCTGAGAAATGCAGCGAGCTGAAGGCGGACCTCGTGGTCTTTGATCACGATTTGTCGCCCGCCCAAGTGCGGAACCTCGAGCGGGAATTGGGGGTTCGCGTCATTGATCGAACGGAACTCATTCTGGACATTTTTGCTCGGCGGGCCCGCACGAAGCAGGCGCGGTTGCAGGTGGAGTTGGCGCAACTTCAGTATCAGCTTCCCCGCCTTCGGCGGATGTGGACACACCTCTCGCGCATCGAGGGTGGCATCGGTTTGCGCGGTCCGGGGGAGACCCAGATTGAGGTGGATCGGCGGAGAGCGCGCACACGCATTCGAGACCTGGAGCGGAGCCTCGAGCACATTCAGACGCGGAAGTCACTGGAAACGTCGGGGAGGAAGGAGTTCTTTACCGTTGCGCTGGTGGGCTACACAAATGTCGGCAAGACGGCGCTCATGAATGCCCTGACAGGAGAAGCGCTGCTGGCGGAGAATCGTCTGTTCGCCACTCTCGATGCCACCACGAGGCGGCTGGACCTTCCGAGCGGTCAATCCGCATTGCTGTCCGACACCGTGGGGTTCATTCAGAACATCCCTCATCACCTTGTCGCATCGTTCCACGCCACGCTGGAGGAGGTGCGAGAGGCAGATCTGATTCTCCATGTTGTTGATGTGTCACATCCCGAACGTCGCAGTCAGGTGCAATCCGTGGATGGTGTATTGCTGAATCTGAAATGCACAGACAAGCCCACGCTCTATGTGCTCAACAAGTGCGACCTGCTCGAGGAGGGCGCGAAGCCGATGCACCTCGAGCAGTTTGAGTTTTCCGTTCTTGTGTCTGCGCGGACGGGAGTGGGTCTCGAAGCCCTGCGAAACCAGATCGAGTCCCGTGCGGAACAGAACCGGGTGGAGATGGATGTCGTCCTTCCCGCCTCCGAAGGGAAGGTGGCCGCGTACATCGCGGAGCATGGCAACGTCCTCGAACGACACTACGAGGATGCTCGCGTCCACTTGAAAGCCCGACTGCTCCCGCGGCATGCGCACCGCGTTCGAAAAATGATGGCCGAGCTAACGCAATGTGAATGAGTCCCGTGTATGCCCGACAGACGCCCGTTCGTTGGGGCGGTCGGGCGAGGTAACTTCTCTGATGGAGATACGATAATCATGTCAGCCAATCAGGTATTCCTTGTCCACCACCACCACTCAGACCTCGTTTGGCGCAGGACCTTCGAGGAGTACATCCGAGTTCGGGAAGAGCAGATACTGAACGTGCTTGAGCTGTTGCGTGATCACTCGGAGTTTATGTTCTGCTTTGACCAGGTGCCGATTATCGAGACTTTCCTGTCGGACCATCCCGACCTCGAGGGTGCATTCTCGGAATACGTGCGCCAGGGCAGGATCGAGATAGTGGGTGGTTGTTACTCGATCCCCGACACCAACCTTTCTGGTGGAGAGTCGCTGCTTCGCAATCTCCTGTATGGCTCCAGATGGGTGGCAGATCGTTTCGGTCGAAAGGTGGATATTGCCTGGTACATGGATGCCTTTGGCATGAGCGGACAACTGCCACAGATTCTCGCGAAGAGTGGCATTTCGCGCGTCTTGCCGGGACGCACTCCCGGACTCAGCCCGGAGGCTGCCGCTCGAGGAGTGTTCTGGTGGGCGGGGATCGATGGGAGTCGTGTCCTCGCCGCTGCCGGAAGAGCCACCGTGCAAACTCAAGAGTATGTCTGCAATGTGCCGGTGACGTACAAGGTTGCGCAGCGGATGCCCCTCTCGGTGGATGCTCTCGGCGCTCCTGCCGGTGACGTATTTGCCTTCTATTGCACGGAAGAAGGCGCCCTGCGGGAGGACATCATCGCCCTGACGCACAACGCGAATCAGCAGAACGAGAAGAAGATTGTCTTCTGCAACCCGTCGACTATCTTCAAGCATTTTGAGACCCGCTCAGGCACCGAGGAATACCCGGTCCACTGCGGGGAACTCAATCCCGAGTTCACCGGTTGCTACACGACGCGTATTCGCATCAAGCAGGGAAATCGACAAGCTGAGGAAGCTCTGATTGACGCCGAAAAGCTGTCATCCCTCGCTGGCATCGTGGGCGCGCCGTACCCGCGCGAGGCGCTCACTCAATTGTGGCGTGACATCGCGTTAGTGCAGTTCCATGACGCCGTTTGCGGATGTCACATCGATGAAGTTTCCGATTTGCTCATTGGGCGCATCCATCACGCTGTCGCTGCGGCAACTGCGTTGAGCCACGCTGCTGCTACCCGAATGGCCGCAAGAATGAAAACGAGGGGCAGAAGCATTGTGGTTTTCAACACCGAGGGATGGCCGCGCAGGGATGTCGTTGCGCTGGATAGCGCAGAAGACTTGGAGATCCGTGATGGCGCGGGAATGGGGGTACCAACTCAAAGGCGCGAGGGCAAAGTATGCTTTGTGGCTGATGTTCCTGCGATGGGATACGCAACCTACCTGGTGTCTTCCGGCAATAGCTGGAGACCAGCATCGTTGATTGGTGAGGCGGCCGTTGGTTCCACCTTCCGGACTTCCCTATATGAAGTGGAAGTAGGGGAGAGGGCGCTGCACATTTCCATGCCGGGCGCGGCCCATTCCACCTTTCCGGAGGGGGGCTGGATTCCCGAGATTCTGTTCCGTGAGGATGCTGGTGATCTCTGGACTGAGGAATTTTTGGGGAGCGTCTTCTCTGAGTGTCTCGGTGATGTCGAGCTGAGGTCGGTGAAACGAGGTCCGGTCTTCACTCACATTGCCTACCAGGGGAGGATCAGTGGATCACCGGAAGTCGGCAAGTTCTGGGCCGGGTTTGAGCAACTGCGGTGGCAGAAGGACATCTTCTTCTACGAGCAGTTAGACCGCATTGACGTGCGTGTGACACTTGGCTGGCGCGGTCACGACACGAAAATATTCCTGTCTGTCCCCTGTGAGGTTGATCCCCCAACGGCAGTCGCAACCTACGAAATTCCCTACGGCGCTGTGCAGCGGCGACCTTACTATGAGGTTCCGGCTGAATACGAGCCGACCGTCGGTCCGGTTGGCCCGTCCGTTCTCAATCGCGCCAAGGGCGACTGGCCCGCGCTGCGTTGGGTCGACTACTCGGATGCCCGCGGTGGAATGACAGTAGCCAACACCGGCACACCAGGGCACTCGATCGTTGGAACGCGCATTCACATCAGTCTCCTGCGCAGCGGCACTCGGAAGACTTCGGGCTTCGCACCCCCGGTAGGTTCTCACGACAATGGCCGCCACGTTTACAACTTCTCTCTGTTGCCTCACTCCGGTTCCTGGGTTGACGCACACGCTCAACGTCTGGGCGTGGAATTGAACAATGCGCTGGTTGCTGTATGGGAGAATGGACATGACGGCACGCTGCCTGCGAGGCAGAGCCTCATTGCCGTCGAGGGCGGCGCTACAGTGGTCTGTTCAGCGATAAAGGGAGCCGAAGACGAAGACGGAGCCATCGTCAGGCTTTATGAGACGGCGGGAGTGGAGGCGAGAATTGCGTTACGCGCATCATCCCCAATCTCGGAGATCATTGACACAGACCTGTTTGAGCGCAATGGCAAAGTTGTGAGTCCTGCGAACATCGAGTTTCGGCCCTTTGAGATCAGAACATTCCGGCTGCGGTGGACTGGATCGCCGCTGGCGTGGGGTGTTGCCCGCGTTTGACTTGAACGGCATACCGCCATGTGAGCACCTGAGTATGGAGGCACACATCAATATATGGTTTGAGGAGCAAGGCAAGGTGGGACTCAGTTCCTGGCGCGTCGATCTGCTTGCCGCAATCGCCCAGGAGGGATCGATCTCGAAGGGAGCGGAGCGGATGGAGATTCCATATCGTCGCGCCTGGGAGAAGATTGACGAGATGGAGCGTGCGTTGGGTATTTCCCTGCTCGACCGAACTGTCGGCGGGCCGGGCGGCGGTGGAGCCGCTCTGACAAACGATGCCAGGGATCTTCTGAGACGCTTTGCTGAGGTCCGCGCTGCGGTCGAAGCGCGTCTGCAGGAGAGGTTTGAAGCGTCCTTCGGGTCGCATGGATGACACGGGCGCGCGACGCGATACTGCATGGGGAAGGGCAACTGCACCCCGGCTGCCGTCACGGGCGTAGGTTTTCTGCACAGATGGCAGGTCCAACCGAAGGTGGACCCGGGTGTCAATGAGTGCGTAAAGAATAGTTCGCCTCACCCAAATGTAGATCGGGAAAGGACGGTGGAGTGTTGGAATGCGACTCACATCAGACACACTGCGCGGCATCTGGGCAGGAGTGACGTTGCCGTGGAACGAGGACTATTCACTTGATGAGCAGTCCTTGCGGGAAAACCTGCGCCGCCTTGTAGACGCTCGCGTCCATGGCATCTATACAACGGGTAGCACGGGGGAGTTCTATGCGCTCGACATGTCGGAATTCCGGCAGGTGGTGGATATCGTCACTCAGGTTGTCTGTCCGACGGGAACTCCTGTTCAGATAGGGTGTTGCTCTGACGACACACGCGACATCCTGCGACAGATGGAGTATGCCGTATCGAAGGGCGTGGACGGACTGCAGTTTGCTCTGCCGTACTGGATGGAGTTGACGGATCGTGAAGTCCTCCATTTTTTTGAGGATGTCTCCACTGCGTTCCCAGATACCCCGTTGACGCACTACAATATCCCCCGGGCAAAGCGGTTTCTCACGGGCGAAATGTACTCGATCATCCTGGAACTCGTGCCCAACCTGATCGGCGTAAAGTTCACTTTCGCCGGGTCTCATTTTGGCGACCTTCAGTCGTCGATCCACAAGACGCCTCAACTCGCGTACTTTGTGTCCGAGAATCTCCTCGTTACGGGCATGCAGCTCGGCGCGCGCGGCTCATGCAGCTCGATCGTCTGCATGAATCCAGGTTTCATGCTCAATATGTTTTCACTGGCGGAACAGAAGGAGTGGCAGAAGGCCTTGGAGATGCAGGAGCGAGTTGTGTCCTTCACGAACGACCTCGCTCCCCTAATGGAGCAGTTTGGCTTGGGGGGTATCGACCCGGTTGTGGACAAAGGACTGGCCGTTGCATCAGGCTTCCTTGTCGGCCATCAGAGGACGCGCGCACCCTATATCGGGTGGAGTGACGAAGGAGTGCAGGCGGTGCGGACGTGGTTGCAGGAGGAGTACCCGGACCTCACTTCATAGCGCCGACTCAGACTTGCGGCACCCTTACCGCGTCAACAACCAGACCAGGACAATCAGCGCCACAAGTCCTCCGGCAACCGCGTAGTAGAGCGCGTTGTTTGCCAGCAGGCAGGAGAGCCTCGCCTGAGGGCTGTTGCTGCGATTGACAGGAGCGCACCTGTAACACAGGGTCCCTTCGGGGGAGGGACGCACACACGCTACGCAAATGGGTCTCCCGCACGCCACACAGAGGTCCATCGGCATTGCCGTGGGATGATACGCACAGCGCGCTTTGCTGAGGATCCGAACTTTCTTCTGTTCCGCAGAGTCCCGTTTCCGCAGCCCCTCACTTTCTGCTGTCAGGGCAGACTCAGCAATCTCGAGCGCGGAGGCGAACTCCGCCGCGCTCTGGTGACGCGCCTGCGGTTCGACATCCAGCGCCTTCACCCACAACTGCTCAAATTCAGGGGGGAGACCTCGGGGAGTCTGGTAGGTCTTGCGTTCGAGCAGGGAGCGAATCTGCTCCCGATCGAGGTCCTTGAACATCGGGATCCCCGACAGGACTTCAGCAAAGGTAACCGCAAGGGAGAACACGTCGGACCTTGCATCCATTGGCTGGCGGCTCATCTGTTCCGGAGACATGTACCCCAGCGACCCAAATTGCACTTGACCCGGCTCAACGTTCGCTTCGAACGCAGCGTTCGCTTCGAACGAGATGCGCGCGATCCCGAAGTCGCCCAACTTGCAGGTATCCGGACCGGCGAGGAAGATGTTTGCTGGTTTCAGGTCTCCGTGTACGACGCCTTTTCCGTGGGCATGGGAGAGGGCAGAGCACAACTGCCGTGTTAGTCGAATGGCCCGATCCACTCCCAGCGCCCCTCCTTGTTGCAGCGCCTGTTTGAGTGACGGACCATCGACGAACTCCATAACAATGAAGTCGGTCTTATCGGTAGACTCGACACTGTAGATCGTGACGATGTTGGGATGCGAGAGGTTCCCCGCGGCGCGGGCCTCACGCCGAAAAAGGTCACGAATGGTCTGTTGGGCGACGTCGGAGAGGGAGTCGTCGACGCGCAGCGTCTTGACCGCCACCGGGCGACCGATGCTGGGATCTTCGCCTGCGTAGACAATCCCCATCCCTCCGCGTCCAATGACGCGTTTGAGGACGTACCTGCCCAGAGTCATTGTCCCCTGATTGACGCCCGCCGCGTCCTGCATTCGCTTCGTCAACTCCCACGGTAGTGCAATGATTCTCGCACGAATGCTCCCGTGATTCAAGTCGTGGGACGCACCATCGACACAGGGCAGGCGGAGGGGTGCAATGGTCGTGAACTCCTGTCTGGCGTTGCGGGGGACACTTTGCGGGTGGCTGGCGACCTCTTCGGCTATCATTTCTGCGCAGCGCCGAATCAGATCGTCAATTCCCGGAGAGCGTCCTCGAAATGGCGCACCCTGCGCAAGAGGGTCTGGATTTGACGGAGCTCTGGTTGCGAGAGGGATAGTTCCCAGTCATCGTCCTCGGAGAGGAGCATCTGGTATTTAAGCCCCATCCCCACCGGTGGAAGCGGGAATGCTCGGGACTTCCAGTCGAAGGGGGTGAAACCCAGGCGAGCGTCGTCAAAATCAGCGTGGCGAACTTCTCCGCGCTCTGCGCCATAACCGGGGCTGAGCACTGAAACTTCATGCCACTTCTGGATGGCCACTTCTGGGTTGCCAGAGAGGTAGTAGGAAAGCCCCATGTTGCTCATGGCAACAGCATCGTCAGGCTCGAAACTGAGGGCACGCTGAAAATGGTAGATAGCTTCCTTGTGTTTGCCCTTCTTTGCGTATGCAAGGGCCAGGTTGTTCTGGTCAGCGGCATCGTGCGGAGACAATTGCACCGCACGGATGAACTCTCGGACAGACTTGTCATATTGTTCTGTGAGGTAGTAGACGAGTCCGAGGTCGCGATGCACGTCCGGGTTGGCAGGCTCGTCCCGGCGGGAGAGTTCCAGATACCGTTGAGCGCGCGCGAAATCCTCCCTGTCGCAGTGTACTCTTCCCAAAGTATAGGGGAGGGTGTGTAGATCGGGTTGCTGTTTGACCGCTGCATCGAAGGCGCGTACAGACAAGTCGAGGTTGCCCCCGAGGTAGAAGCGGCAAAGTCCTATATTGGCGTAAACCTCCGGGAAATCGTGTCCATCTCCGACAAGAGCTTCGTAGAGGGCAACCGCGTCCTCGGCCCGACCGAGGATGTGCCGCGCGTAGGCCAGGTTGAACCGGATCACGGGATGCGTTTCGTTCAGCGTGAGCGCGCGCTCAATGTAGGGGATGGCCGCCTCCGTCCGCCCCTGGTGGAGCAGTGCCAGGCCGTAGTCGGTCTGCGCAGCGGCGTTTCTGGGGTCCATGCTAACCGCGTTCTCAAAGCGGATGCTGGCTCGTTGGATGAGGTCTCCCTCAAAGAGGGCACAGCCAAGATTAACTCTTGCCGCGACATCGTGAGGGTTCTTCTCGACGGATCGGGTCATGTAATCGATGGCGGATTCGTAGTTCCCCTCCAACCATGCCATCGTGCCCAGGTTGTAGAGGGCATCGGCAGGCAGTGACCTGTCGGAGACTGCGCTCCTGAGATGTTTCTCTGCATCGGCGGGTTCGCCGTACACAAAGAGGGCTGTGGCGAGATTGATGTGAATAGGGACAAAGTCGTCTCTCAGGCGCGCCGACTTTTTCAGTTCCTGAATGGCGAGAGAGTCCTCACCACGAAAGATATACTTCATCCCCAGGTTGGCCCGTGCGAAAGCGTTTCCTGGATCAATTCGCAACGCTCGGCGAAAGGCGCGCACGGAGTGCTCTAACCGCCCGGCGAGGTGGTGGGCCACTCCGAGGTTGTTCAGCACGCCTGCCGCGTTGGGTGAAAGGCGCAAAGCCGACTCCCATTCCGCGCAAGCAGACGCCACGTCGCCCACAGTGATGTGTCGCCTTCCGAGCGCGACTCGCGCAGGGAAGTGAGTCTGGTCGAGTTCCAGCGCTGTGCGCAGGGATTTCTCCGCCGCGTCGGGACGCTGCATGGAGAGCAAAGCGCGTCCCAGGTTATAGTGGTAGGCGGGGCTCAACCTGTCCGCCTCCGTGGCAGAGCTGAAGTACATGGATGCTTCAGGAGAGAAATGTGTTTGGGCGAACAACACGCCGCAGTTGTTTGCGAGCGCTGCGTTACGCGTGGTTTTCTCGCGTCCCAGCACATCCGTGAGCTCCCGCGCCTGGGTGGCGTCCCCTCGAAGCAGGAGAAGCCCGATCCGGTCTGCCGTGACAGCTACGTCGTCCGGATGCTCGTCCAGCGCATCGGCGATTGCCGCGTCGGCCCGGCGGAAACGTCGGCGAATACGGGACTTCAGACCCAATACAGCAAGCTGGTAGTAAGGTTGGCGCGCCCTGCGCCAGACGATCTGTGGGAGCAATGTCAGAATTAGCGTGGCTATGCCGGTCAGCGCGCCGGCTCCCGCCAATCCTCTCGCGTGCGTGAGGATCCCGAGTGAAAGCGGAGGTCGGAGGACGTAGAGATACCATCCGGTTCCCGCTGCGAAGCCCACGATGAAGGCGACAGTCCCCAACACAGCGCGGTAACGAAGGGAACCACGGGGGCCAAGAAAAGTGGGCGGCTTGCGAGGCAACCCTCGGCTCCCGATCGTTCGTGGTTCTGAAACGGAAAGAAAACTACAGGTTGCCGGCGGCGGGAGTTCGTCGTCAGGCTTCCTGTCGTCAGAGGGGGCGTCCCGTGGGGGTTCCAGCGTGAGGAGAAACTGGAAGCGCAGATTGCCAAAGCAAACTTCATCACCATGCGACAACTGCTGGCGTTGGATGCGGTCGCCATTCACGCGAGTGCCGTTGCGGCTGTCGTTGTCAGAGACATACCAGACGCCCGACGAAAATGAGACCGTGGCATGGTGAGCGGAGACACTGTCGTTGTCCCGGAACACGAGATGGTTTTCCGGGGAGCGACCAATCGACATGGAGGGGCTTTGCAGCGCGATGGGCTCGCCACCCGGTGGTCGTGCCGCGGCGCGTGTCCACCGGAGAAGGGGGTGGGGTTCCGGTCTCTCATGGTGGAACTCAATCTCGGTGGACCCGACACGCAGTCGGTCGCCCGACTGGAGGGTTGCCTCGACGATGCTCTCGCCATTGAGGATTGTGCCGTTGGTGGAATCGAGGTCGCGCACGCGCCAGGTGGGGCCGTCACCATACACTTCCGCGTGGTGACGGGAGACGCGCTCGTCGTTGGGGAGTTGCAGGTCGCAATCCGTGGCGCGTCCAATGAGTATGGAGGTTTCGGTAACGGGCAGGATAGACGGCTTGCGTCGCGGCGGCAAAGGTTTGAGCCACGCCAGCGAGATTCCTTCGTCCGAGTGCTCCGACGGCGGTTGTAGGGCTGCTGCGTCCATCGTTGGCCCCCCCCCTTGTGCAGTAAACCGATCCGCTGCTCCTTGCGACAGTATCGAGTTGGCTGGCAGAACCGGTTGTTGACTGTGGTCTGTCGTACAGGAAGCGGGGTAACCACAGGGCACCGAGGTTGTCGCTTGCGCGCGGGGTTTCCCTTGTTCCTGGTCACATCTGGCGATCCACGACTGCCTCCGCAAGTTTCTTCAGACTATCGAGGGCGGGAGAGTCGTCCATGTCAGCCAAAGACTCTTTGGCGGCGTTGGCGTAGTTCAGCGCAACCTGGCGGCTGTAGTCGATGCCCCCATGAGCCATGATGAAAGCGATGATCTCCGCTGCGTTGCTGGCAGAGAGTTCGGATCGTGTGAACATGCCGCAAACACGATTGCGACTGTCATCGTCCGCGACCGCCAGGGCGTGAATGAAAGGCAGCGTGACCTTCCCTTCCTTCAAGTCATTTCCAGCGGGCTTCCCAATGATCTCGACGGCTGACGTAACGTCCAGAAGGTCGTCTGTGATCTGGAAAGCCATCCCGAAATTCAGACCGTAGCTGCCGAGGGCGCTCAGCTGCCGCGCAGACGCGCCGGCTGCCATCGCGCCTACTTGGCACGCAGCGCTGGTCAACTCCGCGGTCTTCAACTGGATCAGTTGAAGATATTGCTCCTCGGACAGGTTCGGGTGCCCTCGGAAGTGGACCTGCTGTAGTTCCCCTTCAGACATGCGACTGGTGGTGCGCGCAAGCAGGTGTGTCCATGGCGATGCCCCGTCTTTTGTGAGAGACTCGAAGACCCTGGCGAACATGTAATCGCCGACGAGAACGGAAGTCTCGTTTCCCCATTTTGCGTTCGCTGTGGGTTTACCGCGCCGGGTGCGCGCGTTGTCCACGATATCGTCGTGAACCAAAGTGACGGTGTGGATCAACTCAATCTGTGCTCCCAGGGTCACCACGTCGTCGTTGACCGAACCGATGGCGCTGGCGCTAAGCACGCAGAGCGCGGGTCGAAGCCGCTTGCCTCCGGCGCTGATGGTGTGGGAAAACACATCAGTGATGATCGGGACGGGCGCCCCAAGTTGCTGGAGGATGCTGTCTTCTACCTGACGCATCTCAGGCTCGATACATTCGATAATGCCGTTTAAGTCCAAGTTCCACCTGACAAAGTAATGCGGTCGCTGAAATCGGTCTGCTCGCCTACGGTATGACGCGTCCCTCTGGTAGCGTCAATAAATATGCCGGTCCTCGGAATGTGCCCTGAGATCGGTATATTCCACCATCATTCTTCCAGTACAAGCCACTCGTCGAGTGCTCGCTCGTAGTTGTGCAGCTCCGTGTCAGCAAAGAACAGTGCGATCTCCCGGGCCGCACTTTCAGGGCTGTCGGATCCATGGACCAGGTTGAGCGACGCACTGTTGGCGAGGTCTCCGCGGATAGTACCGGGACCAGCCTGCGAGGGGTTGGTCGCCCCCATCATCGTCCGTACGTTCTGAATGACGTTGCTGCCCTCGAAGACGATGGCGACAACGTGCGACTTCGTGATGCGCTGCAGCAACATGTCAAAGAAGTGCTTGTCGACGTGGTCACGGTAGTGTTCACGGGCAAGGGCTTCATCAATCTGCATCATTTTCAGCCCAACGATCTTCAGGCCGCGGGACTCAAACCGGCTCAGTATGTGTCCGACAAGCCCTCGTTGGACACCACTGGGTTTGATGAGCACAAGTGTCCTCTCCACTTTTTCGATCCGTCCTTTCTCTGCAGATAGTTCTGAGCTGCGGAATGACTCTTCCCATACACCGGGTAACGGGTCTTACCGAGCAGCCACAATATCTTGTCCCACGCGTGCCATCGCGATGAATGGTTCGGGGTATACTCCAATGAACAGCGTCCCCGTAATGGCAATAATAATTCCGGCTGTGAGCAGATGTGTATTCCGGAAGGTGTGAGGTGTCGTCGCCTTAAGGAAGAACATAACGCGAACGACGTTGAAATAATAGAACACGGAGACCACGCTGCACGCAACGCCCACCACGGCCAGCCATGTAAACCCGGAGTAGATCGCCGCCCCGAAGATAAGGGCTTTCCCCCAAAGTCCTGCCGTGGGAGGCAACCCGGCCAAGGAAGCCAGGAAGACTAATAGAGCGACCGCCAACAGTGGGGAGCTTTGGGCGAGACCACGATAGTCCTCGATGTCGTCGGAAAGCCCTGCGTTGGATACTGCGGTCACCACTGCGAAGGCGCCGATGTTCATGAAGGCGTAGACAAGGAGATACACGATGATCCCCGAGGTTCTCCAATCGTTCATCGATTGCGGGAGTGACGCCACCCCGATTAGTATGTAACCGATCTGCCCGATGCTGGAGTAGGCAAGCATCCTCTTGATGTTCTTCTGTGGAATGGCTGTCAGATTGCCCAACACCATGCTGATGGCGGCAATCGCAGCGATCAGCGCAGACCAGTGGTCACGAATTTCCGGGAAACCAATCTCGAGTACGTGGAGCAGAACCGCGATACCAGCCATCTTTGGCCCGACGGAAATCAGAGCGACGATGGGCGTCGGACCACCTTCGTAAGCCTCCGGCGCCCACATGTGGAACGGTGCAGCGGCGAGTTTGAACCCAAATCCGGCGACCATCAGAATGAGTCCGACGAGGACCATCGGCTCCGGCGATCCGAGTTCAGCGATGGCGCGACGAATGGACGCGAGGTCGGTGGCGCCCGTCATCCCGTACGTCAGCGACATGCCGTAGAGCATGATGGCGGAGGAAGCGGCGCCAACGAGAAAATATTTCATCCCGGCTTCGGTGGATTTGGGGTCGCGTTTCATGTATCCGACCAGCACGTAGGACACGAGGCTGGTCAGTTCCATCGCGACGTAGATGGTAATTAGGTCGGTGGCGCTGACCAACAAGGTCATGCCGAGCGCCGCAAACACGACAAGAGGGAAGTACTCACTTCTGCCTGCGGTGAGGCGATGTTGGATGTACTCCGGAGAAATCAGGATGGTCAGGATCGTTGCCAGATTAATGAGTATTTTGAGCACCAACGCAAACTCGTCGACCCGCAACGTGGCCCCCAACCAATTGGGCATCTGCAGCGGCTCAGGGCTGAGTGCGATCGCTGCGAGCACCATGACGCAGGAGCACAATGCCGTTCCGAGACCAACGAGGCAGGTCCAGAATATGATGGTTGCCTTCCGGTGCGCGGGGAGGAACATGCCCGCGACAAGAAGAAGCAGCCCCAGAACGCAGAGAATGATCTCTGGAGCTACCGGCCCAATAACAGATCCGAAATCACCGGACAAAAAATTGCCTCCGCGCAAGAATAACTGGAATCAAAACAGCATCAAGTTACGAACGAGATGGTCCATCGCCGCATTCACCGGGTCGAGTACCGGCGCGGGGTAGACGCCCAAGATAAAAATGAGAATCAACAGTGGCGCAACCGCCCACTTCTCGAGGGCGTTAATCTCCATCAGGTCCTTGTAGCGTTCGTTGAGCGGCCCTAATAGAACCCGTTGCAGCATCCACAGGAAGTAGGCGGCAGTGACGACAATGCCGATCACTGAAAGTCCGGCAGCGAGTTTAAAGATGGCAAAAGTTCCAAGCAGGGCAAGGAACTCACCAACAAATCCGCACAAGCCGGGAAGTCCAAGTGACGCCAGGGAAACATAAATCAGTATTGCGGCATAGACGGGAACCTTTACCATGAGTCCACCAAAACCGTCGATGTTGCGATGGTGGGCCCTCTCGTACAGAACGCCCACCAGAAGGAAGAGGGCGCCTGTGATCAGTCCATGATTGACCATCTGAAGAGTGGCACCGTTGAGAGCGGTGACCTTTGCGTTGAGAAGGAGCTCCCGCGAAACTCCAGGGACATCCACCAGCGGCGCGGCCGCAGCCGCGATACCGATCATGACAAATCCCATGTGCCCAACGCTGGAATACGCTACGAGTTTCTTCAGATCGCTCTGGGCCATGGCGACCAGCGATCCGTAGATGATGGCGATGACCCCAACCGCAGCGAGAATCCAGGCGCATTCCTGGGACTGCTGTGGAAAGAGCGGAAGATTAAAGCGCACCAATCCGTAAGTTCCCATTTTGAGCAGGACTCCGGCCAGAATGATACTCCCTGCCGTGGGCGCCTCAACATGAGCATCCGGAAGCCACGTGTGGAACGGGAAAGCGGGCATTTTGATGGCGAACGAAAGATAGAATGCCCAGAAAGCCAGCATCGCCGCCCGCCCGGCCAAGGGTTTCGCAGTGATGAGGGTTATCACGTCAAAAGTGTGTTTTCCATTCGGACCCGTGTAGGAGAAGTAGAGCGCCAGGATGGCCAGCAGCATGGCGACGCTGCCTACCAGCGTGTATAGAAAGAACTTGATCGCAGCGTACTCCCGGCGCGGTCCACCCCAGATACCGATGAGAAAATACATGGGTACGAGGCTGATCTCCCAGAAGACGTAGAAGAGGACGAAATCGAGCGCGCAGAACGTTCCCATCATGCCTGTCTCCAACAACAGGAAGAAGGCAAAATACTCTTTGGGCCTCTCATTGATGATCCATGAGTAGAGAATGGAGACGAATGTTAGAAGTCCGGTGAGCGCCACCAACGGCATACTCAGCCCATCCACCCCGAGGTGATAGCTGACCCCAATGGACGGGATCCAGGGACGACTTGTGGCGAACTGCATCTCGGCACTGCCCTTCGCAAAGGCTGCGTACATATAGACGCAGAGGACAAGTGTAACGAAGGCAATGACTGTCGCCCACATCTTGACGACAGCGGGGCGTCCTTTCGGTAGGGCCAGCGTTACAATCGCTCCAAGAAGAGGCAGAAAGACGATGGCCGTGAGCAGCCACTCATTCCTAAGAACTTGCTGCATTACTGGCTAAGCCTCCCAACGTGTTGGTTCATAATTCATGGATAACCTACTTCAGAAAGGGACAGGAAAAATGCTGCCCAGTGTATAGTTGCCAGACGACAAAAAGGATGACGCCGGTGTAGAGAACACAGAGGTAGCTCTGTACTGAACCCGTTTGCAGATAGCGCAGGGCAAAGCCCATCTGTCTGGTGACAGTTCCCACAAGGTTCACGCAGCCATCGACGATATAGGTGTCGAACAACTGGTGGACTCTTGCCAGAATGATCGTGATGATGCCGACAAGGTTCACGGTGCCGTCCACCAGTTTCTGGTCAACCCAGTAGAGAATCCTCGCAGAGCGGAGGAGTGGGCGAATCACGACGGTATCGTAGAGTTCATCGAAGTACCATTTGTTCTGGAGGAAAGTGTACAGCCTGCCTATCTTCAGCAGTGGGTCTTCGTCTGCCGCGCTCAGCGGCTTCTGACCGTACAGCTTCCACCCGAGGCCAATGCCGAGAAGCGCGATAGCAGTGGATATGCCTGCCACGGAAAGGCTGAAGGGTGCGGGAGGCTCTTGTCCGAAGTGCACAAGATGGTGGAAGCCCTGCCCATGGACACAGACGATCCCGATTATTGCGGAGAAAAAGGCCAGAATCATCAGGGGGACCGTCATGACAAACGGACTCTCATGGGCGTGTATGTGCTTGTCGCGTTGTTCCCCCCCAAAGACGAGGTACATCTGACGCGTCATATAGAAGCTCGTGAGAAACGCTGCAGCCGCGCCGAGGAGAAACACCGGGAAGTTATGCTCAAGGGCGTGGTGCAATATTTCATCCTTGCTCCAGAATCCGGCAAGGGGAGGGATGCCGGCGAGAGCAAGGTAGCCAATAAAGTAAGTCCAGAACGTGTAAGGCATTGCCTTTTTCAGTCCACCCATCTTCATCATGTCCTGCTCGTGGTGGAATCCGAGGATGACGCTACCGGAACCAAGAAAGAGCAGCGCCTTGAAGAAGGCGTGTGTCATGAGGTGGAAGACGCCTGCCGTGTAACCTCCGACGCCGAGTCCGAGCATCATATAGCCGAGTTGACTGATGGTGGAGTAGGCGAGCACGCGCTTGATGTCGTTCTGCGCGACGGCGATCGTTGCGGCCATGAAAGCCGTGATCCCCCCGATCCATGCCACGACACTCAGGGCGATGGCGTGCTCCCCTCCGAGTTGGAACAGAGGGTAGCTCCGGGCAACCAGGTAAACTCCGGCAGCGACCATGGTCGCCGCATGGATCAACGCGCTGACAGGGGTGGGCCCTTCCATTGCGTCCGGTAGCCAAACGTGCAACGGGAATTGCGCCGACTTGCCCACGGCACCGAAGAAGATGAGTATCGCGGCAGCGATGAAGAGTGTTTCGTGAATATGTGAATGGTGAGCGGCGTCGAAAATGGGATCGAAGGCAACACTTCCCGTAAGATAGAAAAGTAGGAAGATTCCCAGGGCAAGTCCACAGTCGCCGGTCCGCGTCACGAGGAACGCTTTCTTGGCGGCGCGCATCGCGGAGGGCTTCTCAAACCAGAAACCAATCAGCAGGTACGAGCAAAGTCCGACTCCCTCCCAGCCAACGTACAGCATAAGGAAGTTGTTGGACATTACGAGGGTCAGCATTGCACACGCAAAAAGGGACATGTACGCGAAAAAACGGTGAAAGAGCGGATCGTCTGTCATGTACCCGACAGAGTAGATGAAGATAAGGCTGCCGATGAGCGTGACCACCATCAGCATCACAGCGGTCAGCGGATCGATCTGGTATCCGAGATCAACGGTTAGCCGTCCGATCTGTACCCAGGGGAACGAGACGTTGACAGGATCATGTCCCCGCGCCATTGCAATAAAACAGGGCAGGGACAAGCCAAACGCGCCTGCTATTCCGGCGATGGCGACGAGCGCCGATGCCTTGCGCAGACGGTACCCAAAGAACAGGATAATCCAGAACGCGGCAAACGGCAGCAGCGGTATCAGCCAGGCTATTTTTTGGACATACGACGTCATGAACTCACCATTTCATGAGGTTGATATCATCAACATTGATATGGTCCATATTGCGATAGACATTGATGACCAACGCCAGCCCAACCGCTACCTCTGCGGCTGCGACGGTGATGACGAAAACGGCAAAGACTTGTCCGGTGAGTGTGGTCGGAGTGACATATCTGGCAAATGCGAGCAGGTTGATATTGACCGCGTTCAGCATCAATTCGATACTCATAAGAACCCCGACCGCGTTCCGTCGGGCAATGACGCCGTAAATGCCGACGGCAAACAACGCTGCAGAAAGAAAGATGTAGTGATGCACGGCTATCATTGAGCGAGCTCCGTTAGTTGTCCTGTCCGCGAGCGATCACGATGGCGCCCACCATCGCTGCCAGCAGCAGGATGGAAGCCACCTCGAAAGGAACTACGTACGACCCATTCCCCAGTATTGCGCTGCCGATCGTCTGCGTACTGACGGCCACCGTGTGCTGACCACTTGTCGGGAAGGTGGTGTTCAAGGCAATGACGGCGATCATGCACAAGAAGGTCACTGCGCTGAGAACGGCAAGCGGTGCAAGCCTGTTTGTCTGTTTCAGGGATATGCCAATAGTTTTCTGAGTGAGCATGACGGCAAAAAGGATAAGGACCGTGATGGCTCCGACATATATCAACACCTGGACGGCTGCAAGGAATTCCGCGTGCAGCAGGGCGAAGACCCCGGCTACTCCCATAAACGTGAAGGCCAGGAACAGGGCGCAGTGGACGATATTGCGGAGGCTGACGACCATCAGGGCAGAGCCGAGAATCATCACGCTCAATACATAGAAACTGCATGTGTGCCAGTCCATCCTACCCACCTTTCCCCAGAGCGACGTAAAGTCCAACAACGAGGACGTTGAACAGCGCGAGCGGGATCATCAGCTTCCATCCGAATTCCATCAACTGGTCCACGCGCACGCGTGGGTACGTCGCGCGTATCCACATCAGCAGGCACACCAGTGCGCTTGACTTGAGGAAGAACCAGAAGACCGTCCACCATCCGTTATCAAGAAAGCCACGGATGGGGCTATGCCAGCCCCCCAGGAACAGCGTCGCTGCGATGGCACAGATTGTGAATGACGCCGCGAATTCGGCCAGCATAAAGAAGGCAAACCGCATGCCACTGTACTCCACGTTGAAGCCGGCTACCAGCTCGGACTCTCCCTCTGGAAGGTCAAAGGGCACGTGGTTGATTTCCGCCATTGACGCCACGAGAAAGACGATGAACCCGAGAAGCGGCAGGGACCGAAAAATGAACCAACTGAAAAGTCCCTCGCCTTGGGCTTTGACGATGTCCTGCATACTCAACGATTCCGCCAGCATTACGGGACCCAGCACAGCCAGCGCCTGGGGCACCTCGTAGCTAATCAATTGCGCGGCGGAGCGCATACCCCCAAGCAGCGAGTACTTGTTCTCCGACGCCCAGCCGGCAAGGACAACGCCAATGACGTTGATGGAGCTTACCGCGACAATGTACAGGAGACCGATATTGAGATCCTTCGCGATGAAGTGGTTGCCTTCCCCAAACGGGACCACTACATAGACCAGGTATGCCGGAACAAACACGAGAATCGGGGCCACGATGAAAACCCGCCGGTCCGCCTTGACCGGAATGGTGTCTTCCTTGATCAGCAGTTTCAGAGCGTCGGCTGCGGTCTGGAAGATCCCCTTCGGCCCCGTGCGCGTGGGGCCGAGCCGCGCCTGAATCTTTCCCAGCAACTTCCGCAACACGTAGATCAGTATCAATACCGTCAGCAGCATGAAGCCCAGCAGAATGGCCGCAGCGAGCACGGCGACAATCCACACGGAGCTACTGCCGGGCAGCCCGAAAAACGACGCAATGAATTCGGCGATTCCTGTCAGAGTCAACGTCTAATGACAGTCCCTTCAACGTCTGCGGTCAACGATCGACCTCACCCATCACCACATCGATGCTGCCAAGAATGGATACAGCGTCCGCGATCTTCCACCCCGGCAGCAGCTCGGAAAGGATGGAGAGGTTCACAAAGGCTGGGCCGCGAATCTTCTGTCGGTAAGGTTTGTCGGTGCCATCGCTGATCATGTAAACGCCCAACTCGCCGCGCGGCGTGTCGACGCGGGCGTAGACCTCCCCTGCTGGAGGTTTGATGGTCTTGGGAAGCTTGGCCCGCGTCGGCCCGTCCGGGATCTGCGCCAGACATTGCTTCACCATCTTGATGCTCTCCCCGATCTCGGCGACGCGGACATGGTATCGAGCGAGGCAGTCGCCCTGTTCAGCCACGGCAACACTGAAATCCAGTCTGTCGTAAACCTGATACGGCGATTCCTTTCGGAGATCGAAGTTTACATTGGATGCCCGCAGCATGGGCCCGCTCAGCGACCAGTCGATGGCCTGCTCTGGGGAGATCAATCCGATGTTGCGTGTTCGGAGAATGAATATCTCGTTCCCGGTCAGCAGTTGGTCAATTTCCCTCATCATGGGAGGCAGGTAGTCGAGGAAAGCATCAACCTTCTCAAGCCATCCGGGGAGCGCGTCACCGCTGACTCCCCCCGGGTAGATGTAGCTGTAGGTTAGCCGGGCCCCGCAGATCTCCTCGAATATGTGGAGGATCCTTTCACGATCGCGGAAACAGTAGAGAAAAGGAGTCTGCGCTCCAAGGTCGAGCCCATAGGTACCGATGAAAACAAGGTGGCTGGCGATGCGGTTCAACTCGCACACGATCACGCGCAGGTACTGGGCGCGTTCGGGGACTTCGACTTCAAGCAGTTGCTCCACGGCCATTGAGTAAACAAGGTTGTTGGTCATGGCGCACAGGTAGTCCCAGCGATCTGTCAGCGGAAGGCCGTTGGTGTAGGTGCGCAGCTCGCCCATCTTCTCGAACGAGCGGTGGAGATAGCCGATGTCCGGGTGCGCCTCAACGATCCATTCCCCGTCAAGTTTGAGGATGACCCGGAGAACTCCGTGCGTGCTGGGGTGCTGCGGACCCATATTGACGACCAACTCCTCAGTTCGCAGTCCTTGAGGCGGCGTATGAGTCGATGGTTGTGCAGCTTGTGTCATGCTACTCCACCCCCTCGAGCTGGATCAGGAGGTGCTCCGGTGGGCCTTGTTCGCTGGGAACGTCGTCAGGTTCATACACGTAATATTTCCGCAATGGGTGCCCTTCCCACTCGTCCGGCAATAGAATACGTCGCAGGTCGGGGTGTCCCTGAAAGTGAATCCCCATCAGGTCATAGGCTTCTCTTTCGTGCCAGTTTGCGCCTTTCCAGATGGAGGTGACAGTAGGAATTTCGGGCGTGTCTCGCGGCAGCCGTACTTTCAGGCAGAACTCGTGTTTGTGCGTGAGTGACCGCAGGTTGTAGGCGACCTCAAGGTGATCTTGCCTGTCGATGCTGGTCAGGCAAGCGAGATAGTCAAAGGAAAGCGCCGGATCAGTCTTCAGTTGTTGACAGGTGTCCAGCAACGTTCCGGGTGAGATGACGAGTGTTACCATGCCACGGTCAACGACGCTTTCCAGTGCTGCGTCGCCGAATGTGGACTGCAACAACTCCGCAAGGGCAAGTAGACGGGGATCCGGCGGAGTAACTTCGGCGAGCGCTTTGCCTGGGCTTGCTTTGCCGGCAGGCTTCAGTGGCTTGTCGCTCGTTTCCGTGTTTTCCAGCTTTTCTTCTTCAGACACTTTACGATTCACTTTTTACACGGCACGGTCGAGGCTGCACTCATTCCCAGCGGAGCACTCCCTTGCGCCAGGCATAGCCAAGACCGACCAGCAGAATTCCCAGGAAGACAACCATCTCGACGAAGGCGAACATCCCCATCCCGTTTCGGGCGAAGCTGCGCAGGAGCACCGCCCACGGATAGATAAACACAGTCTCCACGTCGAAGATGACAAAAATCAGGGCAAAGACGTAGTAGCCGACGCGGAACTGCACGTGCGCGGGGCCAACCGGTTCCTCGGCGCACTCATAGGTCGAGAGCTTTTCCGGCGAGGGGTCGCTGGGGCGGATGAACCACGAGAACACCAACGTGGCAATAATGAATGCAACGCCGATAGCGGCGAACAGTGCTACATACGCGTAGTCCGATGGCACCTAAGTAGCCCTCCAGAATTGCTGTCCCGGCTTCAATGCGGTAAAGTACTCGATAATCACACCCAATACCGAAGCCAGGATCGCAGCAATGGAAACTACAGCAACGAGTCTACCAAATGTTTCTCAGATCCGTCAACTCCTTTTTTCGCCGATGGGCCGGCGGGTGACGCGGGGATGGATGGTCGCGCTCACAGCCCGGGGTTGGTCGAGGTCGGAGGTGGCGGAGGTGTTCGAGTGTCACCCGCGGACGGTAC
>MNXM01000324.1 GCA_001872605.1 Armatimonadetes bacterium CG2_30_59_28 | reverse complement strand
GCTTTCTCGCTTCCTCACCTCTCGAAAATATTGAATATCATGCTTGTATAAGGAGTAGTCCACAATGGGTGTCTCCTGCGGCGCGCCGGCGATGTCGGTGCCGAAGTACAGACGATCCTGAAATTCCTCCATGAACGCAAGTCCAAACTCGGGGTCGCGCGTGATGGCGTTGTGTCCGCTGCCGGCGGAGAGGTCGCCGTGGAGGTTCGGGTACTCACGCATTAACTCAACCAGGCGTCCCGGAGTTACCTTGCCAGGGGGATAGGTGTTACGATTCTCGTCAGTTACGTTGGCGTCAATCTCGGCCCAGAAAGGCTGCGAATGGCCGAGCAGGATGAGGTCGGGAAACGCCTTGAGGACCTTCTCCAGCCTCGGCAGACCCACTTCATCGTAGCAACCGTAGCAGCCACCGATGGTCGGACCGATGTGGAAAGTGAGAGGCAAGCCTGCTGCCCCTACCTGACGAAACATGTTCATGTTCAATGGATCATCGAAGGGCAGGTTTGGAATGTATTCTCCGACACCGCGACAACCGAGGGCTTTGTAGTGGGCGAGCATTTTTGAGAAATCACTGGCCGGGCTGTTGGTCAACATACGGGGGTCCAGTCCGGTGAAAGGCACCAGGCGATCGGGGCAGGTTGCGCAGATCTCCAGGACCTCTTCGGGAGTGAGAAAGCTGAATCGGCATTCCGGCTGAATCGAGCACATCACGACGGCCTTGTCGATGCCCCGGTCGTCCATCATGGCAATCAACTCCTCCGGCATTGGGTAACGCCCTCCGGCCTGCCTCTCATGACCTCGATCATAGGCAACATGGACATGAATATCGATCAGCATGATTAACCTCCTGTGATGAGAGCTATGCTTGTTTCGGTTGAGAAACCACCGTTTGCGACTTTCGCAGGGGCGGTCTCCGACATGCCCACCACGGAGAGGTCTTACGCATAGGTGGGCACGTCGGAGACCGCCCCTATGAAGAACACCGAAGGTAGATTCTCAACCGGGACGAGTATAACTGACAAGTAGTGAGTGATGGTAGCGCATCGCCGAGTAGGGATCATAGGGGCGCCACCGTGGATCACCTGTCCACGCCTTTCTCTGCCGCGCGCGGGCGCAAATGCACGTGCAGCCGCTTCTGCGACCAGTGGCGTTGGGTGCTGTCGGAAGACCTATCGAACTTCACGTCCCCGCGCCACAGGTAAGAGTATTAGACCGTCGTCAATTGCGATTCTCCGAAAAGACTCCAGCCGGCGCGGTAGGACTGTATACACCACGGATCAACGACCCTCGTGTTTCCCCTCGGGCTCGAGAGGAGGGAAGACGGAGCGCCCTTAGTTACCGGAGCATTAGCATGATCGCCACAAGGAGGATAGCTGACCCGACAACGATGCTCGTAACTGTCGGTGCAACGGACGCAAAGGAGTACAGATAGGCCAGAAAAAGAAGTAGGGCGGTCAGAATGATTGATACTCGTGTGGCTGCGACAGGATTGGCGCCCATCACTTTCCAGAACAACTCAAACCAAATCCAGCGACAAGCGAGGAGAATCGCAACCCCGAGAAGCCCAAAAATAATCCAGTCGTTTGTGCCGATGCCTTCACCAACTGTCAGAGTAACGCGGCGCACATGGATTGGCGCCCCCGACTCCTTTGCCGAGATAATCTCGATGCGGTTCTCGCCCTTGCGGCATGCCTTGGCTATGTCGTGCCCCAAGGACGTGTAAGTGTCGATGTTCAACCGAATTGGTTCAACGACAGTTTCTTCGTTTACTCTGATCGTGTAAACGGCGAACGCGCCTGATCCCTTCGGGACCCGGCCCTCAAAGCTGAGGAACACGCGACTGGGCACTCGATCCAATTTCTGGGTGGCAACGATCTTGCTCTCCCCTGGTTTGTCCAGCAAGGCAAAGTCCGTCTTGGGGTCAAGCTTCACATTCTCGACGGCAGCTTTCAGCGAACCCTTGACTGTGCCCCCCGCGAAGGTCGCTTCGAGTTTCAACTCCTTTGCGCCAGCCGAAGGGAGGCGCATCAACCAGCAAAACAACAGCGCGCAGAACACAGACCTCTTCATTGCCCACTTCCTTTCCATTCCCCTTTGATGTATTCACCCAGCAACCGTCGCTGTCCCTCATACTCGTCGTTCGTCTTTCCGCCCTTTAACTGCTTGGCCAGGGCCTCCAAGTACTCGGTCGCTTCGTGCCGTAAACCGTCGGTCGCTTCACCAGTTGACAGTCGCCTTTCCAGGAGTTCTTCCCTGAGCCGGTTGCGTACGACATCCAGCGGCACGAGCGTCACAACCATTCCATCCATATTGTCGGAGGCCCCCAGTTCCACTTCGGCGGGAAGCCCTGTATCATCTCTGTAGGAGTAGACGACCCTCTCGGGACTGAAAGCGCACCACACACCAAAGGCTCCCGCAAGGACACACAAATCATGAGCTTCCATTCTGGCTGTCTCTTGGGACTCGACCTCCTCACGGTGCCTTAGTGCCTCTTCGTAGGTGAGAGGAGGAAGTCCTTCCGCGTACTGACTTCGAATGTGGAGAGGAATCCGGCTTACCTCTGTGTGCCGCTTGTAGTCGCGGTGCCACTGCTCCAACTGCGAAAGGGCGCGCAGCGGGAATACAAGCATCTCATCACTGAACAAAATCACACTTGGGTTGTCCAGTGGCCGCAGGTCATTGCCGTCGTACCCAAGTTTCTGAAGTTGCGTAACAACCTGCCGCGAAGCGTCATCACCCGGGGATGCCCCACCGTGGAGCCGGACGACGCGGTTGGAGAGGAACGCGTGGTCTCCCAACTCAGGCTCATTTCGGCTGCTTGGGAGCATCGCCTGCGACATGCGCTGAACGTTGCCCAGGGTAGTCGATTGTTCTGCGAGGGGCATCTCGGCAATGACTCGAGCGGCAACAAGAAGGGGTTGGAGTGTCTCCTCGACCCGTTGGCGGCAGAGCCTCCAGAGTTCTCCAGTGCCCTCAATCTTTGGACGGACGCTTGGGGAAGCCAGATCCAGCACTGAGTCTTCGCCAAGCACCTTCCTTGCGATATCTCTGGCCACCTCGGTCTCGGGACTTCTGCCGAGAACCGATTGATAGTACTTCTCCAGTTGCTCACCGGGAGTGAAAAGCAGAGTTCCATTGACCACATCTCGGCGGCTGGCGCGTTCCTCGGCCTTTTCTCGCGACCTGTTGAAGTAGTCGCGCCGGTCACGAATGAGTCGTTCCACAGTTTCGACGCGACTTGTCAGGTCTTGCAGTCTTCGCTTCAGTTCGGCGATCAACTCCAGCGCCACTCCGCGGGCGGCGAGGTGCAGGAGGTCTTTCTGAGCCTCAATGGCTGACATCGCCCACTTCCGAGTTTCCTGCGCCATCACTTGGCCCTTTGCGAAGGTGAACGTCCCAGCGTATTCGGCAAGCTGTGCAATCCCGCCTTCTGTCCGCTCTTTGCGTCTCTGCGTCTGTTGACGGACCTTGCTGTCCTCCTTGCGGATCTCGCGAAACTGCTCCGTCGTTACGTCGAGTCGCCGAGAGATCTCCTCCAGAAATCCAATGGCAAACTCCGGTCCTTGACCAGCAGTCAGCAGTTCGCTCACCTTTCCCTTCACGGTCTTCACGATGTCATCGAGGATCATAGGCAACCGGTCATGTATCGCATTGATTCTCTTTCCTCTCACGGCCCTTTCCGGACCTTCAGCAAGGGTTGAGCATTGGTCCTGGTACACAGAGGGTAGACCCGCAGCAAGAGAGTCCCAGTCAGCATTGAGAGCGCGCTTTGCAAGGTTTTCTCCCCAGTCGTCGATCTCCTTCTCACAGGAAGCCACTAGACGATCAACGATGTCGTGACGTTTTTCGTTCTCCACCAGATGAGCTTCTTCGTCAAGGAATCTCTCCACCGCCTCCCGCAACCGCCGCTCTTCGCTGGTGGACGAATCACCACTGGAGGAAAGCCACACGTTGAGAACAGATCCCGCGAGTCGAGCCATACACGCGTCCTTGATATGGTCAGCGGGAAGGACAGCGGAAGAAAGGCCGAAGGCAAGATAACGGCGCGGGAATCCATGCTTGTCAGGCTCCTCCAAGGCGGCAATATTCACGCGTCCACTGGTCAGATCCTCATCCACGGAAGTCAAGTTCAGGAGAAGCTGGTGGGCCATCATCTGATAGAAGTCTTCGAGAGCGTCTGCAAAATTGATATGCTCGTTGGAGATGCCGACGAGATAGCAGAGATCAAAAGGTGGTCCGCTCATCTCCAACTCGTGGTCTCCGGAGTAGGTTGCGTGAAATCTCGTTTGAGTACGATTGTGATAGTCAAGCTCTCGAAGGGCGGCAAAGCCATTCGGGCCGATACGGTCTTCGACGTTGAAAGCGCTGTAGACATCCGGGAGACTGAGATACGCCGTCGTCGGGGATTTGCCCCCTCGCCCGACGCGGTCATCGTATACCTGTCGAGTGAGATATCCAAGATCCAGAAACATCCCGCTCCCGGTTCCACCACATGCCGAACTGATGACATAAAACCTGAGGTTCTGGAAAGAGTCCATCTGGAACAACTGGCGTGGCCGCAGCATCTCATGGTTCTTCTCGCTGATGGCCCGATCCGCCGCCTGCCTTAACCGTGTTCGTATGTCGTTGAAGTGTTGGTGAAACGCTAGTCTTCCGAGGGCCCGAATCTGTTTGGCCCCACGAGTCAAATCGGGCATCCCGCGCAATACGTCGGGGAGCCATTCTTTCAGTCCCGGCGCGTCATCAAAATGATCCCACAGTCGATAGACATCCCGCACCGCTGCGGAATATCGTTCAGCAGCGGACAAGGCGACGCGGTCATGCAATTCCTCGGGCATCTCGAAATCGGGGACATCGCTCTCGTCGGTGTCGATGTATAGAAACTGGAACAGAGGTAGCTGGCTCAAGGCAGAGGCTTCTGCCGTTCCGTAGGTTTCCTCAAGCAACCGACGCAGTCGCATGATGACCTTGAGACCGGTGCCTCCCAGGCCGACAACTACCGAGGGCTTAACTGTTCTTGGCATGTACTTGCTCCTTTACCGCCAGGTTGACTCTTCCGGCTTTTCAGCTTCCGTTGACTTGCCTATGACAAAGGACCACTCGACTTTCCTGTCTTCTGCTTCCATCGTGATCGGGACGTTTGGCTGGACTGGCTTCGGTGTTCCGAGCATCCTGTCATCCACTTTGGCGCCTGCCTCGGGGTAGACAACCCATCCCAGTCCACGACGACGCAACGTACCAATGGGCTTTGGGATGCCAGACAACACAAATCCTTCTCCGCCTCCGCCGAGGGGTATTCCCCCTCCCCCTTTCACCGTGAAAGACCGCCCTGTATCGGGTCGTCCAACTTCACGTAACGTCACGGCTTTGGGCGCGCAGCCCTGCCACAGCAAGGCAGTGCCCAAAACTGAGATTGCCAAGAGCACCGCGCCCAGGACAAGCATATTGGTCATGTCGTTCCCGACCACAAGGACAAAGTCCCCGGCCCATTCCGCCAACTCATCTCCGTTCTGGTTGGTCGCGGTAATCGCCAGTCTCCCCGCAATTTCCTCTTCTGCTTTCCAGTTCCACGCGGTCTCTGGAGGGTGCACCGACACCGCAAAATCTGCACCATCTGGAAGCACCGCCACCGCAATGCTTCGGCCGTTCTGTCCGCCTGAGTCAATGCTGTATTCGACGGACTGGCCGGGGATCGGCACGCCCGCGCTGGAGAGATCGGAGATTTCCACAGTGAGCGTCGCGTTGGTGGAGGTGGGAGGTTCAGCAGACAAGCGAAACTTGGGGTTACACGCCTCCCCACTGCTGACCGAGCCGAAATCCCATCGTCCATTACGGATAGAAAGTCCCGAAGGTTGTATGTGCAGGCTTGTCACAGGTGGAGGCGGGGTCTCTCCGGAGGTCTCACCCAGGTAGGTGTACGCGTAGAGCCTGACGGACCCCTCTCCGCGAGGTGAACCGGCTTGAAGGGCTTTGGATTTGAGAGAAGGGGCGCCGTCGGTGATCAAGAACAGTGCACAATCGGAGGATGAATTCGCGTGTTCCTTGAAGAACTTAGTCGAGAAATCTCGAACGCAAAGAAAACTTGCTTCGCTCCTGGATCGTGGGGCCTTTGCCACCGAGAGTTCAAGAGCAGCCTTCAGCGCGGCTTCTCTCTCTGGAAGTGAATAGGTGCCCACCTCGTCAGCGCGGTCCTGAAAGGTGAGAAGGAAGCAAGTGTCACCCTCTCCGAGGTCTTGTTGCAGAACGTTGTCAGCAAGCCACCGCGCCCGGTCCCACTTCGCTTCCTCCCGCATGGACTTCGAGGTATCCACGGCCAGAACTGCAAGGCGCGCGGCAATTGTCTCGCCGACGAAACAGAGCGTGTAGCATCCGATAATTGCGGCAATGTATCTGGCTTTCAATACAGTGTCCCTCCACGACTTGGGCGTCATTATATCAGGAAATCGACAGATCCGTATGAGACATCACAGACTGCCCAGTCGAGTCAGGGCCTCTTTCGCTTCAACCGCCTTGGTTTCATCTGGCGTCGGACTCAACTCAACGACTCTTCTGAAATGCTCAATAGCCATCTGCTTCTGTTTCAGTGCCACATACGTCCAGGCCAATGCGTAGTGAGCTGGAACGGATTTATCATCCAGTT
>MNXM01000227.1 GCA_001872605.1 Armatimonadetes bacterium CG2_30_59_28 | reverse complement strand
GGCGTCCGGGTTGTAGCGCGAACCTAACATTCCCCCGGAACAAGTCCGGGGGGATTGCCATTACCGAATCAAACTGTCAAATAGCATAACCCCCCCTACCTTTTCGGGAACTATGGGACAGTATTTTTGACCACCTACTTACCCCCCCCCGGTGATCCCCTCCGCGCCAAGCTTCACTCTCGGGTCCTGTTTGCCGATCACGTCGGCGCATTCACGAAAGAGATTCGTGTACATGTCCTCCATCGCTATCCGGTGATCCGCCCACGGTGCGAAGTTGCCCCGCTGCTTCGCCTCATCGCGGGTCATTGGTTTGACCTCGTCCCATGCCGCGAACGTTGTTCCCCATTCTTCGTTCAACTTCGCGAGTTCACCGTACACGGACTTGAGGTAGGTGCGGGTGTACTCAAGACACGTTGGCGAAAAGCAGAAGTCCTGCTCCGACATGCCGATGCCGATCTCATCCCCCAGGCTGTAAGCACGCACCGGGAAGTCGCGCGCGACCGTTGCGTGGTGCCGCAGCTCGTCGAACAGGCTGTTCCTGAAGGCCGCACTGGTAAGGCATCGAGGACGAACGGTCGTGTTCCGGTCATAGCCTCCTGCAGAGATGGCGAGAGCACCCGTCGTGTAGAGCGCGAGATGGAGATTGGGCTTGACCGTGTTGAGATACATGCCCGTGATTTGTTTCGCAGGTTGGGGATACAACAGGCTGATGTAGGCAACATCGAAACCACGGTCGTACATGTCCTTGAGCATATACCGACTGAGGGCGTTGTTGTTCGCGCTGGGCGCCCAGAACCAGAATTGGAAATCATCCGGAGAGTCTCTGCGGCATAGAACGACAGCGGACTTCTCGGAGAGGACGGCGTTCCCCGCGCCTATCAGGCTTGCCTTAACGGTGTGATGGATGGCGACGGGACCCAGTAGCGGCAACTGGAATGTGACTTCTCTGCTGCCGGGGCTGGTTGAATCCCTTTGAGCCACGATACGCCCCAGGCTGTCGAGAAGCTGGAACCTCACCTTCGTCGCTTCCGGCAATGCCTGCGAGATGTTCACTTTCCCTTCCACTATTTCACCGGCTTCGTACGAGAAACGATTCGTCACGATCTCTGCAATCTCAACGCTGGACTGCGTCTGGAAATACGCACTTCCCCACGTCAGTGTCTTGCCGCCTTTCTTTAACCAGACATCCGCAAAGTGCGCGCCCGATTTGATCCCGGTGATTGCCTGTTTGAACTCCGTCTCGCCGGTGCGAATCCTCAGCTTCGTTTCGCGCCTCACTTCAACCGTTCCTTCGGCATCTCTAACAACGATCTCAACAGTCGCTTCTTGAGGTGCACCGCTGTTGGAGATTCCAGCGATGATTGCGCCATCGTCGAACCGCATGCTGGAGAAAGCAATCGCACCCTCCTTCTGCCCCGCCCACACAATCAGTTTGGCAAGCAGAGATTGATAGTATTCGTAGTGCAGCGGAGTCGCGCGATAGTCGTAGGTGACATCGGGCGTGAAGGGACTATCAATGCCGCGGCGGAAGGATCGTTCAATCTCGAAGAAGCCGAACCTCTCGTGCTGGAAGTCCACGATAGCGACCCGTCCCTTGCCGCAGGTGAAGCACTTCAGCCACTTGCCGTCCGGCGCATCCTCGGCGAGAACTGGCAAACCGGCGAAGGGGATGCCGGTTGCGAGCAAGGCGGGCGTCGAAACGGATTTCTCCATGAACGAATCGAGCTGGGCTTCTTTCGTGGGTCGGATGATGACCAGCCCCGCGCCGTTCCTCACCTTCGCGAGGATGTCGTCCCGCAACTGCTGCGACAGGACTTCCCATTGCGAGGCGAGCGCTCCCTTCCAGTTGCACTGTCCGAAGAGAATCACCTGCGGGTTCTGCGCCAACTTGCTCTGAAGCTCGGCGAGGGAGGTGAGCATGCCGCGCTTGCGGGGGCCGTAGTAGATGCGATCCATCACCTCGCCGCCCGGTGTGGCGTCGCCTTCCTCGAATCTGCGCCAAGTGGAGTACTCGATGTCCAGTCGCTGCGCCAACTCGATGACTTCGCGATGAGTGGGTATCGCGAGGACTCGAATCGCCCCACCCGCAAGAGGGACGCCCCACGCAATGTGAGGCGTTTCGACCGCGCGTGTAAGTTGCGAAAACGGCGTGTCGTCCTTCGTCGCCAGAGCGCCCGACGCCTTGGAGAGATCGAGGGGTCGCAGGCTCATATCATCGAACCACACTTGACCGGCGGATTCCCAGATGTGCGGAAATATCTGAACCATCGTCGTCTCGGGGTGAGACTCGAACTCGCGGGTGTATTCTTCCCATTCGGTCGAGCCGATCGCGACCACGTGCTGTGAGGTGCGTTCACCTGTTCCCTTATACTCATTGATCGCTACACCGGCATTGGGCTTCCCCTCTCGCTTCGCCCAGCAGGTGAAGGTGTACAGCGCTTTGCCTTTCAGCGGCGTCCGTAGCGACCAGCCACCGATCTCCTGCTTGCCCGCGGGGATGCTGACAGAGGCGCAGTGTTTTCCCTTCGGAGTGTCCTGGGACGGGAGCGTGTTCGCCGGGTTGCCGAACTTGCGGACCTCCGTCACATCAATGGGCAGCGGGTCGTCGCAGATCTTCTTCCAGCCGACGGGATTCCCGTGCTCGTCCACCTGCTCGAAGCCGCCATTGGGGATCAACTCCGGCGTTCCACTCTGGGAATCCCTCAGGTCGGGAATGCGGAAATCGTCAATCTCGATGGTGCGCTGCTCTTCCGGAATCGGCCACGCCACGTAGATCGGTTGGAACCGCAGTTGCCGAACGGTTCCCTTCCACAGCGGGTTCTTCGACATGTCCACTTCGTAATCGTGCCACTGTCCGTCGGATTGGCACTGGAAGTTGACCACTGTCTTGTCATCCCACGTGGGTTGGGCGTCGCCGATGAAGAGCAGGCAGCCGCCGCTGGTGATGCCCTTCCCCAGCCTCATGCGGAAGGAGACGATCTGCTGGTTCGCCGCGTCCACCTCGAGCTTCGGTATGAACATCTGCGGCGTGCCGAGTTTCGCCGTCAGCTTCCACACGCCGTCGCGTACCCCCTGGCTTTCGAGACCGTAGGTGTTCCAGCCTTCCGTTCCGCTGGGATCGTTGAATTCACAGCGGAAGGTTCCCGCCCCCGCCTGACGGGCGACGGACAACCCCAGAATCAATGTCGCTGCCAGCAATAACCGATTCCCGCGTAGCATGGTGTGCTCCTTTTCCAAAGGGATTCCCGTCCCGCAGCTTGTCAGGAAGGTTTTCCGTCACGATTTCAGGACTAACAGGCTCCGATCAACCGCTTCCATCCCTTGTAACTGCGCCATATACAAGGAATTGACCATTCCTCAGCCTTCTCCTGGCACTCCAAGTCGTTGATAATGTCTTGCCGAATGTTGGCAGCGCATTATTGATTCGTGCTGGCATTCCACCAACCCCGCCCCCCTCTCCGTCCCTTGAAGAACCGTTCTTTCACGCCAACATGCGGTGCTCCATCGCACAACGTCGTATGTTTCAGCCACAACGTTTGACGTTTTGGCCTATAACGTCAAACGTTGTAGGGTACATCATACGACGTTGTGGGCCACAACATACGACGTTGTGCGCCGAACGCGTTGACGAGCAGGTAGTGGGAGGTAGTGGGGGTCACCTTCTTCTATCATTTAATCCTCTTCCAGCAAGTCCCGCAGCTTCCGACGCAAGGCTTAATCGGCTTTCGGCAATCGCTCTTCACGCAATCAAGCGTTGGTCACCGTCGTGTTCCCGACGCAAGAGTACTCCCCGATTCGAGATAAACGATGATGACTCCCCCACCCGTGCGGGAACTATAGTACCCACCTTCACGGTTTCGGCGGCGGGAAGGTCTGCTTTTCGCCTTTGCGGAATTTCTCGTAGCATTCCTCGGGGCCGGGGAAGCCGGGAGTCAACGCCCGTGCGCCCGCGCCGTGCATCGCCCACGGGGAACAGATCAGGTAAAGCTGCCCCTTCGGCACGTGCGCCACCGCGCAAATCTGGTTTCCCGCTACGGTCACCGTGTCCATCATTCCGACCGCTGCCACGACAGGGCATTGGATATCCTGTGTCAGGTTGGCGAGGACTGAAGGATGCGAAGAACATCGTGGTGATCAGAGCGCCCCCCTCGCGCACGAAGGAATGGACCAGACGCGGGAACCCTCACTGGACTTTGTGACCGGTGTCCGGATCGGCCACGGAGCGCCCGGAATCCACCGACTGCCCTGAATCCACCGACTGCCCTGAGTCAACGGAACGGCCTTCATCCGTCTTCTTGCGTTCGTCTCGAGTCTCTCCCGGGAGCACCATCTCGGCGCGGCTCTGACCTCGCTCGACTACAAGCGTCGCAAACTCGACGGGCGCCTCGTTCCAGGATTTCATGAAAGGCTTCACTCGCACCCGGCAGCGATAAGACCCGGGCACAAGGCGAACTTCGGGCGGGTACCTGAACTGGTCCTTCTCGCACGTCGCTGCCACTTCGCCGTTGTTGTTGAGAATCTCCACCTTGAAGTCCTTGCAATACTCTTTCTTCTCCCGCGTGATGTCTTTGAACCGGCCTGTGGCCCTTTCCTCAAAGGCGGGCTTGCCCTCCGCGTCACGCGCCTGGTTGCCCTTTTCGTCGGTGACGGGCACTCGCTCGGCAATGGGGACAGTCATCAACGTCACATTGCGCCGCGCCACCAACACCGTCACCGGAACCGGGGTGCCCGGCGCCACAAACGCCACATCAGTGCCGCTGCGGCCGCGTTCATCCTCGACGCGAACGGTCATCTCCACCGGTTTGGCGCCGGTCAGAGGAACCGTCGTCTTCAGGGTCGCCTCCTTTGTCCCAACACCAACTCCATTCCAGTAGTAGGTCAGTTTACCGCTGTCGGGGTAAGGCTGTATAGTCGGGGTCAACGTCACCGTGGCTCCCGGTCTTCCTTCGCAAAGCAGAGGCTGAAATGACACCGGCAAATAGCGGTTAAGCGCCCGCGGGTCTTTGTCGAAGGTAAAAACCTGCCAGTCACCTGCTGCGTAATAGTCGCCCGGCTTCACCCAAGTTTGGTTCCAGACCAGCGCCTTCAGCCATTTGGCCAACCCTTCAAAGCCGGTGCCACCTTCTCCAGCGGTCATGTCAACGCCGATGTCGGTGCGGGAGGCCGTTATCCACCCACCTTGCTTGCTCAGGAACACACGCCCCAAATTGGTTACAAATTCGACGCCGGCAGGTTCCGCCACTGCCGAGCAGTTCACCATGAGAATGTGTCCGTTCTCACTCATCACGTCCCTGCAGGCTTCCAGTCGTTTGAGAGCTTCCACTTTCTCGGCGATTTGTTCCAGGCACAACTCGACCCGTTGTTGCAGTTCTGCAGGGTTTCTCTCGTCGGGATCGGTTTTCACTTCCGTCGGTGCGACGGCAATTCTACCCAGCCAGCGACGGGATTCCAAGATGAGTCCCTGTTCTTTCGCAATCGCCGCCTGCGCGCCGGCGACATCCACATCCTGCGGGGCGACGATGCGGCTGCCTTGCAGGACAATCTGCGGGAACTTGGCATTGCCATGGCCCTCGATGATGAGAAAGCCAATTTTCCGGCCGTCGCGAGTGTATTTGGCGAGGGTTTCAAAGAATCCCTCAGCCGAGGTCACAACCAGAATGGCGTGAATGCCTTCCATCTGTCCCAGCAGCCCATACATGGCTTGCTCCATTCGGCTGGCGTTGGATGGCAGTGGTCCACGAATGGCGACGGTAACCCCGAGGGGAGGGTTCCGCGGCGAAATCACCGGAGGCGCATTGAGATTAGCCGAGTCATCGGCTACTTTATTTGCGGACGCCTCCACCCTGTCTTTCGCTGCCAATGCCTGGGTTGGCGCGTTTTCGCGGGGGCCCACATACTTCACCGTGGCGCTGCCGATGAGCGCGGGATGAATGTTGTACTTGCTGCCCCAATGATCATCCCCGGGGAAGTCGCCGGCGTGGATTGGCTCGCCGGAAAGGGGCGTTGTCACCGGCAGCCGCTGCACGGGACCACCGTCCACCTGCAAAGACAGCCCTTGGCGTCCCGCCTGAATGACCAGGCGATGAGTCGTCCCAGCAGTAAGCGGCTCCGCGCTGAGGAGATGATGCCACCCGGAGGCATCGCGGCCGGGGGTGTTGGTGCGCGGGTCATACAAGCTGACCATCACGCGGTTGTTTGTGTCGAGATGAACGGCGAACGAGCCCACTGGTGCTGCATTGATGCCAACCGTATCCAACAGCACACCCGGCTTGGTAAATCGCACGTCCAGAACGAGAGCCAGGTTGTCACGCGGATACTGGCGCGCCACCAGGAACGAGCTGCTCGGGGAGGTCAAATCCAGGGCGATCTCCAGCGGCTCACCCCGACCAGGGGCGGGGGAGAGCAGACACCACAGAACAGCAAGCGACAGCAGAAGAAAAGACAACGTGCGGCGCATTGATATACCTCCAAAGGTAAGAGTTTCTCGAAAAGCGATAGGTTCCGTCTATTGTGTTCGCTACCCGGAGCCACAACGCTATGTCAAATTGAATCGGTAAACCCACTAGTGTATCGTTTTGGAAGTTCCCCCACAAAAGGACACCGGATCGCTTCAGCGTCCGGTAGCTCACACAGGCAGCTACACGATGAAGGCTACCCTCCTTTTCTCCCCTTTCAACCCG
>MNXM01000168.1 GCA_001872605.1 Armatimonadetes bacterium CG2_30_59_28 | reverse complement strand
TGGCACGGTTGCAACCTGGGTGATAGCGGATAGCCATACCCAAAGCCAAGTCCAAAGAAGCCTACCGGATTACGATTCGGAAAGGTGAGGGTTGAGCACGCGTGCCAGCCTCCGAGTGGTACTGGAACCTCAAGATCGATCATTTATCGCACAACCAAACCCCGCACGAGGGGCAGGAAGAATCGCTTCCACGGTGCGGTTACAACGCAGTAGGCACTTTTTGCCTCCAAACCGGGCATGTGTGCTGACTTCGCAATCAATAACGCAACACTATTGCTCCAGTCGGTGGTTCCCCGGCGAGTCGCATGCCGGGGATGTGAATGCAGCATACCGGTTATGCTCTCGTTCGTCAACGGTGACATTGCTCGCATCTTCGGGTACACTGGGGAGCGCACGGGACCGCGTTCTCAGGGCGTTGAGAGAAGATGAGCACGAAACGGGAACTCACAGCTATTGCCAAGAATGCCGCACGCGAATGCGGCTTCGACCTGGTTGCCGTTGCGCCTCCGCAGTACGGAGAGTACACCGGGAGCTTTCGTCAGTGGCTTGAACGTGGCTTCCACGGCGACATGGGCTACATGGCGCGTAATGTCGAACGACGCATTCACCTGCACGAAGTCCTGCCCGGCATTCGTTCAGTCATCTGCCTGGCGCTCAACTACCACAACCCTGGCGCGCGTTGTCACGATCCGGGGGTTGGGATCATCTCCGGCTATGCCCTTAACCAGGACTATCACGACGTAATGGATGCTCGGATGCGGCGTGTCGTTGATGCGCTTGCGGCCGTTTGTCCTGGAGGGCGATACAGGACATACGCAGACACCGGGCCGGTATTGGAGAAGGCGCTGGCAGAGCAGGCTGGCATTGGGTGGATCGGCAAGCACACGAATCTCATTTCCCGAAACATCGGCTCCTGGTTCTTCCTCGGCGAGATACTCACAGACTTGGCATTGGAGTTTGACGCCCCGCACGCGAGTTTCTGCGGAAGCTGCCGACGCTGCATCGATGCATGTCCAACGGGAGCCATTGTTGCTCCCTACCAGCTCGACGCGCGGCGGTGCATCTCTTACCTCACCATTGAGATGAAGGGATCCATTCCCATAGAGCTGCGGCCTCTGATCGGCAACCGCATTTACGGTTGCGATGATTGCCAGGACGTCTGCCCGTGGAATCGCTTTGCGAGGCAGACCGCGGAGTCCGCATTTTTGTGGCGGGGAGATTTGGCAGCGCCTGATCTGGTCGAGCTTCTTTCGCTCACCGACGAGCATTTTCGGGAACGCTTCAGGGGCAGTCCCATCAAGCGCATCAAACGGCGCGGACTCCTACGCAATGTCGCGGTGGCGTTGGGGAATACGAAAGAGCCTGCCGCTATCCCATATCTCGAAAAAGCCTTGAGTAAAGATGACCCCCTCATCCGAGCCCACGTCGCCTGGGCGCTGAAGATGATTAAGGAAGCCGATCTTTCAGGATCAGAACCGGGATTTCTACATCAACCGCGATAGGATATGAAGCGCTGTGGGAGAGTGCTTTGATCTTCAGCATCCGCTTGGGCAGATTTCCCAGCTTTCACCGTCGGAGATGGCGCTCACATCGCCATGGAGACCTGTTACATACACCTGGCTTCCGCGCGCGCCGAACACCTCTCGTGCCGTGCAAGCCTCCATCCAACGGACGAAGCAACTGGCGATCGTGACATGCGGTTGAGCGGCCTCCGCAAATTCCGGCGCGGAATGAAGACCATGCCCAGGGGCAACGAGGATATCACATTTCAGCTTATGGCTCCCAACCGCTGGCAGAAGTAGGGTGCGCTGATATTCTGCTTCGATGTCTCCCGGCAGAAGGAAGACCACAGCGCCATGACGAATCCGCAGCATCAGCGAATTGGCGTTCAGCATGTAATGCGCCGCCGGGTTTTGAGCAGAACGGGGAGTTACCTTCTCTACGTGAAAGAAGCCTCTTGGCGGGGAAATCACCTCTACACTCAGAGCATCGTCCAGCTCCAGCGTTTCACCTGCGCACACCGCGCGGTAGCAGACCCCTCGGCGACGGAGGGCGTCTCTCACCTCGGCATAGTGCGACAACTCTCGCGCGTAGTTCTCGTCACTCCAGCCTTTGTACTCATAGCCAGAGTCAATGAGGTTACGAATTTCGATATGCTCCGCCAGCCAGATGAGACCTCCAAAGTGATCATAATGAGCATGGCTAATTATGACGCCATCGAGAGCTCTGATGTCGTGCTCTTGCATAAACGACGCGATCTGATCTCGTCCGGTGTTGACATCGCGCCACCAGCCATCAGCTTCCGGATAACCGTTGCCGGTGTCGTAGAGATACGTGCGTCCGCCGGGAGTTTGCATTACGACCGCCAGCCCGACCCCCCTGCCAACGTCGGGGATGTTGAATACGGTCAATCTAAACAGACCCTCCTCCCAAACAGATGCTGGTTTTGACAATGCTACTCTCCTTTCGAGGCAAGCTGATAATCAATATCTTCCTAATGGCAACTGCGGCAGAGAAGCGGGAAGCGCCGGCGAGCCTCGGTTGTCAACCTTCTTCCTCTCCCACAACTTCATCTGCCACGTGAACACATACATGGCGCGGACGGCGCACAGGACGAACCCCGCGGCGCCGTCGATGAAGGCGCCGCGGCAGAAGTACCGATAGATAAAGTCGCCAAACGCGTGCAAACATGCTCGCGGGATGGAGCCGCGGGTGCCCTTCCTTCCAAAGTGGTTGGCAGTCATCGTGGTGTTGAAGTTGAGCTTGGCGATCAGTTCGTACAGGTTGCGCGCGGGATAGTGGTGCAGAGGAGAGGCCAGGCTCTCCACCGCCCCCTCAATCTCAAGTCCCTGATGAACGTACTCCGTGCCGAAGCGCCCGTTGCCACGGCGACAGATGCGCGTCACGACACCGGGATAGCCTCCCGCGCGGCGGAGTTGCTTTCCCCAGAAGAAATTGCGGAGAGGGATGCGGTATCCATCGACGGGGGAGCAGGAGAGGGCAGCGCAAATTTCGTCGCGCAATCCCGGGGAAACTCTCTCGTCTGAATCGAGTGACATCACCCAGTCTCCCTTTGCCTGCTCCATGCCGTAGTTCTTGTTGTGGTTGAGCATGGGGTAGTTTGGCTGGACGAAAACGCGAGCGCCGCGCCCCTCTGCGATCTCACGCGTGTGATCGGTGCTCTCGCCATCGACGACGATTTTTTCGTCCGCCCAGGCCACCGAATCCAGACACGGCCCGATATGCTCCGCCTCATTGTAGGTGGTGATGACGACCGAGAGTGTCGTTGGGCGTGTCGGTGCGTCCGGCCGGTGAAATGCGTCAGACATTTGCTCCCTCGCTCGACTGTTGACTATTCTCTGTTGCGTTGTCGCGCAATTCGACTGAGAGCATTTCGTAAACACCGCCGGTATGAATTCTTTCATATTTCAACACGCGCGTGCCGTTGCGTCAACCGAGACTTTTCCGTTGCCCGGCAACCCGCGCCAGAGTATAATGGTCGTCGTTGTTCGATGCCGTGTACTGGCGCTCTCGTCGCTCATGGAGGACGCGCCGAGCGGCGGCGTTCGTCGTTTCCCCCGTCCTTTGGCTGAGATCAAGGTCCTACGGTTTCGCGTAATGTAGAGGGTCACTGCACATGCCCAAGGTACCGCTGAAGAAAAAGAAGAGCACTCGTCCTCGACTCGTGATTTCATCGGCGGACGAAGTGACCTCATCGCGCGACAACCAGATTGTCGTCCGCGGCGCGCGGGAACACAATCTCAAGTCCATCGACATCGATCTCCCACGGGATAAGCTCATCGTTATCACCGGGATTAGTGGGTCGGGGAAGTCTTCGCTTGCATTTGATACGTTGTACGCTGAAGGGCAGAGGCGTTATGTGGAGAGTCTGTCCGCCTACGCGCGTCAGTTCCTCGGACAGATGGACAAGCCGGATGTCGATTTTATTGGAGGGCTTTCTCCCGCCGTCTCCATCGATCAAAAATCCACTTCTCACAACCCTCGTTCGACGGTGGCCACTGTTACGGAAATCTACGACTACCTGCGACTGCTCTTCGCTCGAATTGGGATTCCGCACTGTCCGCAGTGCGGGAGGGTGATCTCCCGGCAGTCCGTCGAGTTGATCGTTGACCAGGTCATGGAGCTTCCCGCGGGTACGAGGTTGCACATACTCGCGCCGGTCATTCGCGGGCGGAAGGGCGAGTTCCGGCAGCTTTTCGCCCGTATCTCCAAAGAGGGATTTGTGCGGGTCCGCGTCGATGGCGAGGTAAGGGATGTGAGCGAGGACCTGGACTTGGATCGCTACAAGCAGCACTGGATCGATGTGGTTGTGGACCGCGCAATCGTCAAACCGGAGGCGATGGGGCGGCTCGCGGACTCCGTGCAGACCGCGCTGAAGATGGGGGAAGGCATTATCACCATTGAACAACTCGATGGTGAGGAGACAACGTACAGCGAGCATTTCGCCTGTGTGAATTGTGGGATCAGCCTGGAAGAGATTGAGCCTCGCATGTTCTCCTTCAACAGCCCCTATGGAGCCTGCAAGGACTGCAACGGCCTGGGAACAAAGGACGAGTTCGACCCGGACCTTGTCATCCCCGACAGGAACTTGTCGTTGGCGAACGGAGGACTGGCGCCGTGGCGGCGCTCGCAGAGCGACTACAAGAAGCAGATACTGAAGGCCGTCGCGAAGCACATGGGCTTTGACGTCCATACGCCCATCAGAAAGCTAACTCCAGAGCAGGTGAGCGCCGTGTTGTACGGCGTGGAAGACCCGTTACCCGTGACGTACACGAATTTCCACGGTGAGGTAAAGTCCTACGACGCCGGTTTTGACGGCATCATTGGCGACTTGGGCAGGGGCTACGACGAATACGGCGACGACTATCGCGAAGAACTTCGCAAGTACATGAGCACCCATCCATGTCCCACATGCAAAGGGGCTCGGCTGCGCCCCGAGAGCCTGGCCGTAACGGTGTCGGGGCACAGCGTCGATACCGTGGCGCGCATGTCCGTCACCGAATCGCTGGCGTTTTTTGACAACCTCTCCCTGACAGACCGCGAGCAGACGATTTCTCGTCAGGTCCTCAAGGAGATTCGGGAGCGTCTGCGCTTCCTCAACAACGTGGGCCTGGATTACCTGACGCTGAACCGGTCGGCTTCCACGCTGGCCGGTGGCGAAGCGCAACGAATTCGGCTGGCGACACAGATTGGGTCGAAGCTCGTTGGCGTTCTCTATATTCTGGATGAGCCAAGTATCGGGTTGCATCAACGCGACAACCGCCGACTTCTACAGACTCTTCACGAACTGCGCGACCTCGGGAATACGGTGATCGTGATCGAGCATGACGAAGAGACTATCCGTGAGGCGGATCATGTCGTCGACATCGGCCCCGGCGCCGGCGAGCGCGGAGGCGAGGTCGTTGTCTCTGGCGATCTTGCCGCCCTGATGAACACGAAGGAATCCATCACCGGGCAGTATCTCAGCCGGCGATTGCAGATCAGGATTCCCGAGAAACGCAGGAAACCCAGCGCTCAGCAACTGGTCATCAAAGGCGCTCGTGAGCATAATCTGAAAAACATTAACGTGAAGATTCCGCTTGGGGTGTTTGTGTGCGTTACCGGAGTGTCCGGGTCTGGGAAGAGCACGCTAATCAACGATATTCTTTATCGGCGCCTCGCCAATTACATCCATGGCTCAAGTGTGTTATGGGGGGACCACGACGACATCAAGGGCAAAGAAACAGTCGACAAGGTCATCGACATCGACCAATCGCCGATCGGTCGGACGCCTCGCTCAAACCCCGCAACCTACACCGGGACGTTCGCGCCCATCCGAGACCTGTTCACGTCCACTCGCGAGGCTCGCGCCCGCGGCTACAAGCCGGGTCGCTTCAGCTTCAATGTCAAGGGCGGGCGCTGCGAAGCCTGTCAGGGCGACGGGATCATCAAAATCGAGATGCACTTCCTCCCGGATGTTTACGTGCCTTGTGAAGTCTGCAAAGGGAAGCGCTACAATCGCGAGACGCTGGAGGTAAAGTACAAGGGGAAGAGCATCAGCGAAGTGCTGGAAATGACCGTTACCGAGGCGCTGGGGTTCTTCGACGCTATCCCTCAGGTCAAGCGCAGGTTGCAGACGGTCAGTGACGTCGGTTTGGGATATATCAAACTCGGGCAACCCGCGACGACACTCTCAGGCGGAGAAGCCCAGCGTGTCAAGCTGGCAACGGAACTCAGCAAACGGGACACCGGACACACTCTGTACGTGCTGGACGAACCGACAACCGGCTTACACTTTGCTGATATTCAGCGCTTGCTGGACGTCCTTCACCGGCTGACGGACAACGGGAATACTGTTATTGTGATCGAGCATAATCTCGATGTCATCAAAACCGCCGACCACATCATCGACCTCGGCCCGGAAGGCGGCGACCGCGGCGGAGAGGTGATCGCCGAGGGAACGCCCGAAGAAGTGGCCGCTGCGCCGGGGTCGTATACGGGGGAATTCCTGCAGGAAGCCCTCCAGCGCAATTAGGCTCCGGCGAGTGCTTCGCCGACCCCCGAAAACTGCTCCAACGCCGCCACCAGGCTCTCCACCAGGCTACAGAGACTCGCGCATTCCCCGGTCGTCACGCCCGATGTTTCAACGTCGGGTTCCTGACACAGCCAGGCTACAGAGAAGGCGGCATCTCGCACCTCACGCCCGATGTTTCAACATCGGGTTCCTGACACAGCCAGGCTACAGAGAAGGCAGCATCTCGCACCTCACGCCCGATGTTTCAACATCGGGTTCCTGACACAGCCAGGCTACAGAGGCAGAGAAAGATAATTGCTAATGTGCTTTGTCGTTACCTCCCCGATCGTCCCGACGTAGGCCGACGGACTCCACGTGTTCCAGGCGTTTTCGAACTCCAAAGACCCCTCGTAGTTCTCCAGCATCCAGAGGGCGGAGTCGTTCATCAGCTTGAGCGCGATGTCCCGCGGTGAAACCGATGGGGCAGCGCACACCCCCAAGTGAACATGGTCTGGCAGAAAACTCGCGCGTGCCAGCTTACAGTCAATCTCTCGGACGGCATCATAGAGATGCGGGGCAAGTCGATCCGTCGCCTCCGGCGCGAATAGCTGGACCCGCCTCTCGGTCTCCATCACGATCTGGTATCGAATGAGAACAGGGTTCGCATCCCCTTTCCACTCAGGCACACCAAACTTGTATCGCATGCGTTTCAATTCCGCGTTTTGGTAGCCGTGATGGTCAACCTGCCGACCGAGATACTTTTCCAAAACAGACCTTGTCGCCGCGCCGACACTGCCACAGAAGTAACTGTCGGACCACAATTTCCCGTCTGTCACTGTCTGGAAAGCTTCAGGATGCTCCTGCTCCAAACGACGCGAGAGGACGCCTTTGATATTCTTGGCAACCGCGCTGGGCGAGCCCTCTGGGCGTAGACTGAGGAGTGCCCGAAGGAAGACAGGTTCCACTCGGTGTTCGAGAAGGTGGTAGCCCGTGTCGGTGCAAACCTGCTGCAATTGCTGAGCCACGGCTTCCTGCAATGCGGCCGACGCGAACAAGGGCTTTCGGTAGCGACATTGGCACGCAAAATGGAAACTGTAGCCTGGCTGTGTCAGGAACCCCACGATGAATCGTGGGGCGTGTGATTCCTTCTCGTGCGCTCCCTGTAGCCTGGCTGTGTCAGGAACCCCACGATGAATCGTGGGGCGTGTGATTCCTTCTCGTGCGCTCCCTGTAGCCTCCTGTGTCAGGAACCCCACGATGAATCGTGGGGCGTGTGATTCCTTGTGTCAGGAACCCCATGATGAATCATGGGGCGTGTGATTCCTTGTGTCAGGAACCCCACGATGAATCATGGGGCGTGTGATTCGGTCTTCCCCCCACCGCTTGCCATTTGAATGAGCGCCCGTGGGCGATCCTCAGCAAGGGATTTCTCCAGGTCCTGGATTGCCTGCACCTGGCAGCTTCTCAGTCTCCCCACTAGGAGAGGGGGCAGCTTCCGCAACCTCGCCCGGAGGGGGTCTTCCTGCCAAAGGGCATCACGAAACGTTGCGGGTGTATGAAAGGCGGATACCCGACGCGAGCGGGAATCGGGGTCGCGCAGGTCGCGGGTGAAAATCTCAACTCCGGTGGACTCGTAGGCAATCGGCAACGGGGTCTGAACACAGGGAAGGTTTGGAGGAGCGGCAGTCAGGTATTTTGCCGTCTAATCCGACACGCCGCTGAGAGTTGTCCCCTCCGACTTCGTCTCAATAACGCCGATGGCCTTCCTGTCCACGAAGAGATGGCTTTCCGAAGGTAGTGGGTCTCGATGCTCTTCGGCATTGATCAGGCGGTAGCGACGGCAGGTTCCGCACGGGGAGGGGCCGGGGGTGTGTTCCCCAGCAATACGCGGCATCCCTCCACCAGCATCAACAAGGCAAGAATCACCAAGATGATGCCCACCCAAGCGACGGGATCGGCAAGTCCAAAAGTGTGGAAGGAGCGGAGAATCAACGTTATTAGTGCAAAAACGCTAACGATGTACATCCACACTGTGGGGAGACCGGTGACGTACCATGCCCACCGGGCGTTCTTTGCTCTCACCAGCCAGACGGTGACCCCAAGGAGGGTGAGTGCTGCCAGAAGTTGGTTACTGGCCCCGAAGAGTGACCAGAAAGTCTTCCACACCGGAATGACGCTTCCGGTAACGGGGTCGATGGTCGTTCGCATGACGAACAATACCGGAACTCCCGCGGTGAGAGCGGTGGCAAGCATCTGTCCCTTGCGGTCACTCCAGCCGGTCAACTCCTGCAATATGTACCGTCCCAGACGAGTGCACACATCGAGGGTGTCGTAGACAAAGGTCGTGAAGGCCATGAGTGCGAAGGCGACGCCGAACGACGCCGGAATGCCCACCACCGCGAGAAGGTTCCCGATGCCTTGCGCGTAGATGAAGTTGGGGGCTTTGCCACCCGTGATCAGGGGAGAATCCTTTGCCAGCATCATGACGCAAGAAAGCGAAACGACGGCGACCATCGCCTCCAGCAGCATCGCGCCATAGCCGATCACCTTCGCGTCGGTCTCTTTGCGAAGCTGCTTGGAAGTGGTCCCGGATGCGATGATGGAGTGGAAACCAGAGCAAGCTCCGCAGGCAATGGTGATGAAAAGCATCGGGAACAACATGTCACCCTTGGGGGTCGTCCAAGCCGTGAAGGCCGGGTACTCGATGGACTTGCCGCCGAGAAGGAGCCCGAGGGCGCTTCCGCCTAAGGCGATGTACAGGAAGTACCCTCCGAGATGTCCCCGGGGCTGCAGGAGCAACCACATGGGGACTACCGACGCGACAAAACAGTAGGCGAGCAGCAGGACATCCCAGACTACGTGCGCCTGATTGTCATCAATCCCCAACACGCTGGCGATGTCGAATGGGATATACGGCCCCACCCAGATGGCCAGACCGACCAAGGGGAGAAAAATGGCGGTCGCCCAGCCGAGTGAGAGACGGGTGTAGCGCAGCAGCAGTCCCATCACAAGTGGAAGCGCGAGGTACAGAAGCGACGAGGTGGCGATGGCACCGCCCTTCACCTGCTGTCCGTTCTCCAAGGCGACGACGCCGATGAAGGATGATGCCGTGATATCCGTAAATGCCACGATGATGTATACCAGCGCAATCCAGACGAACGATAGGAAAAGCAGGTAGGAGCGTTGGGTCATATGCTCCCTCACAACCTCCGTAATGGACCTGGCTTTGTGGCGAATCGATGCCACCAAGGCGACGAGATCGTGCACCCCGCCGATCAGGATGGAACCAATGAGAATCCACAGCAGAGCAGGCAACCATCCAAACATGACACCTGCCAGGATGGGCCCCACGATCGGACCGGCGGCAGCGATGGCCGAGAAATGCTGGCCCAAGAGGAACTTGGGTTCAATGGGAACATAGTCGACGTCGTCCCGCATCTCCATCGCCGGGGTAGGGGCGTCGGGATCCAGACGAAGCCAACGCGCCAGGCAGCTCCCGTAAGTGTGATATGCGATCAGCAGGAGAACACCAGAAAGCGATATGATGAACATGAGACTCATTGTGTAAACCCCCTTCTTAACGAGAGTCTGACTGGTAGAAACTGCGTTGTAGAGGACGGTGGGGCGACAAGACGTCAAAATGGTTTGGTGGAGCTGAGGGGGCTCGAACCCCTGACCTCTAGAGTGCGATTCTAGCGCTCTCCCAACTGAGCTACAGCCCCACACGGTGTGTGCGCACACGGTATGTTCGGACGATAGACATGATAAACAATCTTGCGACTTCTGGCAAGATGCACGTCACCGCAAACTCGAACCGGCCGGCGTTCGATGCACGATTCGTCTACTCGAGGAAGCCTCGCATACCACGCAACTCCTCAAGAAAGCGGTGGTTTGTCAGATCAATCTGCAGGGGAGTGACAGAGATTCTGTGCTTCGCGACTGCGGCAACGTCGGTACCGTCCGGGTCTGGCTCGTCCTGCAATTCTCCGCCGCGCCAGTAGTAGGTCACTCCCGCGGGGTCGAGACGTCTCTCACATCCACCAAAGTACCGATGGTGCCCCTGTCGTGTGAACTCACATCCCTCAATCTGCTCGGCTGGGACGCTCGGTACGTCCACGTTGAGGAGCGTGCCAGGAGGCAACTCGATCTCGTGAAGTCTCAGGGCCAGCTTCCGTGCAAAGCTGGCTGCGTTGGAGAAGTCCTTCGTGGCATAGTCCGCGACGGAGATCGCAAAAGAGGGAATCCCCAATATCGTCCCTTCCATGGCCGCCGCGACGGTGCCCGAATAGGTGACGTCGTCCCCAAGGTTTGGCCCGAGGTTGATCCCTGAAATGACCAAGTCGGGTCTCGCTTTCAGAACTTCGTTGACCGCGAGCATTACGCAATCCGACGGTGTTCCACTACAAATGTACCCGCTTGCTCCCTCTTCCAGACGGACTTGTTTCACCCGTAGCGGTTTGTGCAGAGTGATCGAGTGGGAACAGGCGCTGCGCGGTCGGTCGGGGGCAATAAGCGTGACTTCCGCAACCTTGGAAACCTCTCTCCTGAGAGCATGTAGCCCCTCGGCATGAATCCCGTCATCGTTGGTAATGAGTACGTGCATATCGAGTCCTCTCTCGAATGGTCGACGCCCTACGCAAGCGTCAATAGCCAGGAAAGCGACACTTGGGACAAGCCGACTGAATGGGGGCGCTCTGTGCGGTCGGAGCAGACAGTATCAACCTCTCAGTGTGACATCGAGATTGTAGTGGGATGAACAGCCGATGTCAACGGGCAGATGGTGGAATGGGTGGCGGATGGCGGATAGCGGATAGCGGATAGCTGATGGCGAATAGCAGATAGCGGATGGCGGATGGCTGTCACCCCTCATCCCCCCTAAAGGGTACCTTCTCCCCTCCGAAGGGAGAAGGTGGACGAAGCCCGGATGAGGGGTTCACGGCACTAACGCAATCGCAACCTCATTACTCGTTGCGAACTGCCCGTCCATATTGAACACCACCACGCGCACGTTGTGCGACGCGTCCATGTATGGCACCGGGCCGCAAGTCCAGTTCCGCACCTGACCATCGATGACGGTGGCAACCACTAACCACGAACCACCATCCCACTGCTGCACCTCGAACCGACTGAACTCCGGCGTCGTTACTCCCGTCCATGCGAGAGCAATGTCCGTTCCGGTGACTTGCGACACGGTGAGCAACTGCATCGCTTCGGGCGGAGGGAAGGCGAACGGCACAAACGGAACCTCGTTGCTTGTGAGTATCTGACCCGACACAAGGTGAGCGTTCATGCGGAACAGCATCCCCGCCTCAATCGGCCACAGATTGCCTTGCCACTGCGTCGCCCCGCCGTCGTAGGATGCGGCGAACTGCATCCAGTTGCCCGACAGGTCGCGTCGCTCGTAGGAGAAGTGATTGAAATCCGCCGACCCCTCCCACGTCCAGTAGTACGTCACCGACGCCGGCCCCATCTGAACAACAGAGGTGAGTTGTGGAGTGGTGGTGGTGGTGGAGGCGGAGGAGGCGGCCCCATCAGCGTGATGGTTACCTCGTTGCTTGCTGCCGACTGGCCCAGCGTGTCGAACACAACCAACCGCACCGCGTCCATGTATGGAACCGGCCCACCCTCCCATGTGCGGGAGCTTGCCTCAATCCCATCAGTCACCAGTACCCACTCACCATTCACCAACTGCTGCACTTCGTACCGGCTCCAGTTCGCGGGTGTGTTGCCGGAGAAGTGAACGCGTATATCCGCTGGTGTAATCTGCTCCACCAACGTCAGCGTCATCGGTTGCAACGGCGGCGGCGGTGGTGGTGGTGGCGGGGGAGCGGATACCGGCTGATAGGCAATCGACTGCGCATTACTCCGCGCCACTTCGACGCTTTCGGCATACGCGGCCACCGCAACGTACACCGTGTCCCCGGCACTCGCCGTCGGCGTCACCCACGCCTGACTCACCGAGTTGTCAAACTCCGGCCCCTTCGTTCCGTTCGACATATCCGGGCCGGCAGATGCGAGGGCGGCGAAAGCGGTCACCCCTTCTCGCGTGTTCACCGAGAAACTGCACACGATGGCATCGTTCTCATTGGTCACGCTGTTCAGGGTGATCGCCACCGGCTGCCCGGCAAGGCAGCAGCACCTCCGCCGACGCGTCGGACACGCCGTGGGTATTGTAGAGGTACAGGCGGTAGTAGGCGGGAAGTGCAGGGCTGCGGGCATCGTCCACGTAGCGGGTAACGCGGTAATAGGGCAGGGACACCATTAGGGACGACCCCTCGGTGACTCCCGGCTCCATGCCCTTGTGAATCTCGTATTGGGCGAAGTAGGAGGCCGACGCCGGAGACCATTCGAGAATCGCCGCACCCGTCTCCGAGTCGGCGGAAACGGTCAGCGGGGGCGCCATCGGCGGCGGGAAGTAGCCGGAAGCGCCTTCGTCTTCTTCCGTGGGCGGGGGCGGCACGTCGGCGAGGGGAGTTCCCTGCTCCCACTTGCGCTCGAAATACGCCTGCGCCCCATCCGAGAAAGCCGCGTCATGAACGTGCGCGGTCGCCTCGGAATTCTCCGTCAGAGCACCTTTGGTGAGGTTGTGGCTGCCGAGAAACGTATGCAGATTGTCGATGACCGTCATCTTCGTGTGCGTGGTGCGGTTGGTAGGAGCGAGGCGCACCTCCACTCCCGCCGCGGCGAGGCTCTGCCCGGTCAGGTAGTTCAGGTACTGGATACTCGGCACGTCGGCGCCATAGCCCCGCAGCACCCGCACCTGCACCTCTTCCTTCTGCGCCGCCTGCTTGACCGCGTTCATAATCTCCACGATGGGTGTGATGCTGGTGTACCGGGTCTTCCAGTAGAAGTAGATCATGTCCACCGACCGCTTCGCCCGCAGAATCTGGCGGATCAGCGGCGTCCGCAACTCGGAATCGGGAAGAAAAGTGACGGTGATGGCCATGGCGAGGTCTCCTGTGTGGGTATGGGGTTATGGAGTCACTACTACAACCGCATTTGAGCGGAAAGGCTTCGGGCATGACACATGCAAGGGAGGGCGAAGCTCCTGCTGAGCCTGATTCCGGCGCTGCTGCGGCTCGGCGGGAGCCTCGCCCTCCCAGTTCCGGGCATTTCCATGCACCCTTGAAGACAACTGCCGTTGTAGTATTATGCTGTGACGCGCAAAACGTTTGGCCCAGCGTCGCTGTCCCGCGGCGGCTGGCAGGCCCCTGGCGAGACGCGCCAGCCGCAACGCGGGAGAGGGGAGAAGGCGATCACGACAGGACGATCAGGTCGTTGGCGTTCTCCGGATCGGCATTCCAGAGCGCGACCAGGTCCACCAATTTCTTGCCGATATTGTCGGCATTTTCGACGTTGCCCAGGAAGTTGACATTCACATAATCGGTGAGGTCCGGGTCTGCGCGGAAATGAATGGAGATTTTGCCGTCAAGGCCCATCTCGGGGTAAAACAGCCCCAAGTCGTCAATGTAGACGGAGGCGCCCCGCACCAGAAAGAAGCGCAGCGTGCGAATGACGTTGCTGATGGACTGCTTCGCTTCTCCGTCCGTCTGCCCCGTGTCCTGGGTCATGAACAGGATCGCATCTTCATCGTGCGCCGGCTGCCCGCCGACAATCCGAGGACCATACTTCACCATCGCTTTCATCTTGCTTGCCATAACAAACTCCTCCTCCGAAACGTGATATCTACTGCACACGGCAACGCCGTGGTACATGC
>MNXM01000056.1 GCA_001872605.1 Armatimonadetes bacterium CG2_30_59_28 | reverse complement strand
GAGGTTGCGCGGCGTCCGGGTTGTAGCGCGAACCTAACATTCCCCCGGAACAAGTCCGGGGGGATTGAAGAAGAGGTTGCGCGGCGTCCGGGTTGTAGCGCGAACCTAACCTTCCCCCGGAACAAGTCCGGGGGAATTGCCATTACCGAATCAAACTGTCAAATAGCATAACCCCCCACTACCTTTTCGGGAACTATGGGACAGTATTTTTGACCACCTACTTAGGTGACCGGCAACTCCTGATACGCCTTCGTCTGGATGCGCACGAAAGTGAACGCGCCATCATCGGCAACGATGGGGACTTCTGTAGTGACCGGCTGCGGGTTGGCTGCCAGCCCATCCAAGTCCTCGATCCAGAGGATGTTCTGGTAAGGAGGCGACTGCTCGTAGTAGCCCTGTCCGGCCAGGAGCACGGAATCCTTTTGCAGGAGCGCGATCAGATTGCCGGGCAAGGAGCCGCCGTGTCCGCCGAAGGGCAGCAACTCGACCAGTCCCCAGAGCCCGCGCGGATCGTTGTGGGTGTTCAGTATCAGCTTGTCCGGGATCCATCCCTCCGGGATCATCATCATCGACATGCCCGGATACTTGCGCTGCTCCTCTTCGGACGGAACGACCATGGGATGTCGCCAGGTGAGGCGGCTGTTGGCGGGAGGGGCTGCCGGAGCGACGGTGTCATCCGCAAAGAAGTAAGCCATCGTGAAGAGATCCTTCATCCTGTCAGCCGGGAGGTGGTACTGCCCGGGGTCGTTGTACAAATAGTTGTAGAGGTACTCCGCCACTCGATGGGCCGCCCAGCGGAAGCGTCCATCACGGGTCAGTGTTGACATTAACTCGAAGGTCCAGAGGCTTGCCCCGCAGGACGGCCAGCCGCTGTCCGACCCGAAGGTGGGCATCGCCCCACTGGGAGAGATGGTTTCCGCATAGCGAGTAATCGCCTTGGCAAAACCGGGGTTCTTCACAAGCGGGCCCAAGTCTCCCTGATGGTAGTACAGGGCCAGAGCGTAGTGGAACCAACCCCAGTTGTAGCCGGAGGAGGCGTCGTCATCGTCGCCCATTGCTTCCAGTATCTTTGCGTGGTAGTCGGTGTACGCGATGACGCGGGGATCGATGGGCTTGCCGTCTTCCTCAGCCACCTGCCGCGCAACTTTGAGCAGGCAGTAGCGATGCCAGATGCGGTTGTGGGTTCCATATTCCGCGAAAAGATCGTTCTCCGGTTTGGCGGCGATGGGGTACAGCATCTCACGGTAACGCTTCTCCGCGTCCTTCGGCGCCCACGGGCTGTTCGGGTCTTGCTTCCAGGTGTAGTAGCGGTAGGCGGCGTAGCTGTAAAGTCGGAACGGATCGACCGCGGCGCGCGTCAACTCGTAGTCCATCATGTCGCGGCCCAACTGGACGTAGTCCTCGTTTCCCGTCAGTTTGTGAAGCGCCAGCGCTTGCAACAGGAAGCCGTAACCCCACGGGCTCTTGGTGTCGATTTGCTGCCGGGCAGTTGTGAGGAACGTCGGCACGACGTGCTTCTCAATGTAGGGCACATAGTCGTCCTTCCCCTTCACGAAGTTGTGCCTGACCAGTTTTCGCCGGTACAGGTCGTCGGCGTTGTGCGCGACGCGTGAAGGGCGCATGCGGTGGATTTCTCCGGGAGGGTTCTTGATCATCGGCGGCTCGGGGGCCGACTCGACGAAGCGAACAGGCTGTCGGGCAATGACAACCGGTCCACCCGAAGCGGCAAGGAGCGCTTCGACGGTGTAGCGTCCCGGCTTGGCGATCTCCCCAGATTTGAACTCGGTGAGCGCGATCCCGGTCATGGCCTTGGCTACATCCATTCCGACTGGACGCTCCAGCGCGGTCTTCCCGTTGGCATCAAGGATACGTATCTTGTCGAGTTTCGCCGGGCCGGTGCGCGCATCAACTTCTGTGCGCACAGCCCACGCCGCGTTGGTCGCCACCTCGTCCGCGGAGAGCGTAATCAGCCCCAACGCGTCGGAGCGCTCCGCAAGCCGAAAGACGGGATAGCTTTTCATCGTGCTCGCCATTCCCCAACCGAGTTGCTTGAGCGGCTGGTTCGGGTCCACGTCCGGCAGCATGAACGCGATGAACAGTCGCTCACCGACTCGCGGCGTGTAACCGAGGTCGCTCCACGGGAGCGCCGCCTCCACGTTGTACCCGTTCGGGGTTTCCGCCACCGCCCATTGGGCGTTCTGCGTCACCTTCCAGTGCATGTCTTTGGTGTCGAGCGCCGCGGCGTTCGCGATCAGGGAGCCGCGCGGGTTGATGCCCATGGGTGCATAGCGCAGACCCAGGGTCACGTCGCTGCTGTAAGGATTGTTGCGCTTCATCGGCTGGCGATAGGAGTTCATATTGATCATTACCGAGTCACACCCCCACGGCGCGGGGCCCTGATTCCCGAGACTGTTCGGCTTCACGCCCATGAGGTGATCGTCGGTCACCGCTCCCGCGACATAGATGTGCTTCTCATCCCAAGTCACGGCCACCCGGCCGCTGATATCTGCCGCGCCCTTGATGGGATTAGAGGGGTCGATGAAGTGCTTGATGAGCGGGTTCTTCGTGTCCTCCGGATTAATTACGATCGGCGTATTCGCCATGTCCCACTCGCTGAGCTTCCCGTCGACGGCGATGGGCGCCTTTGTCTTCAGGATGAGGTATTGAGCGGGTGTCTTGGCAAACTCCATCGCATGTGCGAATGAAGTATGCAGGGCAAACAGAATGAAAGGGATAGAGCGTAGCATTGAGCATACTCCTTCCTGGGGAGAGGTATGAAACATTCGTAACTATTCACCGCGGACTCTGTGAGTCCGATGATGGCACGCTAACTTCGTTCGCCAACTTACGGCCGCAGACTTATGTCCGCTATCGTACGGGAAAGTGGCGTCGAAGTTGCGCACAGATCACTCCTGCTGGGCGGCCAATTTTGCCTTACTTCAGCTTCGCGCCGTAAACCATCATTACCGGCATGCCGTTCTTTGCGTCCCGCAGCACGGGTTGCCCCTGCCCATCCACTCCACTGCCGATGTCCATGGTCGTTGATTCCGATACCGCGCGGTGCAGCGTCACCACTGCGTTTTGTCCCCGAACTTCCGTGGACACTACATCGGCGTCCGTGAGAACCGCTTCGCCGTCTGTGAACCGAAAGCCCAGTGCCTTCGTCCCCGGCGCGCCATCCCATTTTTCAATCTTCAGAGCGCGGTCAAAGGTGAGCTTGACTGAGGTGGGGCTGAGTCGTTCCATGCTTGTCAGTCTCGGCGGTGCGCAGTCTTTATTGTTGTAAAGGGCAGCGCGAATTGCCAGTGTCCAGCGGTTGGCGAAAGCGCGCATGCTGGCTTCGTCGCGGTAATGCACCCCATCGCTGGGGAGAATATCCCACACCACCGCGCCGCGTCGAATGTTGGGATGCTCTGTCCACGATTCCTGCTGCGCCTTGCGGACGCCATCATTGCGCGCCCGCTCGCCACCGAGGTTGGTGATTTGTCCGACCAGGAACGGCGCATGGAAATCGTTCTGGAAATCGGTGGCCGCGGCAAGCAGGTTCTCCTTGTACTGCGCGTAATCTCCGAGCACAGACAGGGTGTTGTAGTGGGTGATGTCGTTTTCTCCCTGGTAGTACAAGACGGCCTTGATGGCCATGCCGCCGTCGGTGGCAGCCTCCACCATCTTCAGCATGCGCGTATACATGGAACCGCCTTTGCGCCACTGCTTCACCACCGTGCTACCGACCGCCGCCTGAATGAATCCCACGGGAATCTTCTGCTCGGGAATCAGCGCATTCAGCACCATCGGCCACGGCGAGCCATACTTCTCATCCAGCGATGAGGGATCATCTCCCCGGGACCACGCAATGTTGCAGTACTTGACGCCCAGGCAGGGATTGTTGGGCGACAATTTGATATGCTCCGTGCCGCGACCGTCGGCATTCGACTGACCGGTGATGACAAACAGGTCTCCCACCGCCACAGGATCAACCGTGGCCTTCAGGTTGGGATTTGCGGTTGCGCGCGCCTCCAACGCTCCCTGCCCCACCGGCACGCGCAGCTTTCCAACGAAGACTCCGTTTGCCGGTTGGGCGTCAACGACCTGCCACTCACCGCCGGCGAACCGCGCCTCAATTTTTCCCGGTTCCGTACCGGCTGGATACGTCCCCCGCAGCCGAACCTCCCCCGAGTCGTCCCTGTCCCTCTGGAATAGTGCAGAGGGAACAGGGCGGAGCAGCGTCAGGTCATCAGCACTCAGAGGCCAGACCAGCAAGGTCGTGAGTGCGGAAACTGTCAGCAGAGGGTGTTGCTTGGACAAAGAAATGTCTCCCTTCATACCTGTGATGCAGTGCAATGAATGTATCACAATGGAGATCAGTTGACGAGGCTCGCGCGCGGATCGTGATTGACCCCTCTCCACCCGACAGCGTATCGCCGGCTTCCCCGGCGCCCACATTGCCGGTTGTGCGAACATCAGGTATCATCCTTCCTCGTCGCGTCAATCCATATCTCGTGGGAGACATTCTGTATGATCTACTTGTTGATCCTGATGTGGGGAACATTTCTGGTCTTCGTCTTTCTCGCAGCCACCGGGCGCCTGGGGTTGAGGGACGCCTTTCCGTCGGCGCAAGCAGAGGGCGCCTCTTCGGCTCTGGACACGGACATCAAGGAACAGGTCGACGGGGAGATGGTCCACTTACAGTCTGAGCGGCGCGCGGATGTTATCTCCTTCTGCCGTAGCGCGAAAGGATTGAAGACCCTCGGCACTGGGTTTATTGCACTGGTAGCCTCTGCCTATATGGTCACCGGCTTCAACTCGGGTTTCGAGTACCGCGGCGGGAAATCCAGCGGAGTCTCCTCTACCGAATACCATTTTACCTTTGGATCAAGAACACTTTATGTTCCCGCTGGGAAGAACATCCTTATCAAGTACGATGTTACCCTCCATTCCGGGAGTATTTTGATCTTCGTCAAGAAGACGCAAGGTTACTTCTTCACCAAACTTGACGAAGACCCCGATTGGAAGACCACTCTCACAGAATCCGGGAAGGGCGAATTCGGAGTGCCAGTGTCGGAGAAGGGACTCTACCGCATCTTCATTTCCGAATGGCGAGATATTCGGTTGTACCACGGGAAGTACAGAATGTCGTGGAGGGTGCGATAAAGCTGGAGAATGGAAGATGATGAACCAGGAATCGGGGGTGCCGCACAGGCGGAAATGGTGGATTCCCAACCTGAACGAATATGCTTCGGTTCGGCGCCCGACGCTATGGGATGCTCAGGGAGTTGATGGCCGCGATACTCACGAAAGCAAGGGTAAGGATGAAGAATATCCATGATGCCCCACTATCTGCATCTCTATTCTTCTCCGCCCTGCATCAGGCATCTGCGGAGTCCTCTCAATGCCGATCTCACGCAATACCTGCCCCGCAACGTCAGTGCACGGCCAGTCATTATCATGGTTAGCCAAACAGATAGGACAGAAAGACACGGCGACGCCCCCTCAAAGCAATGTGCAGCTGAGCGCTCCGCAGGTCGTCGAGTCTAACCGGCCTTCTCATTCACTCCACCGAGGGACTTGCCTTGCGGTCTCTTTCGATGTCCTGCCTGCTGCCGAACGCCAACACCATTCCGTCCCCCGGCGACAGGGCGATGGCGTTTCCACCCGAGGGTTTTCCTGCGATGCAGTCGTAGACCATTGCGTTGGCAGGGAGCGGTTGTGTTAGCTTCAGATCAAGCGTCTGCGCATTCTCCCAGTCGGTGTTGGCCACTACCGCGTAGCGACAACGGAGGCGATTTTCCGGCCTGGATTTGAACGTATGAATCCAAACGGCGGGGTTGGCGCTGGACACAAACTTGTCGTCGGAGAAATCTCGCTCCAAGCGAACCAGCAGACCGGCTACTTTCTCAAGTTGAGCAAAGATGTCGGACGCGCCTTTGAGCTGTTCGGTCTCGGACCAATCGAAGTCGCGCAGCGAGCTGTGTCCGGGGTGGTTGGAGATATACGGATAGTACAGCACTCCCGTTGCTCCCTTGAGGACGGCAACCCACGCTTGCACCTTTACCATTGCGGCGGTTGGTTTGCGAAATCCTCCCACCGGGCCGAAATGCGGAGGATCGCAACTATCGTCAGGCACAATGCCACACGCCTGCGGCATGGCCCACATCGACGCGTTGGCCTGGCGGCAGAGCTTGTAGATATCCTCCATGCGCCCTGCAAAAAAATTGAGAGAACGCTGAGGGGTTGCAGGCCCGCTGCGCGGATCGAGAAAGAACGGGTAAACGTCAGTCGTCACCACCAGCGGTTCGTTCGTGGTCAGGTCGTCCCGCGCTGCAGCAACGTTGTTGTGCAGCACCGTCGGAGGATGATTGGGATCGAGTTCTCGAACCATCCGATAGTAATCCGACAGGAAGGGAGCGGTTCCCGGCGCGATTTCCTCAGTGAGGCTCCACATGAGCAACGAGGGGTTGTTTTTCACCCTCTCCGCCGTCGTCTTGAAATTCGGGACGAGTTCCTTCTCGTAGCTCCGCTGTTGGTGCTGCTTATCGTGATAGGTGAAGTAGTAGAAGCTGCCCCAACTGCTCCCCTGGTAGATACACCGTATCCCCATCCGTTCCGCGAGCGGCAAAAAGTCTTCCAGCGCCTCCGGCCACCAGTTGCTGCCGTAGATGCAATTCATGTGGTGAGTCTTCATATCGTCGAGGACAAAGTCCCAGTGCGGGCAGCCCAGTCCCCAGTAGAAACCGCGGGGGAAGAACTCGCGCGGATCTTTGATCATCGAGAGTTTGGCCGGCTTGGCGTCCTTGTTGGGCGAGACATAGTTGGCGAGAGGGTCCGGGGTTGGCGTGGGTTTGGGAAGGCTGCCTTTGGGGAAGCCCTCGACAAAGACACGGCCCCAATGGGAAGAGTCGTCATCGTCTGAAACGCTCAGGCTGTTCCTTCCCGCCGCGGCTGTTATCTTCGGCAGACCGCTGCAATCCAGCTCGGCCCAGAAGGTTACATTGTAGATGAGCGCGGTACCTTTCCCCTCGCCGGTGAAAGTCAGGAAGACGCGATTTGTGTTCATCCCATCGAACACGTGCGGATACCGTTCCCCGTTTTCCTTGGTGAAGGATTTTTTCGCGACGATCTCCTTGCCCGCGATGTCGGAATGAAGCTGCGTGCTCACGCTACCGCCGTCGGGCACGGCTTCGCACGACGCTTGGGCGGTGAGCTTCTTGATCCTGATGGGATCGGGGAAGGAGAGTTCGTAAGTTGTCCTCCGCGGCGTGCTGGCGACGGTCACCAGCAGCCAACTATACATTCCATTGGTTCCTCCCACCACGGGGTCCCACGCGTTCTTTGCTACGTCCATTGGGCTTCTCGTGGCTTCCGCGATGGGTGGAACGACGGGAACACCAAATCCGGAAGTGTATCCGTACAGTCCCGTTCCATCCCCGCGTATCTTCAGCACACTTCCGGTTAGCATCTTCTCCGTGACACGAGCGCCGTTGACGGTGACACCTTTCAGAAACTTCACAGGCTTGGACTCGCGATCGGTGTGAGCCACGATGATAACCGTCGGGGAAAACTCTGCGCCGAGGTTCTCATACTCCAATTGCGCGGGGAACTGTTTCACCGGCAATTCGAGGCGATGGGCAGGCTCGGAGAAACCTGACGTTCCGGAGGCAGTTAGCATGATCGTGAGAAGGAAACTTCTTGGTTGCATCATCCCTACTCCTCAAATAGTGCAGCGTAGTGCATCGTTTCGTAAATCACTCTGCATTAGACGCCGGATCGCTTCAGCGTCCGGTAGCTCACACAACTGACTACCGAGCGCCAAAAAAGAACATCTTTTCTCCCCTTGCACCCCGCGTTCGTACCGAACGCGGGGTGCAAGGGGAGAAAAGGAGGGTTGCCTCCTCCGTGTAGCTGCCTGTGTGAGCTACCGAACGCTGAAGCGATCCGGCGTCCTTTTGTGGGGGAACTTCCAAAACCGTGCAGTAGTCCGCATTCATCACCCGCCATTACTTGTCTCCCGCTCATCCATCCCCATGATTTTCCGACCGGCGTCCGTCAGCCGGGCCGCTGTCCACGGCGGGTTCCAGGTGAAGTTGATGAGTACGTCGCGTATCTCGTCGATCCGCAGCAGCCGCTCACGAATGGGATCCCCGATAAACGGGTAGATCGGTCGCCCGTGATGAGGCATGGTGACGAGAATGGTCACTACGTCCCCGCGCACACTGACGTCGTAAACGTACCCCATGTCCACCACATTGGCGTCCACGGTATAGAACTGTGCATCCGGAACTTCCTGCAGCGCTTCCCAGATCTTCGCCTTCAGCGGCGCGTCCGCTTCGCTTTCGCCGGGCCGCGCCAGCGCACCTACCAAAGTGGCGGCAACGCAGGAGAGTCTCTCCGTCTCAACCACCAACGGGTTCAGGAGTCGATTACGTGTGTTCCGCACCACGGACACGCCCTCTTCATCACCGTACACCGGGCCGCGTTGAACATCCCCCATGGACTGCCCGATGGCCGCAGCTCCGCCCGCTTCATAGTAGGGCGCAATCAGATAGGCGTTCTTTTGCCGCATCGACGAACCGGCTTTAAGCGATTGCGCGTGACCCGCCGGATACCGCGCCCAGCAATGACCGTGCGGGCGATAGTACATGCTTGGCAACGTGTGGCGCGTCACATCCTCGAAACCTTCCGCCTCCAGCTCCAGCCACAGCGCAATGAACGCGTCGCGGCTGTTGCGGTTGAAGTACCCAATTCCCTGCATGTCCGGTTGTGTTTCCTGCGGAACAGGCCCTTCGTGAATGACCCCCGCGGCGTCCAGCCATAACGGATCGGTGAAGCTAAAGCCGGAGAACACCCACTCATCGTCGCGCATGGCGGCGATGTCCAGATCCTTCACCATGCGCATGGTTCCATGCTTCAGAAAGAAGGGGAGACCCGCGAAGAAGGTGTAAGTGATGTCGATGTGCATCCGGCTCGGAGTGAAGAGCGGGTGCACGGGGCTGTGCGGGAAACCCCAGCGACGCACCTTCACGCACACAGGCCCGCGAATCACCTCGTAGTTCGGGCACTCCGCCCAGTTGGTGATGCGCATCTTCTCGAAGCGGTCTCCAGTCACGTAATCATGCGCCCAATCGATACCTGGTGGCTCACCGTGTCCCGGTCCGCCAGCGAACAATTCGAGAGCGTGTTCTCGCCGATAGGTCATTCGCTCCAACTGTCCCATTTGCCGGGACAAACGCGCGATGAAGTGCCGGTTCTCAATGTCGAGTCCCACTCCCTCGCCGTGGATCCTCAGGTCGGTGGGGTATTGTGGCGACTCCGCGGCGGGGTTCCCGTACAAGAGGAGGTAGGAGGCGCGTCCGTTGGCGGGCACGTCCGCAAAGAATAGCACGCGACAGTGGAACGCATTCCCGCGCCGCGTTACCTCGCAAACCTGACTGGCTGTCTCGGCCAACTCGCCGGAGGCTACATCCACCCGCGCCACGCGCAGCTCGCGGTGCAGGTCGGTAACCTGGTCGCAGCGGAAAGCAACGGGGATGTCCACCGGTTCATCGCGGCGGTCGAGCCCAACCGGCTCCCTCAAGTTGAGTGACTTGAAAAATCTCCAGCCCCGAGCCCATTCGCGCCAAGCGGCAGGAAGGTCCCGGGCCGCGCGAAAGGATCCCGCCTCCACCACCGGAGGTTCTGGAGCCCAATGGGACTGTCGCTCAAATCCGAGCGTGTCCTTCAGAGACTCGGTGAGCGACATGGCAATGTCATATTCTCCCAACCGATAGCACTCTGCCAGCAGGCGGAGCTTCTCCGCAACGCTTTCCGAGCGGTTTCCAAACTTATTTTCAGACACTACAATCCCCCCTTACTGAGCTTGTCGGCAATCTGTCACCCACCGCTACTGCCGTCTCTCAATCGCGGCCATTTCCCTCTCAGCCAGTTCCAGCCCGATCGGGCGGCGTCCGTTTTCTACGCGTTCCTCGCCGGTCTTCTCAGTGAGCTTCCCAGCGGCGTCATACCAGTAGACCTTCACAGGTTTCTTATCGCCAAAGGTGAACGTCCCCGGTACGGCGGTGAGGATGCGCTCTTTGCCCAGCAACCAACCGCGGTGCAACTCCACCGGTGTGAAGGGGAACATGTGCTGAGTGATCGTGCCATAGGGCTGAGCCGGCGTTGTGTAGTAGTAATAGAGTGAACCCCACATCAGTTTCAGGCGGATATCATCCAGCAGAGATGGGAAATCCTTGACGATCAGATGGTTCCCGAGGGCGATGGGTGTGTACAGGTGTGCGCGTGCCGGGTACCATTCAGCCGAGGTCTCCACAAAGCGTGGAAAATGGAGCCTCATGAGCGTGTCGCTCGTGGGTGAGGAGTTGCCAATGAGAAGGCCGCCTTTGCTGAAAATGTACTCAATCAGCTTCACCTTTGCGGACATCGAGAGAAGGTGAATATAGGACATCTCTCTCTTAACCCGATGCTGTTCGTCCAGCTCTGCAGAGCGACCATCCCAGCGATCGAAGGTGTAGCGGGGGGAGATCCAGTCCAGCTCATCCCAGTAGATGCCGTCCGCGCCGATCTTGTCCTTGTCGAGACACATGTCGATCACGCGCTTCATCGCCTCCGGATAGGAGTTATCGGGATCCGCTGCGGGATAGTTGTACAAGAACGGAATCCCGGTGCTCTGAGTGTATCCCTTGTTTTCGTACTGGGAGCCGTCTTCATTCGTGATGCGGGCGTCCGGATGCTTCTCAGGGCCGCGCGGATCGGTATTGATGTAGGCGTGGATATAGATGAGACTCCTGACATCCGGGACGACACGCCGAATGGTCGCGCAACGATTGTTAAGCTGCTCGCGCAATGAGCTGGCCTGCAGCATGTGTTCCCCGTGATAGCACTTCACGTCTCCCTTGCGGTCGAACCACACGCCGGAGGACAGGAATTTTAGCGCGCGTAGCTCAGCCATTGCGCGGGAGTCCTCGTCGGTTGCCGCGCCCAGCCCAAACTGGAATCCACCGGGGACAGTGAAGTTGACACCGAGGTCGCGTCGAGCAAGATTGATGAAGTCGTAGTAGTCGGGACGCACAACCGGATAAAGAGACCATCGAAGCGTGTAGGTGTCGTTCGGACCGAGCGCAAAGGTTTCGCTTTGCGCTCCCGCGCCCCTGTCATAGTAGAGAACAGCCTGGATGCGATACACATCATCCACGGCCAGCAGACCGCATCCGCTCTCGTTGCCAGCAACAAACACGCTCGCATTCTCCATCGCGTTCATCCGGTTCACAGCCGGATCCGGATTCCCACCCAACCAAGCCTCCTGGATGTCCGTTGCAGGGGAGACAACGTGGTTGTCAAACGCCAGACCAATCGTCGCATCAGTGAGGTTGGTCAGTCGGTCGGCAACCTCAACGTGGTCCAAGAGAAAACGAACGGTTCTTTCCAGCCGGTACTCTCTTGCCGACGCGTTGACAAAGGCGGCGCTCTCCGCTCGCTCCACAGAGACTTTCCATTGCGACTCTCCCGCAGGACTTCCGGTGACCGAGAGAACGTTGAAACCTCCTCCCTGGCAGGAGAAACGGGATACCACATGCAGCGGAAGCCCTTTCAGATCGATACGCATACCGCCGCCAGATTCAACCGCTACTGCGCTCTGGACATCCACCGTCGCCGGGGGTTGGAGCATGATGCGGTCGGCATGGAATTTCTCTGCCGTCGGAGTCGCTCCCTGAATGGGCGGCTCCTGAGAGAAGTCCATTGCCAGCTCATCAAAGACAAAGTCGAGGGACGGGTTGATTTTCGGGAAGTAGCTCCTCAGCTTCATGCTTTCACCGAGGTGCTCGAGACAAAGGCAGTTCACTTTTCCACGCGCGATGAGGTCGGTCACATCCAGGACCAGTCGATGGGCCGACACGTCCAGAATCCGGTTGGCGCCTGCCTTATCGGTGCCCAGTATCTCGAAGTCCGGCGCATACGCGACACGCCAGTCAGCGCCTCTGACCCAGGGAATCTCAAGACCGCTGGCCATTTTCACCGTCATGGGCTTGTTGAGCAGGCGACGGCTGGAACGATCGAGCGCGCCGCGAACGATCCGTTGATTCAGCCGGATTCTCAGGACGTGGGTTGAGCCGGAACACTCGGGGGAGTCCATGCGAACCGAGAGAACGAGTCGGGCCGACTTGTAGTCGCTGGGGGCAATGAAAGCGAACTCCCCAGTCTTCCCGTATGCAACGATGGCTCCCTGCGTCGCAATAGACACGGTATCGGAATGAACGGAATTGGTCAGAGCCACCGCAAGTAGGGTGAGGAACGATACGGGTTTGAGCATGACAGACATCCCCTCATCCGAGACCAGTCGCTTTCGCCACTCGCACACTTTGTCACTACTCGTGCTTTGGCGGCGACTTCTCGATGATGAATTCCAGGATAGCTTTCCCATCGGCATACGCGGTCGAGTGTCCCAGAGCTTCCCGGTAGATGAGCAGCACGGGACGTCCCAGAGCGTCCAGCGCCTTCGCCAAACGAACGACGCTGTGCGGCGGCACGGACGTATCTTTTCCGGAAGCCGTAATGCCGACCGCCATGGTGAACTTGTCTGGATAGAACTCCGCGCTGCGCTTCTTGTACTCGTCCGGGACCTGTTCCTGTGTGCCGCCAAACGACGCCTGAATCGCGTCCTGGAAATTCTCGTATTCAACGAAGTTGGCGGTGCCGTTCATTGAAGCAACACCATCGATCAACTCCGGGTGCAAAGCGGTGAAGGTGAGGCAGGCGGAGCCGCCCATCGATCCACCACAGATGAACACCCGGGACACACGGTACTTTGTCTTCAACTCGGCGATGATCTGCGCCACGTCGGCTTCTGCCTTCGGCCCCATCCACGAGGTGGTGGCGCGGTAGTCGGGGGACACGTAGATCATCCCGTGCGCCGCCGCCACGTCTCGCGCGGCCCGGCACTCGTCCCGCGGGTCTTTCACAAACTGCCAGCTGTCCGACCCGTGGCCGTGCAGCGCGATCAGAATGTCATGGGACGCGGCGCGGTCAAAGCCCTCCGGCAGAACCAGTATATATTTCTGCTCCGTGGCATCAATCTCAGCGGTAAAAGTTACGTCCTGCATCATTGCCTCCGCGTTTGCTTGCTGGTAACCGCAGCCACAGACCACGCATAGCAGTAAAGCAGTAACTATGAGCATGATGGTCTCTCCTCTACCGTTTAACGATTCGACAGACTCTCTAAGTACTTGGTTCAGCGCCGTATTTCCACCGATGGTATTCTTGGCGAGTGTCCTCAAGTGCCTGCAGCCGTTCATCGTAAGGCCGGCTCTGCCAATATGCGACGTCTCGCTGCCTCTCCTGCAGTTTGCGTTGGGCGACTGTCTTCATTATGCAGCGCAACTGTGCCATGGCAGTGGGGCATGTCGCCGCAAGCGTTTGGCGTAACAGGCGATAGATCGGTAGCTTCTCAGGTGTCAGGCATCGAGCGTTCCTACCTTCACATTGTGAGCAGCTCTCAAGAGTTTCTCGTCCAAAGTGGCAAGGGGAATACCTTCCCTCATTGCGAGATCGAGATAGGAAGCGTCGTAGCTCGACAGTCCGTTCTCCCTTGCGAAGTCCATGAATTCAGCCATCCTCTCATGGAATGCGGTTTCGACAACGACGATGGGAAGTTGTGAAAGCAAGTTTATGAAGCGGCTGCTGTCGCTTTCTTGGAGCCGTTTCTTTCTTTCGGCAGCCAGCAGGACATTGGCCACCTCCAGTGGCCAAATGGGAGGCACCATGGCAGTGCCGTGGTGGAGCAAATCGAGCACCGCGTCGGCATAGTCATTTGTTTCGTCGTCAAAGCACCATGACATCACCACGGACGCGTCAACGACGAAACGATCCATCATTCACCGTCTTCCTTCCTCGATCAGGTCACGAATCTGCAAGCCATTCAGCCTATGCCGCCTTCGAAATGTGCGCAATTCCGCGATCACGGATTCTGTACCACCCGTTAGAATATGGTCAGGAGGCTGCAACACGGCGACGGTAACCCCTCGTTTCGTGATAGCGACACGCGCCCCTCGATGCACACGTTCAAGCAACGAGGAGAATTGATTCCGTGCCTCGTGAGCGCCAATCGTCTCCATGGTGGACCTCCTTGTGTATGAGTGTATCAGAAGTCTAATGCCCTCCCACGGTGTCGTCAAGTTATCTCACGGCAGCGTCCGCGTCGGGCGCCGCGAACTCCACGCTCATTCTCGGCATTTGCGATGGGGGACTCCCGTCGCGGTAGGTGAAACGCACATACGTGCCCGGATGGATTGTGGGCACCACGCCTTCCAGCCGGTCGCTCACGTCAACGCCATCGGAAGGCATGTCGGCAAGCGTCACCAATATGTCCCCATACCAGATGGTCCCCTTGTTGCCGCGACGATAGGCAGCCACGCTCCGAACAGACACATCCGCGGGGATGACAAACTCCTGACTGACTCCCTCACGCCATTCGCTCCCCAGCGCGTTGACGACCAGTGGTTGACTCCAGCTTTCCCACTTGCCCCCTATCCCCAGCAACGCGCCTCGGACGCGCTTGTAGCCGGTCAACAGAATCTGGCTTTCCGCGCCGTCCGCGACCTTACCGGAGATCGTGACACGGATCCTTGCGTTGGGGCGCGATGGGGCCATGAGTGGAAGGTTGAATACGCCGTAGCCTTCCTTCCATGCCTTGGGCTTCTTTGGGTCGCCTTCTTCCCACATTACGCTGCGGTCGCCGGTGATGAGGCTCGCGGGTAGAAGACGCGCGCTCAATCCGGGCCCGATGGTCAATCGCTCGCCCACGTGCAGTGTGCCGTTGTAGATGATGGTGTCCGACCCGTCCGTCACGGAGGGACGCAGCGCGGCGGTTTGGATGGGCGTGAGATGGAGAACTGGTGAGTAATCGTCTGCCACACGGTACAGTGGCTCCACCCAGGAATCACCCGAGCGGGAAACCTCCTGCGGCGCAAAGGCCACCGGGGACGTGTTCGGCGCGGATGAAACCAGTTCATCAGCCGGGCTATTGTCCGCGGTCAGCTTAACGGAGATGGGTGCATTCGCTGAGACAGTGGTGTCTTCCTTCATCTGTCCCCACCACAGGATGGCGCGGTATTCCCCCGCCTCGATGTCGCCGAGAGGAACCGCCGCGGGGGGAGAATTGGTGGGGGGGAGGTCGACGCTGGGCGGAGGCGTGAGTGTAAGTCTGACGTTCTTCAGCGTCGCGTCCTCCGGTTTCTCAAACCATATTGGATCACGCGGGTTGTGCACCTGAACCCAGATGGGACGGAAGTGCCCCGACTTCACCGCGTCCAGATCGTAGCTGAAGGCAATCTCGGGTTTGAGGTGGCGTTCCACGACATCCATCCCGACTTTCTCCTTCGCCAGGAAACGTCGCGTGTGTTCCACGAAGTAGAGGCGTTGCGACCCTCGTTCCTCCGCGGGAATGGAGGGGTCGTCATTGTACATGTTCTTGGCGCAGCCACCCTCGCAGTACCAGAAGTAGCCGAGGTTCTGCGGCACGCGGGTCTTTGCCAGTTGCATACACTCGTCCCACGTTCCCAGGCGCATCCCGCTGGGGTGTGGAAGCTGCGAGAAGAACAGCCACCCGCGCTCCTTCGCAAAGCGCAAAGTTTGCCGCTCCCAGATGAGAGGGTTGTTAGGATAAGCAAACTGTCCATCACACAGCCCGGGCTTGATAATCTCCTCAAGGTGAATCGGGATCAGTCCCTGCCTGTTGACGGGTGTGCCGGCGGGGACATGGTCGAGGTTGAAGTGGTTGGTCTGCTGGTAGTAGAAGATCAGCCGTCCCTCACTCGCTTCCTTCATGACGTGGTGAATCTCTCCCAGCGCCTGCACATACTTCTGGCACCACCAGCGCCGCGTCTCGTCGTTCCACACAAAAGGCTTCCCAAGCTCCGCCTCAATCTCCTTTCGATAGGCGTCCATGGCCCACGTGGTTTCTCCATCCCCGAGCCTGCCAATAGCGCTGTCGGTGAAGTGCCCCGGCAGTTCCTCGAGAAACGTGGAACCCACCACATTTTCCGGTTTGCTGATGTGGTCGAGGACAACACGAATCTGCCGCCGTGTCTCGGCGAGGAGTTTCTCCTTCACACCGGGACGGTAGAAATAGTCATACATCGTCGCCTGGTGACGGTTTTCCTTGAACGGCGTCAGGTTCATTATCGGCCAGACGCGAATGATTACTTTCAGTCGCGGGTTCATGGCGATCAGCCGATTGAGTAACTGCGTCGTTTCCTCCGTGGCCCCGATGTTGCCGTAGCAGAGGTAGACCCAGTCGAACCGCGCAGCGTCGAGTTCGGTGAACCGACCCCCCACGCCGCCAAGGTAACACCCCACACCCAGTTGCCAATGGTGGTTGCCTTTTGCCGACGTGATAGAAGCTTCTTGCGTGCCTGAAGCCAGGTTGACAGCCATGGAGAGCATCGACAGGGCGAGCGCAGATACGAGCGACCTTCGGGCTGAGATACGAAACTGCATGGTTCGCTATACCTCCACGGATCTGAGAGTGACGGCATTCTATCTGTCCCTCGGCCAATATGCAATACCCCAAAGGACAATGCCTCCGCCGGAATTTCAGATATTTCAGAGAATGGCTTGACACACGTCCAGCATCTGCCATAGGCTTGGCGTGACGGTGACCGCCCTGTCGGGCTTCGCTACTGCTGAAGGGATGACGGAATCGAGGTTCGACACCTCGAAGGATGGGTCGCCATGATCGAGCATTCATGCCAGGAATGCTGCAACAGCATTGCTGACTCTACTGAAACAAGGGCTATCCCCGCAGAACACGCGAAATACGCGGAAACTTCAAGACAGGTTATTGGCTCTAAAGCGCTTTTTTCCCTTCTGCGTATTCTGCGGAAGTTTTGGTTCTTTCAGTGAATTTATCAATGCGCGTAGAGCGGAGGAGATTCCCATGAAAAAACACTCTCGGATGCACCTCGCAATCATCACAGTCCTCGCCAACCTGCTTGCCGTGAATCTGTGGGCCGCACCCGAAGTTCTCTGGAAACATGACTTCGGTGCGGCAAAGCCGGGTCCCTTGTTCGCGGGAGGCGACATTGCGGACGACACTCTCGCCGCGGGTGGGAAGTCGCTGCAGCTCGCGTTTGCGAAGGCGGGAGCTTTGCCGGCAATCTTCTCCGCCAAAGATATTCCGCTGGCGGGAACCGGTGTGATCCGCGTGCGTGTGCGCGGCAAGGACCTCAACGACGTGGCGAACGGCCTAAGGCTCACCGTAACGCTTCACAACCAAACCACTGGTCGCCGATATCTGGCCGATGGCATGGTGTACGCCGTCCGTGCGAACGAGAAAGCGTATCGTGTGCTGCCGATCTACTTCGAGGTGGGCGACACGCCAGCCCCTTACACGTTGACCATCTTACCCACTTGGCAGGCGCAGACTGGCGACCGGAAACCGAGCGTTTGGATCGCCGGTATCGAGTTGGAGGGACACGGCAAAAACGCGCCGTACATCAGTGGGTTGCTGCGAAGCCGGACCAACTACGCGCCGGGTGCGCAGGTCAAGATCGCGGTCACCGTAGTCAACCCGACACAGGACGCGTTTGAGGGCAAGCTGCAAGCAGATGATTTGGTTGGTCTGGAGGGGCGGCGCAAGGTGGCCAACGTTTCTGCATCTCTTGCACCGGGAGAACGACGCGTCTACGACCTCGCGTGGAAAGCCGCGGGGGCAGAGTCCGGACACGAGGTGGAGTTCTCCCTACAGAACAAGGATGGCAAATTGGTGGCCCGTGACTCGATGGATGTCGGCATCACCAACGATGGTCGTCTCCTCGCATTCCCCGCGCACGACTTCGAGCAGAGCTGGCGGCCAAGCGGCGGCGGTCTCCTCTACGTGTATCCCGCCAGCCACACGCAGAGCAAGAAGGCCGTTGAGATGGGAGTGCGCGACAGGGACAATCATAATGGCCGGATGGAGTTCTTCGGGTGGAGTTGGTGCGACCTCGCCGGCTTCATCCCGCCGGAGGATCCCTACGTTGCTGCAAATGGCCAGTGGTGGTTGAGTCTGAAGGAGTACAAGGAACAGATCGCCATGGTGAAGGACAGCGGCGTCCACGTGGAATCCTACATCCTCGGCTGCGCGACGGACGAAGCCGGATACGAACTCTACCAAAAGCACCCGGACTGGTTCATGTATGGTCGTGACGGCGAGATCGGGAGCTACAACATGGAAGCTCATGCCCGGTATTCGCGGCGCCACGAATTCGAGTTCGCCCCAGTTAAGGATGGTACTCTGTGGGCGTCCCTCGACCCGACGCATCCCGGAGTGCGCTCCCACATATCGAACCAGTGCATCCGACTGGGCAAGGAGATGGGCTTCAATGGCGCACGCTGGGACATCTGGATGATGAACGTGGCGCCCGGGCAGTATCGCCTCGATGGTAGCGAGATAGCGCCGACCTGGGAAGAGGCAGACCGGTTGTCGGCAGAATCCCTCAAGGCTGTGAAAGACGCAGTAGCCAAGGAGTTGCCGGACTTCACCTGGGGTTACAACTACGGCGCGCCGGAAGAGAACAAGAACACTCCGCTGTTCCTCGCCGAGAAGTGCCGCGGTCACGCGTGGATTCTCGATGAGGTGGCGATCACCTACGGAGCGAAGACTTCGCCGTTCCATTTCTGGAATGCCTACAGCAAGCGGTTCATCGAATGGGGTGACCGCATCCGGCAATTGGACGGCATCTACGACCCGTGGATCTTCGACCGTGGGTTTAACGCGGGCAACCCCAACCATGTAGAGGTGGACTGGCTGCACGCCACCATCTTCCGCATTCTCGCCGGAGGCCGGGTTTGGATTCCGCTCTACAAAAACAACTCGGCCCTCGCGGGCGACTTGCCCCGGATGGCGTTCCGTTTCAGCGACACGTTCTCAGGCTGGAACCTCCGCCTGCAACCGGAAGACCAGAAGCGCGTTGTCGTGGACGCGCCGCCGACGCTTTGGTGGAAGGGATACGTGTTCACCAATAAAAGCCCGGAAGGAAAAGAGCAAGCCATTGTGCACCTGGTCAACTCTCCGGTGTCCGAAGAAGTGAGCGGGAACAGGGACTCGAAGGTGCGTCCACCGGTTCTCAACGTCACAGTTCGCTGCAACGCAGTCGGCGGCCGCCTGCCGCAGAAGGCGTGGCTGGTCATGGCGGAACCTCTGACGCCTGAGGCAGAACCCGCGGTGCAGGCCGTCCCCCTGAAGCTGACAAAGCAGGGAAGCGCGGTCCGTGTGACCGTGCCATCGGTGCTGTATCTCAAGACTGTCGTGTTCGAGTATTAGGTGTCAGGTGTCAGGTGTCAGGAGGGGGAGAGTTGTGGAGAAGAAGTATCTGGCAGTGGAGGACCTCGATGTCTACCGAAAACTGTGTCCGTTGCACATCGAGGACAGTGAGCTTACCCACAGTTGGCCTGCAGAGGAGAGATACGAGTTGGGAAGTCAGGTACGGCGTTCTTCGAACCGCTCACCGGCCCAGTTGGCCGAAAAGAATGATGACCGGCACGTGCGAAACAAAATCGAGGGAGTGAACCGCAGCCGTGGTGAGGCCGGTGAGACCGTCCATCATCTGTTCGTGGCCTTGCTCAAAACCTATATCACTCAGGAAGTTTACCAGATTTTTCGCGACCGCTACAAGGAGTGCATCCGAATGCTCAATGGCTTGGAAAAGACGCTGGAAAAAAAACTCCCGGCCCAAGACCGGCGCTGGCAAGTTGCGGAGGAGAAGGCTGGCTACGGTACGGAAGATGAATCGTTCCCCTGCGGCTGGCCGCCCCCTGCAACCTGACACCTGACACCTTCACACGGAGCAACGCTATGAAAATCTCATGGGGACTTACACTGGTCGTCGCGGCAACCCTTACGAGTGGCGCACACGCCGCCGTCTCGCTCACCACCGGAGACAAAGACGGCAACACCCGCTACCGCATGGACAACGGGCGCGTGTCGCTCGTTGTCGATCCGTCCAAGGGTGGTGTGGTGGTCTCGTACAAGGACAAGCTGGGCGGTGATGTGGAATTGATCCCCGACCAATCGCCGCACGGGCTTGGTATTGATCACTTTCAGTCCCAGTATTGGCCGGGGGAGATGTTAGGCGCGAAGTACGAAGTGGTTGATCAGAAGAACGACCCGAAGGAATGCGTGCTCGCGTTGCGCTACTTGGCGACGGGGCGTTGGATGGGCCATGAGGACGAGAAACTCAAGGACCTCCTCCTGAAAAAAACGTACACGCTCCGATCCGACAGTCCGGCCCTGGAATGCCGCATCAGAATCACTGCGCCGAAGAAGGACTCCAAGCTGTTCGCTTTCTGGCAGCAGAATATCTTCTTTCCAGGTGGTCAGTATGACCGGACGACCGACAAGTCGTTTCGCCCCAGCACGCGAGGGGTGCGCGTGAAGGCGGGCGAGAACTGGGGGCACACCGGCGACGAGGCGTTCCTGCGCGATTGCAGCGCCGGGTGGATGGCACAGTTAGACACTCAGCGCAAGACCGGGCTGGCGGTTCTCTCCGACTACAATGAGATTGATGCTCTCTACGTCTGCGTCAGCGCGTCTTCCCTCGAACCGATGTATCGTTTGACCTACCTCCCGGCGGGGCAGTCGGTGGAATATCCCATCTACTTCGTGCCGGTGATTGGGTTGGACAACGTCGTTTCGGCGACTATGGATTACATCGCTGGTTACAGCATGAAGACCGACGGCAAGGGCACGGGCGAAATCGCTATGTCCGCGACCCGTTCCGTCAACGCGCCTGCCGCGCTCTCGATGAAGGTCAATCTGATGAACGTGCAGAACCCGACGCAAGTCGTTTCGGTGGGAACTGCTGCATTCGACACGCTCAGCGACCGAGTCCAGACGAAGGAGCTCTCCTTCAAGGTTGCCGGAGAGGACCCACTCGTGGTGAAAGTTGAGGCCGAACTGGAGCCACCGACAGCAGTCATGGTGGCCGGCGCTTTCGAGGAATACTTCAACGGCGCGTACAAGTGGGGCGAGAACATACAGACCGACATGGTCACTCCGGTGTACCGCGGCGAACGCCCAAAACAGAAGCTGTCCCTGCACAAGCCGGACCCGCTAAAGCTGAAGGCCGTGCCGGGAGTTCAAATGTGGTACGCCGAGGGTTTCCTCGATGACTGTTTTGGTGTGGCGACACCCGCCCACATGAGTCACATGTATCGGGACGGAAACAACAAGGACCGGCACGATCGGGTTTTTACGAACTACTCCGGGAACTGGCTGACGCGTCTGTCCTCGTTCCCGTATGACTACGACCAGCTTCTCTCCTACGACATGATGATCCTGGGCGGGGTAAAGAACGAGGCGCTGGGTAACATCGGTCAGGAGATGCTGTGCGACTACCTCAACGCGGGCGGCGGAATCATCATGCTGGGAGGACCGATGGCGTATGGCGCCTCGCGCCTGCAAGGAACGCCTCTGGCGGAAATGCTTCCAGTGACCCTATCGTCCACACCTTTCGATCTGGAAAAGCTGGCGAATGCAACTGTGAGGCCCATAGCCGAGGGCGCGCCATTCCTTGAGGACCTCGACTGGTCGGTCGCGCCGCGCGCGCTTTACATCCACAAGGTGGAAGCCAAACCGTGGGGCAAGACTGTCCTCGAGGCAGATGGACATCCCTTCCTCGTCATCGGGGAAGTGGGGCCGAACAAAGCGCGCGTGGCCTGCATTACCGGAGCGCCCATGGGAACCTTCGACAAAAAGGCGGTCCCGTTCTGGGAGTGGAGTGACTGGAAGTACCTGCTCCGCCAGCTCAACTGGTGGGTTATGAAAGAGGATGACCGGTACAAACCGGATTTGTGGTGAAACAGATGACCACGCTCAAGAGTCTTCACGCAAAGTCGCAAAGACGCACAGGAGCCAAGACTGTTCTCAAGGCGCGTCGCGCCTTTGCGTCTTTGCGCCTTTGCGTGAGACTGCAACTGAGTTTCGTTGTACTCGCGAGCGCAGCGCGCGCCGACGGGCCGGTATCCATCCCCTGGCTGGGGGAGAACCTGGTCCCCAACGCTGGCTTCGAAGAAGTGACCGACAATGGCCGCAGTCCCAATCCCCCCTGGACGGCGCCGATCGCGCCGGACAGCGGGATCACGGTGTCGACGGACTCGACGGTCTACATCAAGGGGCAGCACTCGCTGAAAGTCTTCGTCCCCAAGTCTGACACAAACGTGTCGGCGAGTTCACCCTTGATTCCGGTCGAGCCGGACGCCACCTATCTGTTCTCCATTGCTTTCCGTCAGGAAGGCTTCAACGCCAGCGGCAAACCATCTGACTATGCGGGGGTCTCCTCCTACGCTGCGGGACAATGGCTGGACATAGCCCAGAAACAAGTCGGGAGTTTCATCGTCCAGTTCCCCTATGGACCTTCACAGTGGGACTTGCGTGATGCGTTCAAGCAAGCGCCGGCCAATGCCCGGTGGGCGCGGGTAGGCGTCACCGTCCTGAACAACAGCCAAAAGCAAATGGGCAAGACGATTCCCTCAACGGTATGGGTGGACGCCGTGCAGTTGCGGAAGTACGTGCCACCCGCCACGCCGCACTGGGCCAAAGGCGAGACGACTCGAGTGGTGGAAGGTGGGATGCAGGATACGCGCGTGTTGTCCTACTTCGTGGGCAGCGATGACTCCTTCAACATGCGCGGCGGCACATGGTCGCACACAGTCAATGATCCGCAAGCGGAGCGCGGCGCGGCGCTGCAAGCCCCGGCAAACGTGGGACAGGGATACATGGCGCATTCCCCTTACTTCCCGGCGCTGCCGCCTGGTTTGTACCGCGTCCGGGCGCGGGTGAAGATGCCCGCGGCCAAGGATAGCGCACCCGTCGGATTCCTTGACGTTGACAGCCAGCGTGCCGGACTGCGCCAGCTCCTCCGGTTTGTCCCGTCTCCGGAAAGGTCGGACAAGTATACCGATTGCGAGGCCGACTTCATCCTGCGGGACTCGAGCTGGTGGTCCCTGCGTCTCGTAACCTACGGGAAAGAGCCATGGTCGGTGGATTCCCTCAAAGTCTTCTGCCTGCACGAGTTTGAGGATCGTCAATTGTTGTCGATCTACCCGGGAAGCGAGGGCGAGCTTCCATCTGATCTAAAGCCAGCGCCATTCAAGCAGGTACAGTGGGAACACGTGCCGATGAAGGGGCTGGTCGTCGCGGGGTTCGGCTATGACCGCTTTCGGATTGCCGACGTTTTCCACGCCATGCAACTTGACGCCAGGATGAAGGCGGTCTGGTGCAAAAATGGCATGGGGGGAATGTCGTTTGTCGGTTTCCCCGAGGACCCCCGCGAGCTGTTTCAGTACTCCATCCTCTACCTCTGCAATGTCAACGTGCGCTGCCTGGCGCTCAAGTACAAGAACGCCATTCACGAATACGTGAAGCGTGGAGGCGCGCTAATCGTGCTGGGCGGCCACCAGGGCTATGAACGGGGCGGTTGGCGCGGCTCGTTAATCGAGGAGACCATGCCCGTCGCCGCCACTCCCGCTCTACATGGTGGACTCATTCACCTCCCGAACGGCCAACCCCTGACAGTGAACCGGGAGATCCCTTGGCTGGGAGCCATCTCAACTGCATCTTCTCCGCTGACCTACTATCTGCACTCGGTTACCGTAAAGCCCGGCGGCCAGGTGCTCGCGCAGGCCGGCGACAAGCCGTTCATCGTTGCCGGCGAATACGGCGAAGGGCGCGTCGTGTGCATCCTCGGCGTCCCCTGGGGCGAACCGGGCGAGCAAGGGACTCCCTTCTGGGAATGGGACGATTGGGTGGACCTCTTCCGCGAAGTCTGCTGGTGGGCGGTGAAGAATACGACGGACGTGGACGGCGACAACGCTCACGGCGGTTGATGGGTGAAGTGATGGGTGGCTCAGGGGAGAGCGCTCTACACCCCACAACGACTCACTGTGCTTCGGCCGTGTGCTGTGACGGAGGGAGAGAATGATTGATGACACGCCTGCTGGAGTTCCATCGTCGATCGAGAGACGCAATCCGGGCCGTCCTGACCGGTCTGGACGAGACCCAACTGCACGAGCGCGATCCGCAGCGGGGATTCTCCATCGCGGAGGAAGATGATACCCGAATCTTCGGGGGATATGGTGTTCTGAAGCAGCGACCTACTACCCCTTGAACCGGCGAGGAAGGGATCCGTTCTTTATCTTTGGTGGAGAACTTGACGCTCTACTTCTCGGACGCTACAATCGCGACGGAGGTGTAGGGATGGCTACAGTAAAGCTGAATGTCTCACTGGACGAAGAGATCGTTCACCTGTTGAAATCCCGCGCGACTCAGACGAAGAAGCCTGCCAGTCGCTATCTGGCTCAACTGTTCCGGGCAGACGCTCGTCGACATCAGGATGAACTGGCTGCCGAAGGCTACCGGTTCCTGTCCGCTGACACAGGGGAGTTCGCCGAGGCGGCTTGGCCTCTGGCGGCGGAAACATGGCCTGGCTGGGAAGATGCGAACAGCAACCATGGCAACTCGACCGGAAGTTGATATCGAGAAGCATGTCTGATATCATAGCCAGCATCAGGAACCAAGAGCATATATGGGATCACCAATGAACGGCTTGCCTCGAATCGTGTTGGATACAAGCGTTCTCGTTCGTGGCTTGTGCCGACGGCGATCAAGTGCGTCCTGGAGCGTTCTGAGAGAGGTTCTTGCTTGCCGACTGGATATCGTGTTGAGTCTCAGCCTCTTCCTTGAATACGAGGACGTCCTGCATCGAGTGGAAATTGTCGAGCTTCTTTCTCGCCATGGTACTCCAAGAACTGATATCCAGTCGGTTCTGGTTGTCCTTGCAGATAAAGCCCATGAGGTGCAAGTGCATTTCCGGTGGCGACCCAATCTGGTGGATGCAGATGACAACCATGTGCTTGAGACTGCTTTGCACAGCCATGCTGTGCTTGTGACGTGCAATCCGGCGGACTTCGCACCGCCTAAAACTGATCTTCTGTTTCCGAAGCTTCGCGTGATGACTCCGGCTGAGTTTGTTAAGACCTATCTGGCGAGGTGATTCCGATGAGTGCCACTTATTCCCTCCGACTCGATCCCCGGCTGAAACAGGAAAGCGAGCAAATCGCGCGCACATACGGGATGTCACTCAACCAGTATGTCAAAGCCTGCCTGATCGCTGCAAACAGTCAGGAACAAACGATTCAGTCCCTGCGATCTTTCGTTGCGGAAAACGATCTGCATGGCGCCCGGAAGACGGTTGAGTCATTCATCAAGAAGGACTATGCCGGAGACGAGCCTGCCGAGGAAATCGAGGCCATTGTGCGGCGCGCCCGCCAACGCCGCGCCTGACCTTCCCTGTTCGGAGCATACCGGGTGACCTCCACCATCACACTCTTTGAGCACCAAGACGAGCCGTTCCCTTGGGCCGACCGCGATCTGTCGTTGCTGGAGCGGCTGCGGCGATCCGTGGGAACGGAGGTTCTTCGGGCGACTGTGAGAGGCGGCAAGAGCGTTGTTCAGGCCACGCAGCACGTCGGCGTCATTCGTCTCGGAAACCAAACCATTCAGGTGCTGCCGAAGATATGATATATCGTACTCCGGTGCGGGAGGGCGAGGCTCCCTCCGAGCCACAAATCCGGGAGGCAACCAGCAACCTGCTTTACATGCCGGCCTACGCCGGGCAGTTGCCGGTGAAGGAACACGAGCTGGCGCCGTTGCTGCGGGAGGGAAGGGACTGGTTCGAGATACTCACCCGGCTCTTCGCCACCCACCTGATGGAGGAATGGCAGCGGGGTGTCCTGCGGAACTATGAGGCGCGGGAGGACGAACTGCCGACCCTGCGCGGCAAGTGGCGTATCTCCGACCAACTCCGCCGACCCGAACGGAAGCACATTTTCTCCGTTGCGTATGACGAGTTCGCCGCTCAAGCCCAACGGAAGGTTGTGAGCATTGGCGGAGTGAACCGTGAGCGTTCAGGTTGCAACGAAGAAACCGACGGATAGATGGAAGAGGAGACGATCAGATTCAGAATCCAAATGCCAACGTGTCGACCATGTACTTGCTGTTCTCACGACCAACTTCGTCGCCTTCCGTCACGTGGGCCGTTGATCCGGGCACTTTAGAAATCGTGTTCTCCGCGGCCGTCATGAACCGCGGCGAGCACAAGCCAGGTCATCGGGCTTGAGCAGATAGAGAGTGTCTCGTATGCGCCTGTCATTAACATCATCGACTGACAGGGCAAGTTGGTCACGCAACGCTTGGTTCATTCCTTCGAGGTTGTTCTTCAGAGCCTCATCAGGTGCATTTCCCTCAACTGCGCCTACGAGGATATAGGAAGGCGGGGAACTCCATCCGTCGTAATATAGCGCTTCGAACTGCACTTCACCCTCCTTGACGGCTTATGAATGTGCGGCAACAATCGGGAGGGCGATCGTTATCAACTTCCGCTGTTGAACTTTACGAGGTTTTCCCAAAGGATGTTCCCGTCGTCGTCACAAAAGTCTTCAGAGAACTGCTTATACTCGTTACGGGTGAAAACACCCCCTCACCCCGACCCTCTCCCCCGATGGGGAGAGGGCAGGGTGAGGGGGAAAGGTGGATTTTCATCCGTAACGAGTATAACAAACCGATTGACGGCGCGATCCCACGCTTGTTTGAACACCGGGCGGTGTCCATCGGGATCATCTCGCATCAGCCTGACAAGCTTCAGATAGAAGTCTGGGTCGCCCGTGACCTTCTCCCAAAGAGCCTGCCCTGCAAGTTTGTAGTATCCCCGGGCGGACGTGGGAGGAGAGTTGACCTTCCCGTAACCGCACCCCATGATCGGGATGAACTGCTTGCGAAGGCTTCTTAAGGTCGCACGTAGCGAGCTTTCCATTTCCCTGAACTGCTGTGTCTGTTTGGCTACTTGACTTGAATTGAAAGCGTTCGGACCGGATTTGAGGGAGATCGCTTGGTAGGCATCGTCCGTTTCAATGACAAAATCTATCCCCTTGGCGGCTGCGATGGGAGACTTCGTGATGAACTTGAAAAGCGGCTCGAAGAACTCATCGCCGAATATGCCCTCGTCAGATGAGGAAATGTGAGCTGTGAGCAACTCAGTAATCATCTCTGGCGCGTTCGAAATGCCGTTAGCGCGAAACAGATATGGATTCTTGCGACGTAGCACTTTCTTCAGGTTCAACTTGTCCAACGCCGCGATACGTCTCCGGTAAAAGCGGGCGAGGCACTGTTGAATCAATTCTTCCAGTTGATCCGTTTCCATCAGATTCGTTCTCCTGTAAGTAATCAAAGAGAGTAGGGCCTTCGCTGCCACGTAGCTTTTTTCTCGCAGCTTCGCAATACTCGCCATTCATCTCGATACCCACAAAGTGGCGGCAGGTTTGCTGGCACGCAATGGCAGTTGTGCCAGATCCCATAAACGGATCAAGCACGATGCCGCCTGGCTCCGTAAAAAGGCGGATGAACCATGAGGGGAGTGAAACTGGAAATGTTGCGCTATGTCCCTTATTGCTGCATTCCGTAGCCATGTGGAGGACATTTGTGGGATATGCCCATTCTCGTCCAACCCAGTTTTCGATCTTCTTCCCAAACCCACTCATCACTCGTGAGGTATCGCGTCTCTTGTCCGTTTCACTGAGGTTCCGCAAACGGGCGTGCCGCCAATCCCCCATTGGAACACGAACTGCCTCCTGGTACATCGCAAACTGCTTCTGCCTGGTGAAGTGAAGGCAGCGCTCCCATGCGTCTCGGAAGCGATTCGGCCACTTCCCCGGATAGCAGTTCTTCTTGTGCCAGATGTACTCCTCGGTCCACTTCCAGCCCTCATTTCGCATCGCCAGAATTAACTCAATCACGTAGGTATGTCTCTCGCCATTAACGGCGATTTCCTTGATATTGAGAATGAACGACCCCGACGGCTTCAACACTCGTTTCAATTCATTGGCAATCGGTATAAACCAATCGACGTACCGGTCGGGCTTGATGCCGCCGTACGTGTGATTGCGCCGATCAGCATAAGGAGGCGATGTGACGATCAGGTCAATACAATCGTCGGGGAGCTTCCGTAGCACGTCACGGCAGTCACCCTCGAGAATACAGTCCAGAAAAGCATCGAAGTTCACACCTTTCGACTGATTTGGCATCGAATTAAAGTCGGAGGGATGGTCGCGTAGGACGATACGCGATGACATTGTCATTTCACCATACATCATGATAGGCGGTTAACGTAAGCAAGGTGGATTTACACGTCAGATTTTACCATCGCCTTCGCTCAATGTCCATGCGTGGATCACGCCATTACACCCTTCGCCGTTTTCACCCGGCATAGGAGGACGTTGAACGAAAAGATATCGAATCCGGTGGAGTCTACCCCCAACTTTCTTGCCTGAACCAACGTAGTGCCCGAACCATAGAACGGGTCCAGCACAGTTTGTCCGGGTAAGAAGAACTTCCTCAGCAATATCTCAACCAATTGAGGCTTGAACTTCCCCAGGTAAGGGTGTAGGCGATGGACATGCTTGGTTCGCTCTTTCTCTGGAAGATCCCTTTCGCGCCAGTTGAGGTTCAACGCATCAAGCGGAGTCCCGGGGGTCACCTCGTTCGGGGTTGTGGGCGTGTTTGAATCAGAGTAGTGCATCGTTTTGGAAGTTCCCCTACAAAAGGACGCCGGATCGCTTCAGCGTCCGGTAGCTCACACAACTGACTACCGAGCGCCAAGAAAGGACCTCTTTTCTCCCCTTTCAACCCGTGTTCGTGCCG
>MNXM01000151.1 GCA_001872605.1 Armatimonadetes bacterium CG2_30_59_28 | reverse complement strand
GCGCCAAGAAAGGACATCTTTTCTCCCCTTTCAACCCGTGTTCGTGCCGAACACGGGTTGAAAGGGGAGAAAAGGAGGGTAGCCTCCATCGTGTAGCTGCCTGTGTGAGCTACCGGACGCTGAAGCGATCCGGCGTCCTTTTGTGGGGGAACTTCCAAAACGATGCACTACTGCGTTGGAAGCAGGTTCATCTGGAACACAGGCAGGAGCATCGAGACAATGATGAAGCCAAACACGATGGCCAGGAAGATGATGATTGTCGGCTCCAGCACGGAAATAAGGGCTTTGACTGAGCTGTCCACTTCCACATCGTATGTTTCCGCCACGGTCATCAGCGCGGACTCAAGTTCGGCGCTCTCCTCTCCCACAGCGATCATGTTGGTCAACAGCTTCGGGAACAATCCACTGTCCCGGAAATGTTCCGCCAAACTGGCGCCCTCTCGGACGCGCACGCGCGCCGCGTCGACGTCCTGTGCCAGCCGCTCGTTACCGATCACGTCCCGCACGACGTCGAGCGCGGTCAGGATGGGTACTCCGCCTCGCAACAGGATGGAGAGAATACGCGCGAACCGGGCCACAGCGATCTTCATCGTGAGCCGGGAGAAGACGGGTATTCTGAGTCTGAAGCTGTCCCACGCAAGGCGGCCTCGTTGTGTGGAAGTCCACAGACGCCCGGCCCCCCAGAACGTCGTGAGCGCCAGCAGCAGCAACCACCACCAACGTCCCAGGAAACCGGACACCGTGAGTACGGCTACCGTCGCCAGAGGCAGGGACTGACCCAGTTCCTCGAACAGGCTTACGAACCGGGGGATGAGGAACGTGACCAGAAAAAACACGGCAGCGGCGCCCACCCCCAGCAGCAATTTTGGGTACGCGAGCGCAGACCGGATCTGCGTCCTCTTCTGCTGATCGGTCTCCAAGAGATCTGCCAGCCATTGAAGTATGGCTGGCAGCTCTCCGCTTGCCTCCCCCGCGCGAATCATGTTGACATAGAAGGCGGGGAACGTCCTGCCATGCTTCGCCATTGCTTCCCACAGACTGCTTCCGGAGTGAATGTTGTCCCGGACGTCAATCAGGACCTGCTGAAGACGCAGGTTCTCGGTATGGTCGATCAGGGCGTTGAAGCTCCGCAACAGAGGGAGTCCCCCTTTGACCAAGTTCGAGAGCTGACGGCTGAAGAGCGTCAAGTCCCGTCCCGACACCCCCCGCGTCCATCGGCCCGGACGCGCGGCCACCTCGTTCGTCGCGATCTTTCTGGAGCTGGATGGCAGGGCAACAATCTTGGCGGGGAAACGCTGTTGCTCGCGCAGCCGTTCCGCTACCAAGCGGGAGGTCTCCTCTGTCATGGTGCCCGTGTGCGTTGCGCCACGGGCATCAACGGCAATATAGCGGAAAGTGGGCATCGTTTAGTCGAACCTGCAATCGTCGTCGGGGTTTCATGTTTCGCTTCGGCCCGTGCGCTCTTCTTCTCGAAGGATTCTTTCAAGCTCCGCCGCGGCTTCATCCTCATGGGTGACCCTCGCCACTTCGGACATCGTCGTGAGTCCGGTCTCCACTTTGGAGAGCCCGTCGGCCATGAGCAGCTTCATTCCCTTCTGAACGGCGCGTTCCTGAATGGCGTTCGCCGTCGCCTGCCGGACGACCAGTTCCCGAATGTCATCGTCAATGATCAGCAACTCAAAGATGCCTGTGCGACCTCGGTATCCGGTAAAGCGACACTCGTCGCACCCAGACGGGGGGCCGATACGCCTGCGCGGAGACAACCGACCGTTCCGATCGTTGTCCATCTGCTCCAGGGAGCGGCAGTTGGGGCAGATCAACCTGACCAGACGCTGTGCCATCACTGCTTCCACGGAGGAGGCAACAAGGTAAGGCTCAATCCCCATTTCGAGCAGGCGTGTCACCGCGCTCGCCGCGTCGTTGGTGTGCAGGGTGCTGAAAACAAGATGACCGGTAAGAGCCGCGTGGATGGAGATCTCCGCCGTCTCCAAGTCGCGAATCTCCCCGACCATGATGATGTCAGGGTCCTGCCGCAGGATGTGCCGCAGGCCGTTGGCGAAGGTCAGCCCGATTTTCGGACGGACATGAATCTGGTTGATACCGTCCAACTGATATTCCACCGGGTCCTCGATGGTGATGATCTTCCGTTCTGACGAGTATGCCTTGCGGAGCGCCGCGTAGAGTGTGGTTGTCTTCCCGCTGCCGGTGGGGCCCGTCACCAGGATGATTCCGTGCGGTCGGCGAACGGTTTCTTCGATCTGGCGTTCCGTCTCGGGCAGCATGCCCAGCTCCCCCAGCCCGAGGAGCACAGAGGTCTTCTCCAATATCCGCATGACGACGGATTCCCCATACAGCGTGGGAACGGTGGAGACGCGCAGGTCAACCTCCTTCCCTGATACCTTCAGCTTGATGCGTCCGTCCTGGGGGAGTCGTCTCTCGGCAATGTCGAGGTCTGCCATAATCTTGACACGCGAGATAATAGCCGCTTGGAGACGTTGAGGGGGGGCAGGCACGTCGTGCAGGATTCCGTCTACCCGGTAGCGGACGCGCAGTCCTTTCTCAAATGGCTCAATGTGGACATCGCTGGCCCTGTCCTGGACGGCCTGGTGCAGCAGCACGTTGACCATCCGAATGACGGCAGTTTCCCTTGCCATCTGCTCGAGGTTGCCAATATCAACGTCCTCTCGGTCGATGATCTCAATATCGCTCCCCGCCGCGGCTGCTTCGTCGAACATTGAGCGCATGTAGTATTCCTCCAGCAGACGCTGGATGCTGTCGGCGGGGGCCAGGACGGGATCGACGGCCAGCCCTGTCACGAGCCGGATTTCCTCCTCGGCCTCGAAGTGGAAGGGACTGCTCATCGCCACCCGGATAGCCTGACCGTGCAGTGACAGTGGAAGAGCCTGGTGACGCGCGGCGAGAGCGGCAGGAATCGCGCTGAGCGCCTCAGGCTGTACGTCGCCTTCATGAACGCGAGCAAACGGCATCCCAAACTGCCTGCCAAGAGCCTGCAGCACGTCGTCGTGTGAACACACGTTCTGCTGAGCCAGAATCTCTCCCAGAAGTATTCCACTGCTTCCCTGTTGCAGCAGAGCGCGGTTGGCCTCCTCCTCGGAGACAGCGTCACTCGCTACGAGAATCTCGCCGATGGGTCTGGGATCGGGTTGGAGTCTGGGGTCAGCCATGTGCGTTGCGCAGGAGCGCCGATGCTACCGCGTCACCTTCACTTTCACTTTCGCTTCGGTTCTGTTGCCTCCGGCGTCCTCAGCCACCACACGGATGGTCGGCTCGGTATACTGGAGTCCACGCGAGTTCCACTCGATCTTGTGCTTTCCGGGCCCGAACACTTTTGCTATCGAGGTGGTGTCGATGAACACCTCAACACCTTGCACCTTTCCGAGGTCGTCCTTCACGGTGAACTCGAGGACGCTCGCCTTAGCGGGCTTGATTTCCTCGCCCTCCCGAGGCGAGAGAATCTCCACTTTCGGCGGCAGGAAGTCTTTCCGGTAGACGTTAGCGAAATCAGCAGCCGCGGCGCGTACGCGAGGACTTCTTGGATCCAACTCGTAAGCCTTCCTCAGCAACTCCTGAGCCTGCTCCAAGTCGCCTTTCCTGTCTGCAACGTAGGCATTGGCAACAATGGCTTCCGGGCATTCAGGGTCCAGAGCCAAGCCCCGGGAATATTCCGTCTCCGCAAGAGCGGCGACTCCGCGCTGCCACCGGTAATCGCCTTTCCAAACCGCGAACATCGCAGCCGACCGGGCAGTAGCCGCTCGTAAGATTTCCACATTCTCCGCGGTGCCCTTGGCGCTAATCGAGGACAGCTTCTGTCGGACGGATTCCAGCTCCTTGCGAGGAATCCACATATTGCTGCCTTTCTTCCGCCGTTGCAGGTTCACCGTTGTGTCCAATTCCTGCGCGCGGCCCAGCGCCTCGGCGGCCAGTCCCGTCTCTCCCATCGCCTGCGCAACCCGCGCCAGTGCGGCGCCGGTCAGAGGCGAATTCGGACGGAGCTTCTCGGCTTTCTTCAGGTAGACAAGCGCTTCCTCGGTGAGCTTCGAGTCTTCCAGATCCAGTCCCTGAAGGAAGTAGACCGCACCCAACATCTGAGACGAGGCGTCTTGGAGAGACTCTACGTCCAATGACTGGAGCGACTCCGGGGAAATAGAGATGGAGTTGGTAACATCGATCATCTCCTCGGGAGAGGCCCACATGCAATCAGGGCGAGCTTCATCTTCAGGCTCTTCTCCGCCTTCCTTTTCACCCTCGCCCTCCACTTCCTCAACCTTCGGTTCCGGAAGCGTGGCAATCAGGAGAGCCACAGACGACACAGCGCGGCTCGTTACACCTGCCTCATCCAGTGGTTCCTTCGCTCCGACGGCCGGCCATTCCGCATCCTTCGCGCGAAGGAGCCTCTTAGCGGCGCCAATGGCAACCGCGAAGTCCACCTTCTGCGTCTGGCTTCCAGCTTGCAGGTGGCTGTTGACGATCCCAACCACTTCCCCAAGCGAGTTGAGGAGCGGTCCGCCGTCCCCGATGTTTGACTCCGTCTGGAACTGAACTCCCGGGACCTGGTTGCGAACCGTCACCCCGATGGCCGCTGCGACCGCCGTTTTTGTGATCTCCTTGCGCGAGCTGATCGGCGGGAACCCGATCAAGTAGAGAACCTGCTCGCGCTTCACCGCGTCATCGTAGGCCAGCGGCAGAGAGGAGGATGTCGCCACCCCCATACCCAAGATAGCCACATCCGTCTGGGAATCAACGGCGACAACCTTCGGCTCATAGGTCTTCTCGCCCAGAACCACCTCAAGCTTGGTTGCCTGGTCGATCAGATGCGCGCACGTGAGAAGAAACCCCCTGGGATCGACCACAAAAGCCGCCCCCGTCCGCACCAATCCCTGCTGGGCATGACCGTGGCCGGACAGGAGAGCGCTTAGAAGGATAAGGGCCAGCGATGGTCGCACACAAAACGTGTTCATATCGGACATCTCCCTTGCAGCATCGTTAAAAAGCGCGACCTCCATCGGAGTGACGTCCGGCGAGGCGCGCGGCGTAAGAATCTCTCAGTCTGTGTGAAACACTTCCCTCAAATCCGCAGACTGCGGGCTGTTGTCTGGATTGCTGGGCATCAAGTCTCTCATGTGCGCCCACCACTTCCGGCAGACGTCCGTTTGAGCGATGGCGTTCCAACGCTCTTCATCCTCGATTTCGGCGTAGCCGAACAACTGTCGCGTTGCAGGATGGAGAAAGATCGAGTAGTTGTGAACGCCGTGTTCCTTCAGTACCGCCTCCAGTTCCGGCCAGATAGGTTGATGGCGTCTCTCGTACTCTTCCTCCTGACCGGCTTTGACGGACATCGCAAAAGCGATGCGGTGCATGAGTATCTCTCCCTTCCGTTGCCCGACATAGAAAAGACGTGCGAGCACGTCAGGACTATGCAGCCAATCGTGAACACAGGCTTGCGGCCATTCCTTCGTGAAACTCCTTCTTGATTTGAAGTTTCCCGTTGGGTACTTTCCTCTTCTTGCAGACTAAGCCGCGAACGTGAGAGAGCGGAAGTAACGCGTCCCGAGGACTACGCTCTCACGTTCGCGGCCCGACCTTGTAACAGGCTTTTTGACACGATCCAATACTGAAAACTCACATTCCCGGGAGACCGTAGCGCGGGGCTTTGTGCCCGCCTGATCCGGACTGAACATTCACCACGAACCAAAAAGAATTATACTGAGCACCATTGCTTCCGTCAACGCTCGCCCCGCGTTGTCTCACTGACACTCCCGCACATAATCTGGTCAGGCGCGTCTGTCACACCCGGAAGCCCGAGTGCGGAACTTGCTGTCGGGCAACCTATGTCCCTCGGTCGAGGGGAGAGCAGCGATTAGGTGAATGGCAACCGTCGCGGGAATGGGGCGCCCCGGAAGTACGCAAGGCACACTTCGTTCCTGCTGCGGACGTGCTGACGTTCCGGGCCCATCTTATTGTTGCGCCCGAAGTCGTTCCCCTGTCGTTTCGCCCGGATGACCCGCAGCGTCGCGCGCTCAGTTTTGCGCCTCTGCAACCACTTGCGTCAACTGCTCACAAAACGCCTGGTAGCGTGGCAGCTTCTGCAGCTCGGAGAGGGCGGGGTGGTGCAGGAACTTGATCTGGTTGATGAGCGCGGTGTTGCCGGTGGTTTTGAGGAGTCCGATCTCCCGCTTCAGAGCGTCGAGGTATATCTGCTGCAAGGTCTGCGCAGCTTTGGGGCTGTTGACGCGCGCCATCAACTCTGGCAGGCGGCCTTTCAAGCTGGAAGTTTGCTCGTATTCTTTTGCCTCCTGCAAAAAGACGCGAAACCGCGGTTCCATCCCGGCGATGGCCGCCTCCTGCACCTCGGCGGGGGAGCCTTCGCCCTCCTTCGTCACCGGAGCCGGCCACAGTCCGGGAGTGACGAGGTAGTAGCCGGTCGCGAATCCCGCCGCGGTCTGCGCCTTATCGAAGATCGCCTGCGCCATCTTCCGGCGTGTTTCCATGGGAGCGCGCCATCTGGATAGCGTGTCCACCAACTTCTGCAATTGCGGTGCCTCGGTCTTGGGGCCTGCCCGCGATCCGGCAGGCGGGTCGGTGTTGGCCAACAGCCCGGCGATGGCTTCATCGCTTCTTCCGGCAAGGGCGAGGTAGGTGTCCATGTCGGGTTTGAGAATGGGAGCAAAGCGTGGCTCCTTCTCAAGGATCAACCGCGCCACGTCCGCGCCCTTGCCATAATCTTGGCTGGCTGAGACGGCCTGCCGCAGCAATGTGATGAAAGGGTCGGGAGAATCATCGGGGCGTTCCGGTGCTTTCTTCGCAAGGGCGCCGTCGGCGGCATAGACGGCGATCAACTGCGGACACAGCGTCATGCCTTGCGAGGGGTCGGTTTCCACCAGTCCCCCCCATGCCTGCGACAGGAGCACCACCGGCTCGGAACCCCCAGACTTCCGCGCCCAGAACGGCATGCCCGGCGGCGGTGGTTGTTGGACCGTCTTGACGGAGGCCGCAAGGCTCGCAGTAAACGCATCGCGGTAGTACCCCGCGGCTTCGGCGAGGCTGAAATCGGGCAGCTTGCGGAGCACCGCCATTCGCACCGCCGCTCCTGCGGCCAATTCGGCGGAGATAAGGGCGTAGGGGGCCTTCTTCGTTGGTCGCGCCTCCTCGAGGGCCGCGCGTCGAATCCCGATTTCCCTGATTAGATTTTCGCCACCCAGATGCCCCACCGCGTCCAGCGCGAGACCGTAGCGGTTGACGATGTGAACCTTGTCTTCTCCCCGACGCAAGGCATCAGCGGCCTCCGACAACTGGTCGAGAGTCTTTTCAGCGAAAGTCTTCTCAGCCTCAGATAACCACCCGG
>MNXM01000337.1 GCA_001872605.1 Armatimonadetes bacterium CG2_30_59_28 | reverse complement strand
AATTGTGGGTAGATCGCGCTGCGGGGAAACGTCTTGACCGAGTAGACTGGAGCGATCGTCCCAGTGGTCCATCGGTTTCTCCTCGGCGCACCAACTCGCCGAAGTCGAGGTCATGAGTCAGAACGACCCGTCCTTCCTGTCGCGCCCGTTCGAGAATCCGCGGGTCAGGCAAGTCATCCAACGCAAGCTCGTGGAGATGCTGCGCATCGTGCCCCAAATCATGGATGAAGGAAACTGTCCGAGGAGAGATACCCATATCGGCCAGGAATCTCATGCTGCGGCTTGCTCCAGCGGATAAACAGACTCATCGGCTAACCATGCTGCATAAGCCAACGCCTGACGAATATCTTCCGGGTCGAGGTATGGATAGTCCTCAATGATCTGCTCTGTCGTCATGCCATTGGAGACCAGATTCAGTATGAGGGCCACCGTGACGCGTATGCCGCGAACGCACGCCCTGCCGCCCATGATGTTAGGATCAAAGGTAATTCGGTCAAAGCCTAACATGAATTCGCCTCCAGTAATCCTCTCGTCAGGTCTCCTACTATGAACTCGCCGAGGAAATCAGCCTTTCCGGCCCCAGATGGTAGTGCTCGATCTTCACGAGGGTCTTCCAGTCCAACCTTACGGGATCTTGAATCGGAATTACCTCCGGCTGGCTGGAGCAATTATACACCACATAGAGCCAGTAATCGTTCTTCAGACGCTCAGCGGTCTTATATTCGTTGGTGGTCAGAGCAATCTCTCCAACCCCCGACCGTCCTTTCACTTCAATGAACCGGACTTCTACAGCGGTTTGAGGGTCTTCGGGATGGGGTTTGCGGGAGATGAGGTCGAAGCCGCGGTTGTCCGCTTCGACGCTCTCCACCTTCCATCCTCTCGCTTCTTCGTACCGGGTGACGGCCTCCACGGCGATCTTCTCGATTTCGGGACTGCTCACCACGCGTGAGACCGTTGGTTCGCCCCGTTCGGGATGGGGTAACACCCAGGCGCAACCGAGGTGATGGATACTGCCCACCGATAGCTACTCTTCCTGTCGCAACTGCGTTCGGCGCGTTTCCAGACGGTTGTTGAGATCATCCAGCCTGTCTTCCAGCATCTTGAGCCGTCCGTCCAGCCCGGCTTCCGCCGATCCGGCTTCCTTCGTCATCGGGAGGTCAGCGAACTGACACTGCACCCGATCAATGATTGCGTTGAGGCTGATCTCGATATGCTAAGAAACTCTTGCAACCTCTTCCATCCGTTGTGACAGCACTTCATCAAGCAGTGGGACCATCGCCTTCTCGTAGAGAATCTGTTCGACCTGGGCGTTGTCGGGAGTCGCAAGAGAACCCGGGATCGGTGTTCCCTTGGGAGCCGCAGACAGATCGAGGAAGAGAGTGGGCGGACGCACCGTGGGTGTCCCGTTAGCCGTGGTTTCCATGACAAATATTCGCTCGTGGAGAACGTTGCCGCGACCATCACGCAATTCGGCTGAGAAGACATCAAGGTGCGCGGGAACTGCCCGGTGGAGGTCGTAGAAAACGGCGCCGCGGCGCAAGTCGTCTTCCGCCCTGTTTTCAACGTTCTCCCGCACGCTCCCAAACAACGGATGCCCCGGAGTCACCCACTCCAGTGTGGGATCGTCCTGGAGAAGCCCTTTGTCGAAGACAATGTGTCCGTACTCTCGACCCAGTTTGCCGAAATGACTCTCCAGCTTGTCACCGTAGGGGAGCAGGAGGCGCGGCAGTCGCCCGACTCGGTAGACATGACTCTCCTTGCTGACCTCCCGAGGGGTCATTCCTGCCACGGGAGTGGCGGCGAGGAAGAAGTCTTCGATGACCTCGGGCACCAGCCGCACGTCATCCACCCACATCTTCACATTCCCGTCCTTGAGCGCGCCGGCGAAGGAGATGCGCATGAAGCGGCTCTGCTTGGGGGAGGTCTCCTGCTCGGAGGCAACAATGACAGGCACTTTGAATTCTCTCCACTCCGATTGCAGAAAGGCGCAATGAGAAATGATGAGCGGACCGACCAGCTCGGCGCGCAACTCCACCGGACGTTCGGCCTTGCCCCAGAAGCTGAGCGCGTACTTCCTTCCCGGTTCCAGACGGCGCGCGCCGGAGTGGACAACGAAGTTGTCGATGCCAGCGATGTCCTGGGGCGCGCCCACGGCGATCTGCATTGAACGGCTCCCGGAGTGAGACTCCTTGTCGGTGATGGTCACTGTCGGCGCAACAAACCGGTGGGAGCCGCTGGACCAGCCGGGAGGGACGGAGCCGAGGGCGCCTTCCTCAAAGTCTCCGTTCTCAATCATCTCTCCCCTCCAATCGGCGGAGGCAAGCGGTTCAAGCTCCATGTCGTCCAACCAAAGCGATGCATCGGTAGAGGCGGTTGCTTCTCCCTTGTTCGGGCTGATGTGCAGCCGTATTTCCATGTCGCCCATTCCTCCTTTGCCAGAGTAGACGTGCAGACTTGCGTTAGACCATGCGTCCGACCGGGAACTCCCAAAGGAGTACATGTTGTTCGGAATCACGTCCACGCCGGCTTCCGTCTGCTTGCTCAGCCGGATGTGCGAGACGCCGATGTCTCCCTGGGCGCGGTAGCTGAAGCGCAGGTTGTACCAGCGATCCGGTTGCAGGAAGACCGATTGGCTTGCCATCCCGCCTCCGCTCGTGGTCTTGGACAGGCGCAGGCAATGCTTCCCGCTGTGCGCTCCTTCGCTGACGATTTCACCATGATTGATCTTCCAACCAGCGGCGACGAGTGGATTGCCTTCTGCTGTTTCAAAGCCACCGTTCACAATCTCGCTCTTCTTGGGGACTTCGGACGTGAACCGAAGCCGGGTAAAGCCGGAAGTGTCGAGGTGATTTCTACCGATGCCATTGAGAGTCATCTGGATCTTCCGGGTGGTGCCCTTGCTTGCGTCGAGGTCGTCGATCGCGATGTTCAAGCCGAAGACGGCCCCCTCCCTTGCCTCAAAGTCCGGGAAGTTCTCGCGGGTCAAGGGAATGGCGGCCTCCATCGTGTAACCGGCGGCTGTTCTCCTGCCCGCGCCGACAACGCCCGCGGCATTCCGGGCTTTGTCGAAATAGCCCTGCGCCCCAGCCTTTTCCGGTGGCGCCCAGAGCATCTGGTAGACGCCTTTGCTGTATTCGGTCTGGTAGGAAGTGGTGCGACCATCCAGGAAGAACTCCACGCAGTCGCCCAGATAGGTTGTGCCCGGCGGCGTAGAGCAGACCTTCACATCGTTGTCGGTCACCTCAACCGCCACCAGCAGCTTGTCGGGTTGCCAGGCATGCCACACACGCGCGGACAAGTCCTCCGGCCCGGTCCAGAGGCTGGTGAACTGCGAGAGCAGTTCATCGGTCTGCCAGACGATTTGTGTCTTGCTGTCGATGTTGGCAGGCTCCCGATCCCTCCACTCCGAGGGGTCGCCGTCCAGCACGAAGTTCGCGGGAGCTGGAGGACATGGAGTCGACACAGCGGCCATAAAACTACCGGTATTGGTTTGCGAGGTGGCCAGTCCGTCTGCCTCACACTGAAGCTCGACAGTCATTTTTTTCAGACCAAAATCGGGAGACTCCGGCACAAGCAGCCGGATCGCTGCTTCTCGTTTGGCGCCGGGTTCCAGTCGCACTTCAGCGGCCTTCAACTCGTACTTCCAGTGGTCGGGCGGGGTCACGGCGAGGCGCACAGTGACAGGCGTTTTCAGCGCGTTCTGGAAACGGGTTCGAATGACCACGCTGTCCCCTGCGAAGACCACGCCCGGCCAGGTCACGTTGAAGTCCTTCACGGGGTCGATGACGCGCAGGTTCTCGTTCACTTTCAGCAGGTAGAGGGGAGCGTCAGTGAGGTCAAGCAGGACCAGTCCGCGGGTAAGGCGCGGCGTCAGCGCATTCCCATAGAGGTCGGTGACTCGCAGATTGACCGCGGCGGCATCGACTGCCACAGTTTCCTTTCTGGCCGAAGTCCAGCAGACCGCGGCGTTTCCTTCCGGTGTGCTGAACAGGTAGCCGCGGAAGTAGGGGCTTTCGCTGGGGATGCGTCGCAGGAACCGGGCTTCCCCCAGTGTCCTGGAGATCATCGCCTGCGACAGCGCGGCGGCGCGAGGTTCGGCTTCCTCCAAGGGAGAGCATCCGCTGTGGATAGTGAACTTCTCGACGCCCTCAGAAAGCAGCAGCGTATAGAATCGGATTAGTGACTTGGCCTGCTCGCTCTCCGGGAGGCACATCGGCCCGTTGGGAGCAAACACCAGTTTCCCGTCCTTGCGGAACAGCGCCGCGCCGAAGCCGACGCTGAAAAAATTGCTGGGGGGACTCCCCGCGGCCGCCTCTTGCAGAGCCTTGTCGTATTCGCCTTCGCTCATGGGCAGGCGATCCACTTTCGGCGGAGCGGGGCTGCCGAACTCCGTCGCCCAGCCTGGTAGTCGCTTGCCATACTTCGCTGTTATCTCCATCTGCTCGCGCGCGTGGACATCCCACCCCTGTCCTTCGTAATACGGGTGCCAGTGGTAGATGTCCATGTGGTTGACTCCGCCCGCAGCGAACACCGCCTTGGCGTAATGGGTGGGAGTGTAGGAATACGAACCGATCCCCAGAACCTGTATTTTCGGGTTGAACGCCTTCACCGTTTCACGACTGACCTTCAGGTACTCGACGTATTCCTCAGGACTGCCGAAGAAGCTGTTAAGACCGTCGATCTCGCTGGCCACCTCATAGTGGGTGACCTGGTCCCCGTATCGCTTGAGATAAGTCTGCACGAAGTTGCGGTAATCCTGCCAGTTGGCGGGGTTGCACTTGGTATGCAGGTCCTTCGTGGCAAACTGCTTCCGAAATTGTTCCAGACCGCCGCCTGCGGTGAGCATGACGTTGAAGCTGTCGGGGTTGCCGGAATACTTCCTGACAAGGTCCTCGAAAGTCATCCCCACCATACCGGAAGCCCACAGCGGCGTGCGGGCGATGATGGGAATGACGCACGCGCCTTTCTCCTTGCAGAACGACATGATCTCGTCCACAGGTCCCCAGTTGAACTTGCCTTTCTCCGGCTCCACGTCGCTCCAGTTGAAGTGCGGGTGCAGCCATTTGTATCCGAGTTGAGTAACCCCCCGGTCGAGGATGTGTCCCTGATAGCCGAAGTGACTTTGCGACGAGAGGTCTTTCAAGGCTGGCACCGGAACGATGCTGGCGACGCCGAAGCGAAGGGTTGCGCAAGGTTGGCCATCCACGAACGCGGTCGCGGTGAAACGGTAAAGGTCCCGGCGCGGCAGGTGCAGCTCGACCGAGACCGTCTTCGTGCCGGCAGGCGTCAACTCAGCCGTCTGTTCTCCTTTCAGCGTATCTCCCTGTGTCCACGGCTCGAGTATCCATCGAATTTGCGGCGCAATCGCTTTGTCGAGGTTGTTGGTCAACTGCAGTTTCACGATCGCGGGACGATCGGAGGGGAAAAGGTACGCGTCGTACTTCCCGAGAGTCACATCCACCGTCGAGCAGGCAGACACCGGGAGCGGGTCCGCGAAGGAGATCGTCTGGGAGAAACTCGTCCGATCTTTGTCCGGATGTACGTTGAAGCGGAGCATCTCCGCGAATTTCCTGAAGTCGAGCAGCTCCACGTAGCACCCCGGCCCCGGAGCCACGGTGATTCCTGTCTTTGCCGCGGGATGCCACACGCTGACCGACTTAACGACTCTTCCCATGGGAACGTAGTTGATGGTGGACGTGGCTGGCTCCGAAGGAATCCGCCCGGCCACATTCCCCGCGTCCGTTCGGCTGCTCATGGCGGCCCCGGAGAAACCTCTCCCTGACAACACCATAATCCCGAAGGGGCGGCGACGGTTCTGCATCACCCCGATGGCATCCTTGCCGTCGGGGAGCGTGTAGGACACGTCGATCCGCACTCCCTGGTCCACAGCCTGCATCTTCTGGATGTATGAAAGCTTCTCATCCTTGAGAGTTTGAATGGTTCCCGCAACAATCAGCGAGCACTGCTGAACGTCCACGGTTCGCCGCGAATTCTTTAGCAGCTCATCGGCAGTGCGGCACCGCTCGTCTCCCTCCAACTCCAGCAGACAGGACCACGTTCCCATCTCGTGAGCGCCGGATGAGAGGGAGATTCTCCCGGTGGGACTGACGGACAGCATCGACTGTCCCAGACGAAAGACGCCGTTCTCTTCAAGCGTCGGTTTGTCTGCAAAGGTGGACGTGGCGAGAGAGCAGAGACTGCATAGCAGAAGTCGATACGTCCATCGTCTTCTCAACATACGGAAGCGCCTCCTGGGGAACAATGAAATGGAAAGGGTTGGTCTGAGAGGTTGAATTCTGTACTCGTGACGGCTCTCCACTTCGTTTCGTGCCTTATAACCAGCCTCCGGCGTGGCCGGAGGACCTCCGCGGTCAGCCGGAACGAGTCCGCGATTGGCCGGAGCATACCACTTGCTGACGTTGCCCGCCATTATACCCAACTTTACCGGGCGCGCAACGGTGAAGGGAATTTATTTTTGGAGGCTCCCGCACAACTCGCACAGACCGCAACGGGAAACGCGGCAGGAACTGATGAGCAGGGCGGCTTTTCAGAACCCAGCATTATGCACCGTATCGTTGTTTGGCACGTAAACAAGGGTGCATCCCGGAATTACGGAAAAGCGGATACATCGACTTTGTCACCGTAGGATAAAGCTCCAGCTTTGTCAGTGGCAGACCTCTTTCCCGCAATTCCAATGTGCATCTGACAAAGCTGGAGCTTTATCCTACGGCAATCTCCG
>MNXM01000148.1 GCA_001872605.1 Armatimonadetes bacterium CG2_30_59_28 | reverse complement strand
TGCGAGGCTGCAAAACTGCCTCCACCTCCGCGCGAATCCGGTGAGTGGCCTCGAGTCCGTCCATCTCCGGCATCTGCACATCCATGAGCACCACGTCGTACGGTTGCCGGGCTACGGATTGCAGCGCCTCTTTGCCATTTCCCGCGATATCCGCTCGATACCCCAGCCGCTCCAACATGATGTGGGCCAACTTCTGGTTGATGGCGTTGTCTTCTGTCAGCAGGATGCGCAACGGGTGGCGTTGACCCAGGGTGGGGTCAAAAGCGCTATCTTCATCTACCTTCCGCACTGTGACACCCGCGGTCGTGGCTGACGGCACAAGGGTCTCCAGGAAGGAATCATACAACTGCGAGGATCTCGCCGGTTTGAACAACAGTGCTTTGAAATGATCCATCCGCGGATCATCGGGGCGTTCCCCGATAGAGGACAGCATAATCAATGGCAAGGAATCGGCGTCCCGGTAGCGCCGTATCTCCTCTGCCAGCATGAGTCCGTCCATCTCGGGCATCTGCATATCCAACACAGCGAGGTCGAACCTCTCACCCTGTTTGAGCAGGTGGAGCGCCTCCTGTCCCGAGGCGACTGTTACGGGTTCCATCCCCCACGGCTGAACCTGCAGTGCGACACTATGTCGGTTGGTGGGGTTATCGTCCACGACCAATACCCGCTTGCCCTGGATGAGGGGCTCGTCGGTCAAGTGGTACAGCGGCTCTGGCGACTCGGTGGCCTGTGCTCGGATGGTGAAGTGAAAGGTGGAGCCTTTTCCCTCCGCGCTTTCCACCCACACTCGTCCGCCCATGAGGTCGGCGAGGCGTTTGCTGATCGCCAGCCCCAGTCCTGTCCCGCCAAACTTGCGCGTGGTCGAAACGTCAACCTGGCTGAACGACTTGAAGAGACGATCCATACGGTCGGCCGGAATGCCGATGCCCGTATCGCGGACAGAAAAGTGGACCTCGTGCCAGCTCTCTTCTCCGTCTAACGGCTGCGCGTCGACCTCGACGACGATCTCTCCGGACTCCGTAAACTTGACCGCGTTGCCGAGGAAGTTCACGAGAATCTGTCGGACCCGGGTAACGTCGCCGACCAAAGCTGCGGGAGTGTGCTGTGTGACAAGGCCACCCAAGTCGAGGCTCTTCTCTCTCGCTCGATGGCCCAGCAGATCGAGAGCCGACTCCACGCATTTGCGGACATCGAAGGGCTGCTGCTCCAGTTCCATCCTGCCCGCCTCAATTTTCGAGAAATCGAGGATGTCGTTGATGATTCCCAACAGAGCGTCGGAGCTGTTCTGGACTGTCTTCGCAAAATCCCGTTGCTCCCGCGACAAGTTGGTGTCCAGCAGAAGGCCTGTCATGCCGATGATGGCATTCATCGGCGTACGAATCTCATGACTCATCGCCGCCCAAAACGCGCTCTTCGACTGGGTTGCGGCCTCGGCGGCCTCCTTGGCCTCCCGCAACTGCTCCTCTGCCTGCGTGCGAATGGAAATATCCTCGAAGGTCCCCTCCAGGAATTGGACTCTCCCTTCCTCATCGTAAACCATGTGCGCGCTGAGGGCGACCGGGATCGTCTGCCCGTCCGCGCGATGCACGCGCGACTCAAAACCCGAGACCGGCCCCTCGCGGGTTCTATGCATCAAATCAAGCGCGTCTTGTGACTCCTCAAACAGGTTGATCAGACCCACTTTGTTCAACTGCTCAACCGACTCGTATCCCACGGTGTTTAAAAGGGACGGGTTGGCCTCCAGGATCTCCCCATCGTAGTTGATGCGGAACAGACCAACCACTGCTCCGGAGATAATCTCGCGGTACTTCCGCTCCGAGGCCAGTAAGCGCTGGTTGGCAACCTCGGCAGCGCGCTTAGCCTCCTCGAGTGCCTCATCTGCTCGCTTGCGTTCGGTGATGTCCTCAAAGGTCCCCTCCACCAGGTGGAAGTTCCCCGCCTCATCGGTAACCATGTAGGCGCTGAGGGCGACCGGGACGACCTCGCCTTTCGCGTTGAGCAAGTGAGTTTCAAAGCCGGACACCGGTCCTTCAAGGACTTGATGCACAAAACGCAGGCGGTCTTCCGGCGGCACGTAAAGGTTCACCAGACCGACCTTGTTTACCTCCTCAATAGAGTCGTACCCTATCAGATTCAGCAGGGACGCGTTAGCCTCTATGACCCTCCCATCGAAGTCCGTTCGGTACATTCCCACCAGCGAACGGTCGATCATCTCACGGTACTTCCGCTCCGAGTCGCTCAGTTGCTCATTTACGGTTTCGACGGCGGCGCGGGCTTCCTCAGCGTCACGTCTGGCCTGTTCCAGCTCGGTGGTGCGCTGTGTCACCCGTTCAGCCAGATGGTCCTGGTATTTGGCAAGCTCTGCCTCCGCCTCCTGCCGCTCGGTGATATCCTGCAGACACCCCTCAAAGTACAGCACCTCGCCCAAATCGTTTGTCACCGCTCTCGCCGTGTTGTTCACCCATAGGGTCGAACCATCTCGGCGACGACACTGTACCTCATAGTGAGGCACGAACCCTTTTGCCTCCATCACCGCCATCCACTGCGTTCGGGCTTCTGGGTCCACGTACATTTCGGCTACATTCGCGGCCAGCAGCTCCTCACGGTCGCAGTAGCCCAACAACTCCACCAGGGCGGCATTGGCGTCTAAGAGTTGCCCCGCTGACGTGCTTCTGTACAGCCCCACTGGAACGCCGTCATAAATGCTCCGGTTCCATTCTTCAACACCCCTGAGCACGTCTTCTGCATGCGCGCCGGGGCCTAACAGCATGAATTGTTCCCCTTCTTCTTCTTTCACCCTTTGAAAGAAGTCGCAACTCGTGCACACGAGCCGCTTCTGTGCGAAGGCCCCCTGGACTTTGCCACCGCAGAGCGTGCCGGTGATGGTCCAACTTCTTCAACTGAGCGCGCGCGAACGCGGCCGCCAGATCGTTGTTACGGTACATCCATCCAAGCGCATAGGCATGGTAATCGCGATTCTCAACGGGAGTACGGGTTTCTCCAAAGGACCAGAGTTGAGTAGCTTTGCCGTTCAAGGTGTCGTCGTCCGTGACAAACATTCCGCCTTCGCCGCCGCAGAGCGATTTGTTCTGATTCAGGCTGAAGGCCGCACAGTCGCCCCACTGCCCCACCTTCTTGCCGTCGAACAATGCGCCCTGCGACTGACAGGCGTCCTCGATGGCTTTGAGATTGTGCTTGCGCGCAATCTCCAGCACGCGGTGCATGTTCACCGGCAGACCGTGTAGATGAACTGCAATGATGGCCTTTGTTCTGGGAGTGATGGCCACCTCGATCTTGTCAACGTCCATCAGAACGGTGTCGAAATCGATATCCACAAAGGCGGGAATGCTGTTGTGTTGCAGAATGCAGGTGGCCGAGGACGACCATGAATAGGCGGTGACGATCACCTGATCACCAGCTCCACAGTCGCATGCCGCGACGCACATGTGCAATGCAGCGGTGCCGGAGTTGGTGGTGATCGCGTGCTTGTTGCCGTTCCACGCGGCGAACTCCTCCTGCAGCGCCTGGCAATTGGGGCCGAAGGTGTGCACCGTGCCTTTCAGAGAGTCCAACACCATTTGCCGGTCCAGATCATCGATCGGTGGCCATGCTTTGATGGTACCTTCCGGAACCGTCCGTGCGCCACCATTGAGTGCAAGCTTTCCGCTCACAAGCAACTCCTCCTGTCGATTCGCGAACTGAGAGATTGGGGTGGGATGAAGCTCCGAGTTGTCAGAAGCTCATCGACTGATGGATGGCCTTCACGACTGCCCGAGCGTCAGGCAAGTATACATCTTCCAGCGCATAGGGGAAAGGGGTGTCGTATCCGGTGACACGAATGATGGGAGACTCCAGGCTGAGGAAGGCGCGCTCGGCGACCTCCGCCGCGATCTCCGCTCCGAACCCGCCGGTGCGCGGGGCTTCGTGGACAATGATGAGCCGTCCGGTCTTCTCCACGGAAGTGAGGATGGCGTTAAGGTCGTAGGGCAGGATGGTGCGGAGGTCGATCACATCACAACTAACTCCTTCACGCGCAACGGTTTCAGCGGACTCAACGCACGTGTGCAGCATTGCGCCATATCCGATGAGAGTGACGTCCTTCCCCTCTCGGACAACGTGCGCTTTGCCAAGCGGAATCGCATAGTCGTCTTCCGGAACATCCCCTTTCACGGCCCGGTAGATTTTCTTCGGCTCCATGAAAATGACCGGATCCGGGTCGCGAATCGCGGACAGCAAAAGCCCCTTCGCGTCGTACGGGTTCGACGGGATGACGACCTTCAGTCCCGCGGTGTGAGCGAAGTAGGCCTCGGGGCTTTGCGAGTGGTAGTGTCCCCCGCGTATACCCCCACCGTAGGGTGTGCGAATCACAAGCGGGACGGAGTATTGGCCCCCGGTGCGGTAGCGCATCTTCGCCATCTCGTTCACAATGAGATCAAAGCCCGGATAGATGAAATCCACGAACTGGATTTCCGCCACCGGCAGAAGGCCGTTCAGCGCCAGCCCGATGGACGCGCCAATGATGCCACCCTCCGACAGAGGCGTGTCGAAGACGCGATCCTCGCCGAAACGTTCTTGGAAGCCCTTGGTAAGAACGAAGACGCCTCCCGCGCGCCCCACGTCCTCCCCGAGGATGATCACACGCTCATCTCGCTCCATCTCTTCCCAGAGAGCCTGGCTGATGGCCTGTAGTAGTGTCAGTTCCGGCAAGTGTCAACTCCGCTATCGGCAGTCAATGTTCAGTGACCACTGTTCAGTCAATAGTCGGCGGGATGTCTGCTGACCACTGGACGCAGAATACTGAGTCCACCGTAAAAACCGAATCTCCCGCAGAATACGCAGAAATCGCAGAAGAAAGAAACCAGTTTAGAACCCAGAACCTGTACTGAAGTTTCCGCGTATTCCGCGCGTTCTGCGGGGAAAAGCCTTTGTTCAGTAGAGTCAATACTGGACGCAGAATACTGAGTCCACCGTAAAAACCGAATCTCCCGCAGAATACGCAGAAATCGCAGAAGGAAGAGACCAGTTTAGAACCCAGAACCTGTACTGAAGTTTCCGCGTATTCCGCGCGTTCTGCGGGGAAAAGCCTTTGTTCAGTGAAGTCAATACTGAACACTGCTCACTGTCCCACCTTCTGCATTGCTTGTTCCAGTTGCTCTCGCAGATTCCAGGTGGGTATTTCGTAGACGTCTGTGAAGAGAGTCTCCATGTCCGGTGGAGGGGATGCCAGGGCGCTCTCGATGGCATCGTCTACTTCTTGATCCAGTTCTGCTTGAAGGGACTCTTGATCCTCCGCCGACCAGAGCCCCTTTCGCTCCAGGTAGTTGCGGTAACGCAGAATTGGGTCTTTCTCTCTCCACCTCGCCACCTCCGCGTCATCTCGGTAACGACGCGGATCGTCGGAGGTCGAGTGGGGTCCCACGCGGTACGTAAACGATTCAATCAGCGTGGGGCCCTCGCCGGCTCTCGCATTGTCCACCGCACGTTTGGTGGCGACGTAAACGGCGAGAATGTCGTTCCCGTCCACTCGGACGCCCTCGAACCCATAGGATAGGGCTTTCACTGCCACGCAACCGGACGCCGTTTGTTTGGCGAACGGACAGGAAATGGCCCATTGGTTGTTCTTGCAGAAGAAGACGATGGGCACTCGGTAGACGCCCGCGAAGTTGAGCCCGGTATGGAAATCTCCTTGCGAGGTCGAGCCATCTCCAAAGTAAACCAGCGTCACCATGGGATCTTTGCGGATTTTCGCCGCCCATGCAACGCCGGTGGCAATGGGAATCTGCGTTCCGACCGGACTGGAGGCAGGCACGAAATTCGCCGACTTCGCTCCAAAGTGAGAAGGCATCTGACGTCCCTTCAGGAGGTCCTTGCCGCTCCCTGCGGTCTGGTGGAAGAAGGACTCGACCGACAATCCCCGCAGATAGGCAGCGCCCGGCTCGCGGTAGGCCGCCACGATCCAGTCCGAGGGCCCCAGAGCGAAGGCGCTGCCCACCTGGGAGGCTTCCTCACCGGTGGACGGAACATAGAACCCGATACGTCCCTGACGCTGCAAAATCATGCCGCGGATGTCCACGGTGCGAGTCAGCAACATACCGCGGTACAGGCGTCGCAGTGCAGTCGCGTCGAGGTCGGGATCGAGCGATTCGTGGCAACTCCCGTCGGGTGCAACGATCTGCAGCATCTCGTCAGGATTGAAGGTGATGTGAGTTGACATGGAACACCAATCGACAGAGTGACGCGCGGTTGGCGCTCAGACAAGCGATCCGCTCCTCATGGGGAGTGGCACAGATGTGGTCCCTATCACGGCAGAGCGGCCTCATCCTGCCGGTGGCACCGAAGGTAACGCTCCGCAAGGATCACCGCGACATAATCATCATATTCCTCGTCAGGAGTAAGAAGCCCACGCGGGACCAGCCGTCGCCATCCTCGAGGCGGGTTCTCGTCGAAGTGACGTGCTCGCGCCTCGAGGGTCGAGTTTTTCTCATCGGTGAAACGGAGGCTCGCGCGGGGGACGCCGTCCTGCACAAGCTCCTCTGCCACCTGCCGTGACCGCGTTCCATCACCGACGACAATGGACTGTAGATCGTAGTTGGAGCGTACGTGTCGCACGAAACCGGACAACTCGGCGCGGGGCAATACGCGTCGGAGGATGACCGCTCCATCTTCAGCGACCATCGCAACCCCGCACTTGCTGCTGCCCGGATCGATGGCCAGCACACACGCTCTATTGGTCTTCTCATTCCCTGAGATCATGATTGGGCTTTTCCGTGCGGCGCCTTCAGTACCTTCATCTCGATCTTCATAGGTCCAGCGACACGCGCATCCTCGCCCACAATGACCTCAAGCACAACCGGAGTCTTGGTCCTGCGGACAAGCTCCAACACACTGAACAGCTCTTCGTAGGCGATCTCTCCGTACCGGTTTTCCGGTCCGCCCCGCATGCCTTTGCTGCGGGCGATGCCACGCACTTTTTCAAGCATTTCAAGGAGATCGCTAAACAGTTGTCCCGAGGGGGCGCCTCCCTCCAGGTTCTTGGCGAGAAGGATCGTCCCTTGCGGAAAAACCACGGCATTCGGGAAAAGCCGCAAATCCACATCGATAGGCTCTCCCTCAACGCTGTTGACCAGGGAGACAACTTCGACAACAACGTCCTCCGACGACTGGCTGATCTCCTGTGCGTCATGCTCGACCACGTGCTCCTGGTAGAAGTAGATACGCCGACCATCCGGCAATTGCACAAAACGGCTCGGAATCGAGAGCGCCGGACGACCCTCCTGCCCGCGCGCGCCTTTGTCTTCGGCGACTTTGCGAGCGCGATCCAAAATGCCCTGAAGTTTCCGCTCCGTCTCTGACACCGGCTTGCCGCGCTCCACTACCTCCGAGCACAGAATCTCCCCGCGTTCCACGACCAGATCCTTCCCGACGTAGCCTTGGACTGCTGACACAAGTTTGTCGCGTTCGCCCTGCAGCTTGTCGCGTTCATCGCGGAGTTCAGCGACCTTGGTAGTCAGCTCCTTCTTGGTGTCCTGCAACCGGCTCAGGTCTGTAGTGAGTAATGTCAACTGCTGCTGGTGTGTCTCGACCTCGCGTTGTGCGACTTGCAGGGCGCGTTCGGAATTTGCCAGGATCCGCTCCGCGTTTTTCAGCTCCTTTTCCCTGTTCGCCAGTTCGTCATTGGCGGACGCGAGTTGTCGGTTCACTTCGCTCAGCCGTTTTTGTGCTTCGTCGAGCGAAGTTTTGATGACGTCGTATTTGCCCTTCACATCATCGTAATTGCCTTTCGCTCGAAGGAAGTTTCGGTTGGCCTCTTCGTACCTCCGTCGCGCGACTTTGTACTGCTCCTGAGCAACGCGGTACTCGGTTTGGGCTTTGGCCAACAACGCCTGAGTTCCCGAGATCTTCAGGCGCGCCCTGCTGATCTCTTTCGTCAGCTCCCGCTGCCGCGACTCCAGCCCGCGTATCTGATTTCGCTTTCTCTTAATCTCCGAGGCGCTCTTGGCGAGTCCTGCCCGGGCGGCGGCGAGTCGTGTACCCGTTGTCTGCAGTTTGGCGTTCAGCTGCCGGGATTTCGCTTCGATCTTGCGGCTCTGCGTCTCAAGCTGCCGGTTCTCTTGGCGTAACCCCCGGATGTTTTCCAGAAGAGCATCAAACTCAAAGAGTGCGGTCCGGGCAGGTTTGGAGATGACGGTGAGCGCGGCGATCGAGAAAACCTGGATGAGCACCCCCGTGGCAACCGACATGACCGTTCCCGTCTGCCGCGGGCGCAGCCGAAACAGGGAGAGCCGTCGCTTCCCCATTCGCTTACCCACAATGTCACCGAAGTAGGCGATGACTCCGCTGACTGCGAGCAGTGTCCCGATAATGATAAAGGAGGTCGTTGGCAGCATGGTTGTGTTAGCTTCGGCGCCGCTGCGGCGCCACTTAGAAGTTGCCTCACGAGCGTCTGCTGTCCATTGTCCTACTTTGAGGCTCTGGCGACAAGACCGATACCCACAATCGCCGTAACGATATTGCCCGACCAGCTTGCGAGCATCGGCGGGAACCGTCCAGCATATCCCAGCAAGGAAGAATAATACCAGATGACATAGTAGAGAAAGATGCACATGATGCTTAGTCCGATCCCAATCGATGAACTGCTGCGCTGAGGCTGCATACCCAGGGGAGCGCCTACCAGCGCGAAGACAAGACATGAGAATGGCACCGCCAGCTTGTTGTGCATCTCAACCAGTCCCTGTCGGTACTTGCGGTCAAAACCCTCGAACTTCTCCGACTTTTGCATGCTGGACAGGAACTCCCGGAGTTCTCTGCGTGTCATGTTCTCCGGTTTGAGCGCCTGAATCTCTCGTTCCACTTCGTCCGGCGACTTGCCGAGTTGACGGGAGATTTCCGAAAAATGGTCAACAACAATCCCCGCAGGCCGACCGATCGTCTGGAAGTAGCCGTTCGTGAACTTCCAGCTCCCTCCCTCCCAGACGGCGGAGTCGGCGCTGACTAACGCAACGGGTCTCCCCTGATTATACTCAAGGACATCCGGTCGCTCGAAAGTCTTGCGGTCGCCGCTATACCCTACTGCAAAGATGATCCGCTTGAGATCTCCACTGGGCGGGTCTCTCAGCAGGATCCCCCGAGTCCCTCTGGACAGCGACTTCCCACCGATGGTCACCAGTATCGCATCCGAGGCCCTGTTCGCTTGGGGAGCGATCTGTTCCTGCAAGAGCAGGGAAAGCAGGCTCGCGAACAATCCGACGAAGAAGATGGGAACCATAATCCGCACGAAACTTATTCCACCTGCGCGCATGGCGGTGATTTCCTGCTGCGCGGAAAGGCGGTTGAAGCTTAGCAGCGTGGCCAATAGTATCGCCATCGGAATGGTAAGGACGACGATGGACGGAAGCCTCAATCCAAGCGCCTCGATCACGAGGTACACCGGCGCGCCACTGTCTACGATCAGCTTGATCGCTTGACTCAGCAAATCACCGGTGACGAGAAGCGCACTGAAGATGGCCAACCCAAAACAGAAGGAGCCCGAGGTCTCTGCAACGAGCAATCGATCGACAAGTTTCATGATGTGTCTGACCAGTCTGACAATCCAGCAACTCCACGCTGAGTCCTCAGCAATACTCTCCCCACCGCCGTCTACATTGAGAAGCGGTCTCCCAGATAGAACTTCCTTGCGATGGGATCGTTGGGAAGATCAGCGGAACTCCCGGAGGTGAGAATCGTGCCCGAATGTATGATGTAGGCGCGGTCGGTTATCTCCAAAGTATCACGGACGCTGTGGTCTGTGATGAGAACTCCAATTCCTTCCTTTTTCAATTGCAGGATGATGGACTTGATCTCCTCCACGGCAATCGGGTCCACGCCAGTGAAAGGTTCGTCGAGAAGGATGAACGAAGGCGCGATGGCCAGCGTGCGGGCGATCTCCGTCCGCCGCCGCTCCCCGCCGGACAGCGTGTAAGCTTTCTGGCGCCGGATTCCCTCGATATCCAGGTACTTCACCAGAGACTCCATCTTCTCTCGCTGCACCTTGCGTGGCAGGCCGGACATCTGGAGAATGGCGCGAATATTCTGTTCCACCGAAAGCTTCCGGAAGATGGAAGGCTCTTGCGACAAGTAGCCAATCCCCCACCGAGCGCGCCGATGCATCGGCGATCGGGTTACGTCGCGCCCGTTGAGATGGACGGTTCCCGATTCCGGGTGCACCAGACCGACGATCATGTAGAAGGTTGTGGTTTTCCCCGCGCCGTTTGGCCCGAGCAATCCCACTACTTCTCCTTCGTTCACTTCGACGGAAACGTTGTTGACCACGCGGTGGCGCCGATAGCTCTTCACCAGGTTCTCACTCCTGATCATCTTCACTGCCATCGCGCCTAGTGCATCCTTTCGTAAATTCTTCGGTATTAGACGCCGGATCGCTTCAGCGTCCGTTAGCTCACATAACCGACTACCGAGCGACAGGGGAGAAATAAGGAGGGTAGCCTCCGTTTTGTAGCTGTCTGTGTGAGCTACCGGACGCTGAAGCGATCCGGCGTCCTTTTGTGGGGGAACTTCCAAAACGATGCACTAGAGGCGTCGCTCCTGCGTCATTTCCCTTCTCCCTTCCTGAAATCCAGTTGAGTGGGATTGGCGGGATCGTCTGTCTCGATTATTACCTTCTTGGTCCTCAGGTTTATATGGATCTTGTCTCCCCGAATGTTGGCCCCCTCGGATCCTTCCCCGGACACCTTCAGGCTGGCATTCCCGTCGATAACGAGAGAGTCGTCAGCCGACCGGTAGACCGAGCGATCCCCGATCGCGACGACCTTTCTCGCCGGACCCTTTCCGGAGGCAATTTCGGTATTGACGGCCACCTTTCCCGTTGTGTGCAGCTCAAATTGGTCGCCGGCAGTCAGCTTACCTTCCATTCGACTTCCGGTCATAACACCCGACTGCATTCTGAGCCTGCATCCCCCCGTCGCCACAAACGAGTTACTGTCGAGACTGATGTCAGCCATGGGCGCCCCCAACTCAATAGAGCCACCTTCCTGGGGAAGCGTCACCTCGGCATTGCCGTCGAGTAGCACCTTCCCTTTCGTGCCCTTCCCCGCCACCCACACAATCCGAGAGCTGGCGCCGCGCAGTTTCCGGGATCCCTCGCCGCTGTCCTTGAGTGTATACACGATTCTCGCGTTGCCGGTGGTAGTAAGCTTGTCGGCTCCCTGGGAACCGATCGTTCCATCCATCTGATTGCCTGTGATCTCGCCGTCTCTCGCCTCGAGGCGGCAACTGCCTGACGCACTGAAGGCGCTGCCTTGGAGATCGACATCGATCTTGTCAGCGGTGAGCGTTGCCGGTTCGGAGCCTTGCACCTCTAACCGCGCGCTGCCGACGAGGCTGATCGCTTCTTTATCCCCAGACTGCCAGGACGCACTGGAACTCTCTCCCACCACATCCATGAGGGCGCCCTTCTCGTCGCGATGCTTGTAGACGATCTTCACCTGATCCCGGGCTTTGACTTCCCCGATGTCCTCATTGCCCTGCATCTTGCCGGTGATGCTGTTCGCGGTCAGTACCACGTCCTGTCCCTTCACCAGTCGGCAAGCCCCGGTGGCTGCGAGCGTTTCATTCAGCAGATCAATCTCTATCTTCTGAGCAGTCAGGGAGAGGTTACCGGCGATCCACTGTTTCGGCGATTGAGACTGCGCAGGGCTCAGGCGCAACATCAGAGCCGCCGCCACAACCGAGTGAACATAGACCATGCTTCGAGCTTTCATTGGTAAGGTTCCTTCACATCAACCCAGCTTGCGGATTCAAGGGGACATGAACCAGGCGAGCGTCTCCAACAATTTGCACGCGTTTCATGGAAAGGTCGGAAAGGATCTTCCTGCCCGTCAGCTTCCAGCGACCTCGGGTAAACTCAACTCCATCGATCCCCTGGATTCGTTTCTCACCAAAATCCCATACCAGGGAGGGAGATTTCACTTCCACATCCCGGCTGCCCCATCGAGCAACCACGTTGTGCGTCATGTTAAGTATCTTCTGCTCGTCCCCTGCTCTGACGTGGATGATCCCGGCCTTAAATTCAGAGACTGTATGGCCCTTCTCATAGTACTTGCCGTTCGCTTCAAGGAGCCGCACGGTGTATTGCTTCTCGCTGACCTCGATTGCTTTTGCCCATATCTCCCAGAGTGGTTTCCCATCCTCGGCCCAGCCTGTCATGTGAGGTCCCTCGATGGACACCTCACCAAGGCTTGTCTTCCCATGGGACTTGCCGGAAGGTGCCGGCCACGTGATCGACAGCCCCCCGGGCTTCGTCGAACGGGTAACCCATCGTTGATAGACCACCAGAAACGTTACGAGAAGCGCGGCAATCCCGATCCCTGAAACACCGATCAGCAACTTCTTCATCTAAATTGCACTCCGGCGGAGCTTGCAGACGCGACATGGCTGCCTGCCTCTAACATGGGCGCATCAATCGACAAACCGGTACTTCAAGAGGGTCCAGATTGCGACGACTCCGTCCCACACGCGTATCTTCTTCCCCTCACCCACCGAACGCGGATGGTAGGAGATGGGAACTTCGTGAATCTGGTAGCCTTTCCGGCGAATCTTGGCCCCCACCTCAAAATCCAGGTCGAAACTGCAACCCTTCAGGTTCAAGCTCTGCGCCAGGTCAGTCCGGATCAACTTGTAGCAGGTCGAGACATCGGTAATGTTGGACCGGTAGAGGAATCGGAACAGCGTGGTCAAATGGACTCGACCGAAGTAGAACGCGGTTCGCTTGTGAACGTTTCCCGAATCCGCCCGGAGACGGGTTCCGTAAACCACGGGTTTCTCCACCGGGTCAGCGACGGCCAGGAGTTTGTGGTAGTCTTCCGGATCATACTCCAGGTCCGCGTCCTGAATGATCAGAAAATCTCCCCTTGCCCGTTGGATGCCGGTACGCACTGAGGTGCCTTTACCGTAGTTTTCCGGCTGCAGGATCACCTGCATCGAGTCGTCAGCCAACTCCTCTATGAGTTGTCGTGTCCCATCCGTGGAGCAATTGTCCACCACGATGATTTCTTTCTCGATATTGACCGCCTGCACCTTGCGGAGCAGCGCCGGGAAAAGCTCTCGTTCGTTATAGACAGGAATGATCACAGAAAGTCTCATGCTGTCGGGTTGTGCCCCCACGCTTTCCACGGCGCCGCGTCGGATTCCCACAGGGCGTTCAGGTACATGGAGTGCTTGTAGGTATCCATGCACTCCCAGAAACCTTCATGCTGGTACGCCATCAGCTCGCCTGCCTCCGCCAGTTTGGGGAAGACATCCGCCTCGAGATTGTCGTTCTCTGAGAGCCACTCAAAGATGCTGCGATTGAGCACGAAAAAGCCGCCGTTAATCTGACTGTCCAAACGGGGCTTTTCCTGAAAACCTTTGACGTGCCCTTCTCCATCCACCTCAATCACCCCGAACGGGGAAGTCGGATGCACCGCGGTGAGGGTTGCCACACGACCGTGAGAATGGTGGAATTCCAGCAGGCGATTGAGGTCGATGTCGGAAAGCCCGTCGCTGTAGTTCGCCATAAAGGTGTCGCCCTCAATCCACGGCTCCACGCGCTTGATGCGACCTCCTGTCGGGGTTTCAATACCCGTGTCGATGAATGTGATTTCCCATTCATCAACCGGCGTCAGTGGCTCAAACCGCGTTCCCTCACTCGTGACGCGCAGTCGGAAGTCGTGGTACCGACCTGATGTTACTTCCGGGTGAACGAAGAATTCCTTAATGCGATTCCCGAGGTACCCCAGCGCCAGCACAAATCGTTCCTGACCGAAATGCGAGTAGTACCGCATCACGTGCCAGAGAATGGGGTATCCCCCGATCTCAATCAACGGTTTCGGCAGGGAGACCGTATGCTCCTGCAATCGGGTTCCCTTGCCTCCGCACAGCAGAACAACTTGCATCCAAAACCACCCTTCAACACCCCGAGACGCTTCCAGAACGTCTGCCGGAGAACGGAATTCATAGCAAACGGCGCAACGCTAATCTATCAAAGAGGGAGGGCGAAGTCAATCACAGGAGGGCGGACATTCTTGTCCGCCGTATACGCGCTCTGCCTCTTTCGTCGCCATCGGCCGCGCCACGGTAGTCTGTGCCAACGGACATTGCCGTCCGGCATGGCACGCGTCCGGCTCCCCCCCATAAGACCCACGATCCAGAAGCATCACGGGGAGGTGGCGGCTTCCATTTCTCTCAACATCTCCGGGACCGTAACGAAGCGAAACCCCCGCCCACGGGCGGCATCGATGACGAGAGGAAGGGCTTTCACCATCTCGTCGCGCTCGCTGACGCCGTCATGGAAGAGAAGGATATCTCCGGAACGCAGACCGTTCAGGCAGTTCCGCTGAATCTCCGGGGCCGTGGCGTGAGCGGAATCTCTTGAATCAATCGTCCACAGAATGATGGCATTGTAGCGGAAGCGCGCGACGTTCGCCATGGAGTAGTTCTTCACACGCCCGAACGGGGGGCGGAACATCGTCGGACGTGTGCCGGTAACCTCCTCGATCAACCACGCAGTCTTGTCCACTTGGGCGACTGCCTCCACGGCGCCCATCCACCGTCGCCGGATGTGGTTCCAGCTATGATTGCCGATGACGTGCCCCTCCGCATGAGCCTGACGGATGATTTCCGGATACCTGGCGACCTGCTTCCCCACCACGAAGAAAGTCGCTGATACGCGCTTCGCTCGCAGAATGTCCAGCACCTCGGGGGTGAAAGTGGCTGAAGGCCCGTCATCGAAAGTGAGGCAGATCTCCTTGCCAACGTGTCGTTGCGGCTGAGAGCGAATCACTTTGCCGTAGTACCTCGACGGGATTCGCGGGTCGGCCGGCTTGGGGAGGGGGATGGCCTGAGCATGCTGATCCCGAATCTGTTCGGTGCGAGGGACATGGAAATGCCGCAGAACCTCTTCTGACAGAACGCAAAGAACCAATGCAGCTATGATGCAGAGGCTTGCCTTCCACCACACGCCGGTCACCCCCGAGGGACGGCCGCCAATCCGCTCAAATCCGGCAAACATCGTCTATCATCTCTCTTGCTGCGAGCCTTGTCGCGTCCTTCAGGAGACCGCGACAGGTGACTGTGATTGCTGATATGTTATCGACTTTAACGCAGATTGAATTATACTGAGTGCAACCCCGTCCGTCAATGAGCGCCCCGGATTCCCGACTGCCTGGAGCGCCGAGGCCTCCTCAATGGAGAGACCTTCTGAAACCTGCGCCATCTTCCGCCGCAGCGAGTCGATATGTGGCGTCTGCGCCACCGGACGCCCCGTGCTGATCGGTCATGATCCAGAGGAGGTTGAGAGGAGTGCTAATCGTGTTTCTTCTCCCAGACTGTGATCGCGGCGTATCGACTCACGTACTCGGACAGGATGTGTAGGACCTACTCGAACTCGCAGAGTTCACGCCGACCTGCCGCAAGGCCTCGGACTCTATGAGTCCGCATTGACGGGTCCGCCCGCTCCTGACGGACCCATAGAATCCGGTGCATCCTGTCAATCCTGTCAAAAAGTTGTACCTGAGTAGTCACCAAACGCCGTGCAATCGCCCTCCCGGAGCGTGCGACCGGGCGCCAAGTAACTGCGACCGGGTATGGGCAGACTACAAACGAGTGTGGGCAAGTTGCGAACAGGCGTGGGCAGTTCGGCCGGGGTCATTCTCAATCGACCCACACCGATTCCCAACCGGCCGCGGTCATTTCCACACGGAGGATGGGCGATTGCATGTCTACGGAGGTCGTTTACAGTTTCGGGGATGGCAATTCCCGCCCGCGCAGTTGCATTTCCCGACCCGAATACCGGGCTACTCGCCCCGGAGAGGGGCGTGCCAAGTGCAGCAATGTGAGGGGAACAGACTGGCAGCAGAGGGGAGGGACAAACGGTGTTCGCTCGGCGCCGCGAGCTTCACGTCGCGATCAATCCCACCCCGCACCGAGTTTGCTGTCGAGGAGGCGCGGGGTTGTCCGTGACCGGGCGCGGAGTTGCTCGATGAGTTTGTTGAGCGCGCCGTCGTCCTTGCGCACCACCTTCGGTTTCCAGGCGCGCATGGCGTCGAGGTCCACCTTGTTGTCCGGCTTCATCACGCGCTCGCCCATGTACTCGGCTTCCGCCAACGCGTACAGCCAATCACTGCCCATGGAGGGGGTCTGCTTCATTGTCCATTCGAGCGCTTCTCTCACCACCTGGTCGTGGGAATCGCGCCTCATGCGGAACCACGTGTTGGCGAGATTGAAAAAGATGTTCTTGATCTTCTCCTCACACACCTTCGCCCGGAGTTCATCGAGAGGTTGGCCGCTCTTGCGCGCCTCCGCCGCGGCGTTGTCCAGCCGGGCGATTTCGTTCCCCATTTCCACGAGAGAGCGTCCAATCTGCTGCCTGAAGAAGCCTTCCGTCTCTCGTGTATGCTCCGCGAGGATAGTGTTGATGCGCGTATCGTCCGCCTTCAGCCGAAGGATTCCGCCCTCGTGGGCGTGCCAGGCGGCGTCATCCGTGAGAGCGCGGGAAGCCACCAGTTCAGGAGACGCTCCATTCTTGCGCAGCAGCCACATGTCGAAAACGGCCTTGTAGTGCTCCACGTCGCCCTTCGAGTCGCCCTTGACGCTGGGCAGCCCAAGCTCCTTCAGACCCATGTCCGGTTGGGAGATCAGAGACTTCGCCACGTCCACCAGAATCTCTTCCATCGACTGCCACGCCTTGGGGTACTGTTGGCGTTTCCAGGCAAGATGTTCCCGCGTGGTCACTTCCCGCAGCAGGTTGCGCCCGCGAGGGGACATCATGATGGCTCCCATCAGCCCTCTTGCGCCGGGATACTTGCTAACGTACTTGTGGTAGTCGATGGGGTCCTTGACGACGAGGTTGCCGTTCTCATCTACATAAGGCTCTCCTGTTTTCTTGTGGAGCGCCGGCTCCTTGTGGCGCATGAGGAATCCCATCTGCCCGACCGGTTGGTTGAAGGCCATGAACGACTCCAGCTCCAGCTTTTTCAGGTCGTTGAAGGCCTGGTCATATTCTTCCTTCGGCAGGTTTGCCAAATCGTTCCCTTGCAGTTGCGGCGACTTGGGCGAACCAAACAGCAGAGCGCCAACATTGATCAGCCACTCGTTCGCCCGGTCGAAGTAGATTTCCTTGTGCAAGGCATCACTGAGCAGCCGCTGAGTTTCACCTTCCAGTTGCCGTTTGTACGCTTCCATCATCGGTTGCGGGTTCTCCAGCAGTTGGTTCACCTGCTCCGGCGTCAGGTTCAGCTTCTTCGCCAGCTCGTTGCGCGCGGGCACGTCCCAGCGGAGTTCCTGCAGTTTCACGGGATCGCCCAGCGGTAGTTCAGTCAGTCCCAGCAATCGCTGCACCGACTCCAGCACCGGCTGTGGATCGGGCCGAATCTGCGCGGCGATGGCCGTGTCGAGGTGGCCCAGGGTCAACTTGAAGCGGGACTCCACGAAGGTATCGAAGTCCTTCTGGAAGACGAGGCGTTGCTCGTCGGTGGCGTTTTCCTTCAGCCACGCCGTGTAATCAACGTCCGTGAGAGATTTTTTGGCGCCGCCTTTCGTCGCCGCAGCGCCAACGGGAATGAAGTTCAGAAACAGGGCCGCGTATTGAGGCTTCGTGTTCACAAACTCCACCAGAGCTGAGAAGAACAACTCAAAGCGCAGGTTGTTGACCTTGTCGTTGATTTCGGCCGCGGCTGTGGGGTTCTCCTTCTTTTGCCGCATCACGAAGTTGCGGAGCACTCCCTTCTCGACCAAAGGATAGTCGCGGAAGAATCCGGCAATGGCTTCCATCCGCTTCTTTGGGTCGGTGGCGGCCTCGATGTCGCTCAGCCGCTGACGAGCGATGTCCCCATCAAGAGGATTCAATACACTGCGCAAGCGCGCCTCGGTCTTTGCGACTTCTCCGGCGAGATCGCCGCCTTCGTTGCGCTGAACGACTTCCCAGTAGTTCCGCAGCAGGTTGAGGTACTTGAGGTCGCCGCCGAGGGCCTTACGGGCGTGGTCACGTTCATTGTAGGCGCCCACACTAAACTCACGTGAAGGATACCGGCTGGCCGCGTTCCGCAGACCGCGCACCAGCTCGGTGATGAGCAGGTCGTAGCCCTGCCTCGCGTCCCGGAAGGTCGCCGTGTTGACGAGAGCGTTGGCGATAAATTCCGCGTACTCCCACTTCACGTCTAACCAGTTCATCATGGCGGCGCGCGTGACTTGAACGTAAAGCTCCTGTTGCAGTTGCGCGTCGAGGGTAGTGAGAGCCTTCTGAATCTCCTTCATGTTCCGGTCAACGGCGATGGCCTTCACCACGTCCTTGAAGGGATTGACTGCGCCCCACACCTTGTCGGCAAAGCAACTCACATATCCGGTGAAGCCTTTGATGGGAGGGGCGCCGCCGCGCATGGGCGCGCGGCGCACCAGACCCACGCTGAGGAGTCCACTCAACGCCCGTTGCCCCAGGCCTTCATAAACTCGTGACATGAAGATGCTGTTGGAGATCGAGACGACGAGATCGAGCCGCGCTTCCTCGATCTTGCGGGTCACCAGCTTCTCTCGCAGCTCCTCTACGGCCGCGCGCGGTTGCACCCGCTCGTCGATCTCAGAGGCCTGAGTAAAGCACTCGATGGCCCCATCGTAATCCCACACCATGAGTCGGTCGTTTCCCTGCAACTGCAGGACTCGCGCCGTTTCCCAGTGGTGAGCCTGAGCGAGGTAGTTCTCGTTGCGTCGCTTGAGGTCTGTGTATTCGTCAACCTGCGCATCCTCGAAGTTCTCCCACGCCTGGCGGAGACGGTAATTAATCTGCGCCAGCATCTCCTTCCGCAGGAGACGGTCACGCTGCAGGTCCCATTGCAGCAGATAGGGGTTGTTGCGCCAGAGATCGCAGTAGGTTTTGAAGAATTTGGGGCCGCGCTTTTCCAGAAGAGGGGCGTCCCACCCGAGACTCCGCAAGGGGGGAAGCAACCCATCCATTTCCTCGATCTGCTGCTTGCGCTGCTGGATATAGTCTTCGGTGTTGGTCTAGTAAGCCCCGCCGAAGAGAGCGCCGAGAGTGAGCGTCTTCGCCACCTGCATCGGCTCGGTAAGTAACTTCCGCCCGTTGGTGAAGTCGTCATTGTTCTCCGTGCCGCGGAAGGCGTTGGCTGTCTTCCGCATGTCGGCGGCCATCCGGCGCGCCTGGTCGATGGCGAGGAGGTACTCGTCCTCAATCTGCTCCGCCGCGGTTGTGTTGTAGCAGGCGGCCAGGCGTCGCAGACCACCATCTGTCTGCGTGAAGAAGTTCAGATCATTCGCCAGGAAGTTCAGCCCGGGGTCGAAGTCTGTTCCGCCCAGCGAGAGATCGCGTTGCTTGAAGGCGATGGTCTGCTCATCGGAGTAGCCTCGCAGACGGTTGATCACTCTCTGCGCGCGTCCACACGTCTTGCGGCTGTCGTCCAACGCTTTGGTGGTGTCGGACGAGACCGTGGAAAAGGGGATGCCCGCGATGTCGCCCACGGAGTAGTTGAAGAAACGCTTCAGCGTGTCCACCACGGAGCCGAAACCATCCTTGCCCAAGGACATGGCGTACTTGAGACTGTAAACGATGGTCTGCTCCGCCTGCCAGCGGACTTCCTTGGCCCACTCCTGGTTCTTTGCCTGGCGATCCGTGGACTTATAGCTGGCGAGGTACGAATCCTGCGCGGCAATGCCGTCCTCAACCATCGACTGAGTGAACAGCACGCCACACAACCCCATGTCGAGGTACGTGTCCCGCAGCGCGCGCTGGGTGGAACGAAGGGCGGACGGATCGTGAACTGAGCCGCGCTCCACAATCTGGTCATGCCGCAGGTTGCCGAGCAGGCGATCCAGCTTCCCGACGCGGGCTGAGTTGAAGTTCTGCCACAGCTTGAGGGTATGCTGCAGGTTGCGCTTGTTCAGGTCGTAGAGGCGCTGTCGAGTGCGCCAGTCTTCCCAATAGACGACGTAGTTCCACTTGCGCATCTCATCAAACGCCTGTCCCGTCCGCTCGCCGAGACACACCGCGCGCTCCCGCAACGAGTGGGAAAACGATTTGGCTTCCTCCTCGCTGAAGGCGTCGACGAGGTAGAGCATCCCTTTGGCGTACTCGGTTTCTGACTCTCGTTGCAGACTCTCCAGCGCGATGCGAGTGGTCAGCTTGTCCTTGTACTCCTTGGCGTCGCTCTGAGGGGCGAGACGCGCCATGTCCTTCACCACAGGCTCGATCTGCTTCCGGTAATCGTCCGCCGTATCGCGACCGTTCTCCATCGCTACCAGAGCGGCAAAGAACTGGTCGCGTTGCTGCCGCAGCTTGTCAATCAACCGCTGGCGTTCCTGCGGGTCGGAGATGGAGTTGGGAATCTGATCATCGGTGGTGGCGCGGGAGATCCGGTCACGCGCTGCGGCGGGAACGATCAGCTTGACGGGAGGACACGCGGGCGTTCCGCCTTCCACCACCTCGAAGGCGTCCGGCAGAGCGGCGCTTCCCCCGTCCGGGTTGAAGACGGTGAGCGTTCGCTTGCCCAGAGCGGCATCTTTGTCGATCTCCACAGTGGCCTGCCACTGATGAAAGTCGGACTCGGCATCGCGACCGAAATAGGTGGGATCTTTGACTTTCAGCCCGTTCCCCAGCGTGACGCGACATCCCGGCTCCACGTTTTTCGCAAGAAAAGTGACGCCCAGTGTGTCGTTCTGCTTCGCGGAAGCCGGAGTCACTTTTCGGAGTGAGGGAGAAGACGGCTTCGCCGCGCTGCCTCGGTCCGTCGGGGTAATGCCCTCCGGGATATCGGCCACGCACACGCCGCGGTCTTCGCCCCACAGCCCAACACACTTCACACGCTGGTCCTGTTTGCTGAGAGGGCGCAAGGCTGCGATCAGATCGTAGTTGTTTGTGAACGGACCAATAATCTTGTCCGCGGAGTATCCGAAGGTCCCGCCCATGCCGTCCGGCACCGTAAAACCGCCTTTCTCGGTATCCGGCTTGGAGGTGACCATCATCCAATGGTCGTCCTTCACGGGACCGGAGTAGGTGCCGTGTCCGGTGGCGTGTACCAGCCAGGTTTCCTTGAAGGTTTTCCGCGGAGTGATGCTCTTATCGGTCTCCCGCAACGTTCTGACGTTGCCCCCGAAATCATACGCAAAGGAGAGATACTGCACGGTGTAGTCCGGGTCGGCTCCTCGCTCCAGGCGAAGATTGTATTTCTTCCCGTTGTATGTTGCCACAACGAGTTCGCGGGGCTGGTTCGACGGATCAAACGACACTGATATCCCCGACAGGAAGGGAACCAGCGCGGCGAGTGCCTGTCGTCGCGAGAAGAACTGTTGCCTGCTCCCTTCCGGCGGCGCCAGCAGTTTCTTGGAGGCCGGTTCTTCGCTCGTGCCCCCCCAGAGCACTTCCTTCTTCATCACCGGCTTGTCGAACTCAACCCGTGTCCCCAGGTGCAGCCAGCGGTCTTCGACGGAATAGATCACCCAATCCTGCAACGCCGGGTCGGTGTGGATTACTTGCGCGGGGAGAGCGGCGCGGCCGAAGTCTCGTGGGTTGTCGGGGATTTCATCGGCGTTCACGCGGGGCTGAACGTCCCGTCCGACCGCGCTGGTCACCGGTGGCCAGAGATCGACCTGCTGCAGCTTGTACTTCTTCATCACTTTGGCGAGAGTGTAGTTGTCCGGAAACGGCCCTTCCACTTCCTTGAGGCCGTAGGTGCTGGTGCCGCCGTAGCCATCGGCAAGCTCGACCCAACTCTCCCCTTTGTCATTCGTCGCCGGTTGGCCGGAGACACACATCCACCGGTCTTCCTTCACGGGTCCGTCCACGCTTCCATGGCCGAGGGAGTGCACCAGCCATTGCTTCCGGCCGAAAACGTGACGCGGCGTAATTCCGTGTGACCGGACAGCGGCCAGCTCGGCGTCGGAGTCGTACTCCAGCCCCTTGTAGAAATTCCCCGTCCGAGACATCAACTCCGTCCCTTCCTGGTCGAACCCGGGAGACAGGCGTAGTTGGTACTCTTCCTTGCGGAAGACCCCTGTCAGGTAGCGCGCCGGTCCTCCCCCCGTCGGCGGAGCGTGGCGAAGCTGCACTTTCGTCAGGTGGTCGCAGACTTCCTTCACTGACTCGTCGCGTGTGGTGAACCCGCGAGCGAGGAGGTCTTTCTTCAGCGGCTCCTCCGAATTGCCTCCATTGATCTCGTCCTTCTTCTTCCACTTGGCCTCAAACTCGACGAGCGTACCCACGCGCAGCCAACCGACTTCAGTGGAATAAATAACCCATTCGTCGGCGCGGGATATTGACGCGCCGGAAGTTTGCGGGCTTGCTTGAGAGGAGAAGAGGAGACACGCGGCAAGTGCGACCGCATGCGGGGTAAATCGGCGCATGGCTGTTACCTTTCTTTGCTGAAACCGTTCAGTAACTGCAATACCTTGTCGCCTTGCTGTTGCCACGATCCAGAGGGACCAGAAAGCAGCGCCCGGAATTGCTTGCCGCCATCCAGCCACTCGATATGGAGTGTCTCAACGGTGCGGTCATCAAGCCGATCCACCCAGGCGATTTGGAAAGCGGGAACACCCGCGATGTTGCGATTGGGCAGTTGCTCCACTTGAGCCGACCTTTCCTTTTGCCGCTCCAGTTGCCTTTGGGCGCGGGCGTCCAGCGTCTCACCTGCAGGCGCGTCACGCCAGTCGATCCATGCGCTTAGGTCGGAGTCTTTCGCAGCGGAGAGGCGCAGGAACGATTCGCCCTCGCCGGTCAGTTGCCAGGAAGTGTCGTACTTGACGGTCATCGTCCCCCCGGCGACCGAAGAGCTTTGCAGCGCGCCCGCGGGCATCCCCGGATCGGGCCGGTTCAGGATCGAGGGGATCACAAGGCTCCCTCCTTGTTGAGCAGGAGGAGCTGTTTCCGCAGGAGTTGCCGGTTGGGCCGGAGGATTCTGCGGTGTCGCGGGGGTGGTCGCGGGAGGCGTGGGGGGTTGGCTCTCGGGCGAGGTTGTTTCTTCTGGAGGCTTTGGCGGTTTCGCGCCAATGAGGAAAGCCACGCTCAGCTTTTTGAGAAAACCGTGCTTCTGATCTTCCTGGCGGATGCGCTCCGCGTCACCGCTGCCGACAACAACGGCCGTCCGCGCCGCGCCTGATACATTGATGGCTTGGATCGTGAGTGGATTACCACCGACCCGCGATTTTGGTGCCTGGTCTGCGGATGCCAGATAGGACACCAACGACTGATTGCTGTCAAACTTCAGTTCCGGGGTAGGATAGATGAGATTCCCCTGCTCATCGAAGATGGCGGGACTCATGGACCGCTTTACACCCATCCCATTGGCATCGATCACCAGACCCGTAACGGGAGCAGCGGGGTGGGGGGGGTTGGGGGAGGAAACGGCAGAAGTCCCTTCCCCCGTTGTGGTTGTCACGGCGGTCGGGGTGACGTCCGCACCCGTTCCGGTTGCGCTTGATGATCCCTCATCCACTGGCACCATTTCGGCATCATCAGGAATTGCGACGCCCTCGCCGCTGATCGTGATCGTGACGGCCCATTCACCGGAGTTATCACTTGGATCATCATCGTTGATCCCGAAGAGCAGTTCTCCATCCCATCCGTTCCCGGAGAGTCATCTGCCCGCCTTTGCCCACAAAGACAGTTCTTCCGTTCTCCAGCATTGCGAATAGCCCAAGTCCAGGAGCGCGCGGCACGGGGAACGATCCCTTCAGCCCCTTCCTTCCCTCGGGCGGGACTTTGTGGTACTCAGTCCGCGCGTCTTTCTCACCGGCCGCCTCGATGAACCCGGAAGCCGCAACCTGGATCGTCATTCCGGGCTTCAGTTGAATCCCAGTGTGCGTAAGCCGCTGGTTAGCCGGGACGCTGATAGTCAACGTCTGCGTCATGTTCTGTGAAAGCACATACGAGGAGAAGGGATAGAGAAGGGCGGAAACAACACAAAAAGCAAGTGCGGGTCTTTTCCGAGAATGACTGGATGACGAAAGAGTGGCAGAAAACATTCGACTCCCTCCCAGCAATCACAACCGTGCTGTCTTCCCGATGCGAGGCTCCGGGTTCGCTGGTTGGCACAGTTTGCGCGTATCACACTGCGCCGAAGTATACCACATGCCGAGAGAATTTGGATCCTCTTTGTACATATTGAGAGTCCGTTCCATTGTCAGCAATCAGCGCGCGGCACAGGGCTCGGGGGACACAGCCCCGCCCTCACCCGATACTGGGTAGGTCGTTCTCCGCAATGCGCGGTATCGTGCCGATCCGTGAAAAATCGCCCCGCAACTCGACAGAACAGCAAGTCGTGCCACATTCCTGTGGATAGCTGGTCTTCAGACGGCAGAAAAGGGTCAATTGGGGAGTATCTGCCTTGACTTGCCCTACTGACACCGTTAAAATCACCTTTGGAAAACAGGCATCTCTCTGATTGAGCAGGAGCGCCCATCGTCTCCGACCCCCTCCCGACGAGAGGAGATTCGGAACCGGGCGCCCCGCCTTCCGCTCAAGTCAGCCATCATCAAAGCAAACGTCGCTGTAAGTAATCTGTCCAGGAAGGTGAGCCTGCATGAAATGGAGCAACGGTTACGCGGATGCCACGCATCTACTGAACGCTCTCGACTCATTTGATTCGTATTCCCCTTTTTGTCGAGCGTTCTACCGACTAATCCTTGAGTGGGTCGAGAACTCTCCCACGGAAGTTGTTAATCTCTATGACATCTACAACAGATTTCTGTTGGCGGAACTCGAGCACCACCAGGCGCTGCGAGATGCAAACCTGCACGACGCGGCCGACCTGCCCGAATGGGCAATGATCTACGGGCAGAAAGCGGCTGACCTGCATAAGACCCTCGCGAGGTTGGCTTCGTTGGAGGATTGCTCCGGGTCCGTGGCAGTGGTGAGACACCTGCTGTGCGCAGAGTGTTTCTACCAATTAGGGCGCGTGGACCTCGTGGTCGTAAGTCTCGACGCGGCCATCATCGAGGGATGCGATCGGCCCCTCCTGCATTTCTCGCTGGGGTACAACCTCTACATGCGGGCCATCAAGTACTACACCTCATTCGACCCGGGCAGTGGGAGTCAGGTAGTGCAGGATCCGCTGAATTTCGAGCAGGAATGCCGTCGGGCAGTCGAGGCAATGCGCCGGGGCTTGGTCAACGGTCCGTTCGATGCTCAACTCCACTGGTGGATGGGTTCCATCCTTGAGAATGTGAAGGATATAAGAGAGGCCCGGAAAGCCTATCTCAGAGCAGCGGACCTCGATCCGGATAGCTACGGCGAGACCTCCAGGGAACGGCTGCGGGCGTTGAGCCCCCCGGTTCCCGAGGCCGTTTCCGACGACGAACGAGTACGCCTCTCCGCGATGGGTGAGATCACGGTGGATGAGATTCTCGATGCTTTCCAATACGTGGAGACCGTCTCCGACCTGATGGCGCAGGATCGAACTCCACTGGGTGGGCGGTCTCTCCAAAATCGAGACCTGTAGGGGCTTGCAGCGCGCAAGCCCTCCGCAGCGCAAATCTCGCATCATCTGGGGGAGGATGGTCATCCATTGCCGGTACGTATACTCGTTAAGGTTGAGAATCCACGTCTTCTGCCGTAGGATAAAGCTCCAGTTTTGTCTCCCGGTGAGGTGAGTCTGCGGATTGACAAAGCTGGAGCTTTATCCTACGGCAGGTGCATGTTGGGGCAGGACAGCGTTCAATCAGATTCCGCAAGGCCATTCCTCAACCTTAACGAGTATATCTCATACCGGTCTCACGATCCTATGTATCCGTACCGGGATCACATGACCGCAGGACTCGCACGGGGAGACTGGATGAATGGAGGCACTGGCACATTACGTTCATCCCGTCTTTCGTTCCTTTCGTCTCCCGATACCGTGACACCGTGCAACCGTGCTGCACCTCCCCACCTCGTTCCCGTTTCTCTCCTGCGGTGGCTGCTGCTTCTCTTCTGTCTACCGACAGGGATGATGCTAACTTCTCCGCCTGACTGTGCCGCCTCCAACAACAGTATCGGGCTCCTCCATGGACAGGTGCTGGGTGTGTGGACGCACATGGTGGCGATCGACCTGAATGACCCTACGGTGAAAGTTTCCGTGGAACTCGCGGCGGGGTTTCCTGGACACGATGAGCCGTTTCTGTCGATGGTGCGTCGATCGGGAGCGGACGCGGCAATTACGGGGACGTTTTTCTCGACGACCTCTCTCTTCCCCATCGGCGACATTGTGGTGGATGGGCGAATGCGGTACGCGGGCGGGATAGGCAGCGCCATCGCACTGACACCCGACAACCGGGTCGCTTTCCGCCGAGTGCCGTATGGGAGGCTGCAGGACTGGACGGGGTACGAGACAGTCCTTGCGGCTGGGCCAACGCTGATAACCGACGGGCGCGTCGATCTGCTACCGGCAAGGGAGCGATTCGGCGACCCGGGAGTGCTCGGGCGCGCCGCGAGGGCCGTAGTGGGCGTCCGGAGGAACAACAAACTTCTGTTCATTACCGTCCGCCAGCCTGTCACGCTAAAGGAAATCGCCAGGATCGCGGAACGCGCGGGGTGCGTGCACGCAATCAATCTGGACGGCGGATCATCCACCGCCCTCTACTACCGTGGGGCGCTCATCCTGCCCCCGCAGAGAAGGTTGGTCAATATCCTTGTGGCGCAGACGGGTGTTTCGCAGGCATTGCGCTACGCGGGCGGGGGGGTCTCTCTGTGGGGTTCTCTGCACCGGAATAAACGTATGTCGATCGCGGCGTGGAAGTATCAGGTGGGAGAAGCCTCAGCGGGCAAGGGGCACTGGCCGGAAGCCATTGAGTCTCTGCGACTGGCGGCTCGTCTGGCGCCCGACAACGCGTCGTACCATCTTTCCCATGCGCGGGCATTGAACGCTGTCGGGCGCCAGGCCGCGCGGGCAACAGCGCTCGCGGAAGCAGGGAAGGCCTACGCTCGAAAGGGACTGACCAAAGACGCCGCGGTACAGCTTCGACGCTCCCTTCACCTGAACCCCAACGACATCCCCACCCGACGGCAATACGCGGAAATACTCGCGTCGCTGGGCCGGGCTGCCGACTCTGAACGACAGGAGTTCATCGCGGAATTCGGTCAGTTGTCCATGGCGACTCCTCTAATCAAGGACTCGTCAGCGCAAAGCCTTTCACGGGCCGTGCTGTATCCTCCTTCGCCCGGATTCCGACAGGTTATCCCGTCCCCACGAACCCACAAGCCATCGACAGGGCAACTGAGTGTGAGCACTCGAACTACGTCGCGGAGGAAATGGGACTTTCGCCTGCAGTTGCGGGGGCAGTGGGAATACAGTCAGGATAGGGCAGAGACCATCATTCGGCTGCAGGACCGGCGCAGGCGTTTGTCAGGAGTACTGCGCGTATTTCCACTCTCACCGACTGTCACCGTTGCGGCCTTCAGGCAGCAGTACCACGCCCGACAGTTCCACGCCTGCGAACGTTCTATCGCCTTCAACAGGGATGGCGCGATCGGCATTGAGGATGAATGCCGATCCGTCGTAGCTGGTGTGGAGCTGATCCACCGGTGCGTCTATGTGAGGCAGGAGAACTACATTCTCGCCATGACTCTGTCTGCGGACGCGTCCCGTCACAGGGATGTCAATGACGAGTTCAGCCGAATCATGGGGAGCCTCAGATTCTCCCGATAGGATGCCACACACACTTGGAGAAGGAGGACCTCCCGGAAAAAAAGGAACTCCGGGAGGCCCAGCAACCCGCTGATGCGTGCTTCGGGCGCTGATAAGAGCATCAGCGCCTTGAGGCGTCGCTTAGAACTCGTCCGACAATAATCCCATCTTCCGCTTTAAGCGTTTCATCATCGTCGAACCAGGCCATGAAAGTGCTCCAAGCGGTGGAATCGTGGGTTAATGCAACTGATTTTCCAGCAGTTTGCCGCCCGAAGTGGGCGTTGGCGGCACTTCAAGCCCAGGCAAAATCCTTAAAGCGGAAGATGGGAATAATTCCGCGTCAAGTTCAGCCGAACACCAAGCGCAGGTTCTGTCGAACAAAGCCACCGAAAAGGGCACCCTTCGATCCAGCGCATCCTGCAGCATCGGACTCTGTGAGTCCGCTGCGTTCGGTGTAACTTTAATTGTTTCGCACGCCTAATGCCAAATCACAACAGTCGAGTAAGTAGGTCGTCAAAAATACTGTCCCTGCTGAAACGAAGACGGACATACCCGATTGATTCGGTAATCCCCCCGAACTTGGTTTCGGGGGATGGTTAGGACCACGCTAACCGGAGGAGTGGAAAGCCCCTCTTGTCCGGGTTGTAGCGCGAACCTAACCTTCCCCCGGAACAAGTCCGGGGGGATTGAAGAAGAGGTTGCGCG
>MNXM01000147.1 GCA_001872605.1 Armatimonadetes bacterium CG2_30_59_28 | reverse complement strand
TCCCGGGCGCCCGGGACGGGTTGAAAAGGGAGAAAAGGAGGGTAGCCTCCATCGTGTAGCTGCCTGTGTGAGCTACCGGACGCTGAAGCGATCCGGTGTCCTTTTGTGGGGGAACTTCCAAAACGACGCACTAGATGTCATCCCCAGGCGTCAGTTTCTGCCTTCACGAATACCGCCGCACGCGCGGTATAGGGGTTCTCGCAATAATATTTTCATTCGACGAGACGCCGATGGTTCCGGCTGGGCTGGATAGGACTGATTATCACAAATCTGACTTACACCCACCCCTTCTCCATTGACTCAACCGTTTGGTTCTGGTATATTTTGACAGGTATCTTGCGGCATCTATTGCGGTCCTCGACTAAGTCCGGATGGGCTACTCGACAAGGTTAAGAAATGGCCCTGCGCTATCGCATTGGACGCTGTCCTCTCCCAACATGCACTTGCCGTAGCTTTGTCGCGGGCGAGGCGGATCGGCTGATTGACAAAGCTGAAGCTTTATCCAACGGCAGAAAACGTGGATTCTCAACCTTGACGAGTATGACATTGTCCTTTATTTCTCGGTGTTCCACTCGATGGGCGCTCACCGGCGCGCTCTGCGTCCTGGTTTGCCCCTCCCTCCAACTGCACGCTCAACAGGCCGCTGCAGAACCGGAATCCCAGCGATATCCTGGCCCCCTCAAACTGGGGAGCCTCGTCTTCTCGTTCTCGCCGGAACGCGGCTTTGTCCTGAACGACCACGGAATTCCCATCATTGACGGGTCCAACCTCCGCGTCGTAAACAGTGCATGGAAGCGAATCTATTTCAACCTTGCCGAAACTTCTCCCACCGTGACCGTCGCGGATACCGACGGAGGGAAGGCGCTAACCATATCCAACATTCCGCCGACGGGCGAAGGTGCCGCCGCCAACACGAATTTCGTTTACACCCTCCATATCACAGTGTCTCCATCCCAACCTTCCCCCCCCTCGGAACTCGTAAATGGCAACTTGGTATCCTTTCGTCTATCCTACCGAGCCTCGCAGCAACTCAATGCGAAGGTGGAATTTGCCATGGGGTTCCTGAATGCAAACCCCATCAAAGGTCGGAAATATGCCAGCGTTCTGGCCGCGAATAAGCCCGGCGGCTTCCTGCCGGTTGCCCCTTCGTTGCACAACACGCGAGTTCCACCGTTCGAGTCCAAGTTCAGCCGACTATGGATCAATACTCGGTTGGGCGACTGGCACTTCACAGCGACAGGCGACTATCCTGTCCTCACGCTGCTTGACTCACGCGGGCAACACTGGGCGGTGGAATCGGGGAAGTCGGTATTCTGGTTCGGGGTTCCGGGAGCGGAATTGCCGACGGGAAAAGAGGTAACGGTTGGGGCCGAATTCCGATTCTCATCATCGGCGCCGGCCCAGATATCCCCGCTTCCCCCACTGGCATTGCCCGCGGCCATCTCGCAATCGGAAATCAGTAACGCGCGTGTGCCTACCGAGAAGCCTTTGCTACTGGTGCCAACCCCGCAGCATTTTGAGGCACGAAAGCAGGACTTCATTTTCACGGACGACACGGTCATCTACCTTCCTCCCAGACCCACGGAGCGCGACACTCTTATCGCGGACCTTCTGCGCCAGGAGTTGGAGCAAGTGTACGGCATCCGCATCCGCGCGCTTCCGTGGGATGGGTCCGTTCCTCCATCGGGGACGCGGATGCCAAAGAACTGCATCATTCTCGGAGAAACAAACATCCACCCCGGATCCGATCTCATCTGCCGTCGCGAGAAAATTGAAGTGTCCCCACAAAACCCCGGCCCCGAGGGGTATGTTATCAGCGTAACGGAGAACTATGTCCTCGTCTGCGGAAGCGATCGAGCCGGCACCTTCTACGGGACACAGACATTGCTCCAGATGATCACCCCCCGCGAGGACGGAATGGTCATCGTTACCGGCGGACTGATCCACGACTCCCCGGACTTCGAATTTCGCGGAGTCCATTTGCTAGCCGATGACGACGCGGGCACGTGGATTGGAGAACTGATCACGAAAGTTCTTTCCAAACACAAGATCAACAATATCGTGTTGGAGTGCGAATACGCCAAGTGGGACAGCCACCCGGAGATCCACCAACCGTGGGGCATGACAAAAGAAGAGATGCGCCAACTCAAAGAATTGGCGGAGAAATACTTCATCCGTATCACGCCTCTCGTCCAGTCCCTGGGACACTGCGAATGGATGTTCGCGAACGGGCAGAACCTCGACCTTGTGGAAGAACCCGACCAGGTTTATTCGTATTGTCCGTCTAACCCCAACTCCTACGCCTTTCTCTTTGACATCTTCCAGGAGGCCATCGACGTCTTCCAGCCCGAGTACCTCCATATTGGGCATGATGAGATCACCCGCAAGGGTCAGTTCGGAAAGTGCAAAAGGTGCGCGGGGCGTCCGGCGTCACTGCTGTTCTCAGAGAATGTTCGCCTGCTCCAGCAGTACCTGGACGCACGGAAAGTGCGAACCATGATGTGGGGTGACATGTTGCTTGCGCCCTCGGAAGCGCAGGATGCCGCCCACGGTGGGCTGCCTTATGACACCTACCAGTCCCGACCTGCAATCTCCAGGGACATCACTATCTGCGATTGGCACTATAACCCTTATCGCGACTATCCCAGCGCAAGAATGTTCGTTCGCGAGGGGTTCCCTGTCATCGGAGCAACCTGGCACAACCGTCGGAACATCTTCTACTTCAGCAAATCAGCTAAACAGGCAGACGCTCTTGGGATGTTGCAAACTACATGGACTGGCTACCGGGGGAATCGTACGGCCCTGCAACGGCAGGTCAACCAGATCTCAGCGTACATTGTTGCGGCGGACTACTTCTGGAGCTCCGGGAACCCTCCCATTGAGCAGTTTACTTACCGACCTTCACAGGTGCTGCAGGAGTCCCTCTCCCGCAAGCCTGCTGTACGAACCGCGCAGGCCGGGTTTATCGTGGACTTGAACCCCATAACCAACATTGAACTGATGGATACCGGACGTGCAGGAAGCTGGCTCGGATATGGACTGCGCTTCGACCTCCGAAGGATGCCCGTCGGCATGACGCGCCTCGGAAGCCTCCTGTTTGACATCCCGTCTCGTCGTCGAGGCATTGCCGCGTCAGCGGCGATGTTGAGGGGAACCTACACCGAACCACAGCAGTTCCCGGACAACATCGCGATTCCTGTTGGGCGCAAGGCCAACGCACTCGCATTCCTGCACACCTGTGGCTGGCGAGTTGCCGATGGAACCAAGATTGGAGAGATCCAAATCACCTTCTCCGGCGGCAACACGCAGACCATCGATATTGTCTATGGCGAGAACATATACGCATGGGACGACGAGGTCCACTCGAACGCCGACGGGGCAGCCGTCTGGCACGGCGCAACCGTAGCGGGAACCCCGGTGTCCGTATCCGCCTTTGTGTGGGAGAATCCCACCCCTGACCAGGTCATCGATACAGTAAGTGTCCGATCAACCGACACAGAAGCGTCGCCAACCGTCATCGCCCTGACGGGGCTCACCACCGTAACGAATGGGCAAACAGGCGCACACGTCAGTCATCAAGAAACGGACACCGCCCCCCGGGGCCAGCTCACGAGGGCCGTCGAAGGGTAAGCACATCCATGTTCTATCTGCTGTCAAAGGTTCTCGCGTTCATTGTCTACCCGCTGTCGTTCGCGACCCTCATTTTCGCCATCGCGTGCCTTCTCCATAATAGGCGTCGGCGTGTCTCCCAGATACTAATTGGCACCGCTGCTTGCTGGCTGTATCTCTGCTCGATCGAGCCGTTTGCGAATATTCTGTTGTCGCCGCTGGAATCGCCTTTCAGAGGCTCGCGGGACAATCTCCCCCGTCCCGACGCGATCATGGTTCTGGCGGGGATGTCCGATGCCATCAATTCGTCCAGCCGTTGGATTGAACTGACTGAGTCCAGCGACCGTCTGATCATGGCGCTGCAACTGGCCAGACGTCATCCCCGTGCGATACTGATCCTCAGCGGAGGGAGCGGGGACCTATTCGAGCAATCCAAAAGGGAATCCGTCTTCTTGCGCGACCTTGCGATGGACCTCGGGATAGAGGACGAGCGGATATTGGTGGACTCTCGCTCCCGTAACACCCGCGAAAATGCAATCGAGACAGCGAAATTGCTCGCCGGCCGCGATCTCAGCGATGTCGTACTCATCACCTCCGCCTTCCACATGCGAAGGGCATTGGGATGCTTCCGGCGGTTGGGGCTGCGACCCTCCGCCTGCGCCGTTGACTTTCGTGGACACCACTCAAACTACGACCCATTCTCCCTCATCCCTGACGCCACCTCCCTGCAAGGATCAACCTCTGCGCTTCGGGAGTATGTGGGACTTCTTGCGTACAAGTTGCAGGGCTATATTTAGCAGCGCCAACTCCATGCGTGCTGCGTGCGTGCCTGCATTCCCGGATTTACAGCGCCACCGTATTGTGCTATCTTTGGGTCACACGTTTACAATCACGAGGAGGCAAACCACCCATGGCCAACAGAGCAAAGGCGAAACTTGGAGTCGGTATTCACGGCGCGGGCTGGGTTTCCAGTGAGCACATCCGGGCTTTTACGAACAACAAGGAATGCGAAGTCGTTGCCATCTGCAGCCGCCGAGAAAGCAGCGCTCGCGGCAAAGCTGACGAGGCAGGACTTGAGTGCAGCATCTATACCGATTACCGTCAGTTGCTGGACGACCCTTCGGTAGATATTGTCGTCATTTGCACCCCCAGCAACCTGCACGCCCAGGAGACCATCCTCGCGGCCAAGGCCAATAAGCACCTCCTCATTGAGAAACCTGTGGCGCTCAACCTCCGCGATCTCAAGAAGATGTCGGAGGCGGTGGACGAGGCGAGCGTCAAGACCGTTGTGGGCTTCGTGCTTCACTGGAACCCCCTGTTTGACACAATCAAGGCGCTGATCGCCGATGGGGCCATCGGCAAGATTCACTATGCCGAAGTCGACTACTACCACGGTATCGGCCCCTGGTACGGTCAATTCGCATGGAACATCAAGAAGGAAGGCGGCGGGAGTTCCCTTCTTTCCGCCGGATGTCACGCGCTGGATGGACTTCGCTATTTCGTGCAACAGGAAGCGACGGAGGTTGCATCCTTCTCGACAAAAAGCTGCTGTCAGGACTTCCAACCTTACGAGTATGACTCCACCTCGGTCACGATCATCAAGTTTGCGAATGGTTCCGTTGGCAAGGTCGCATCGCTCATCGACTGCAAAATGCCCTATGTCTTTAACATCATGCTTTGCGGCAGCGAAGGGACCATCCGTAACAACCAGATACACTCTACAAAGAAGTATCCCGGGCTGCTGAAGGATCGGTGGGTCACCATACCCACCATTCTGCCAGACAGCGGCGACGTCACTCATCATCCCTTCCAGGGAGAAATCGACCATCTCATTGACTGCATCCTGAGCGACCGGGAATCGTCTCTCAACCTTGCAGATGCGTACAAGACCCACGAGATCATCTTCGCTGCTGACAAATCCGCGAAGACGGGCAAACCGATCAGGCTACCGCTAAAATAGGCTGTCTATGGTGAACTCCGGCAGGGAGTAGCGATCAACCGAATGACGACTCCCCGATTCCCCACACACTGTCTTCGGGGCGACTGTCGATGAACCGAGCACTTCTGCTCCTGACAATCTCGACGGCGATCAGCCTGGTACTCCCACCGGGGGAAAACGGCGCGTCTGCGAAAGGTTCTGACAAGGCAATCGTTTCGACCGTAAGCGCGCGGTCGGAGTTAGGAGAATCCATCGAACACGTAAACTCGGTCGCGTTCGGGGCCGATGGGAGCGCATTCGTTCTGGCTCGTTCCCCGGCTCGGGTCATCGTCCTCACCCAGGACGGCGTGTATGCCCGTGTGATCGATCTCTCGACAGAACGCGGCGATGTGCCTGCCTGTCAGTTCCCCTACGACCTCGCCGTTGACGGCAAAGAGAGAATCTTTATTTCCGACGCGGGGACCCACAGAATTTTTGTCGTCAATCTGGATGGGACGCGCAGTGTCCTCGCTGGCACTGGCACTCCAGGTTTCACAGACGGGCCCGGGAGCAAGGCCCGGTTCAACCGACCGGCCGGACTGACTTTGGGCATTGAGGGGAACCTGCTAATAGCAGACTCCGGCAATCACCGCATCCGGCAGATCGACAGCAAGGGTGTGGCGTCCACTGTCGCAGGGGTGGGCACTGCGGGACTGGAGGACGGGGAACCTCTGAAAGCGCGTTTCTCAACGCCCATCGATGTTTGCAGCGATAGCGCCAACAGACGACTGTACGTGGCCGACTCGGGGAACCACTGTGTGCGGCAGATCGACGGAGATAACGTCGTGACACTGGCAGGCAATGGACAGCCCGGCCGGGCCGACGGCTGGGGCATCACCGCGCAATTCAACATTCCCGCGGGTCTGGTGTCGGCGGGAACTGCCGGATTGTTCGTCGCGGATCGCGAGAACCACCGCGTCGTCCACATCGCTTCAGACGGAACCGTCAGAACTGTCTGCGGAGGAAGAAAAGCCGGGGCACGCGATGGGAAGGGACAAAAGGCCGAATTTAACCAGCCCGGCAATCTGTCCATCGCTCCGGACGGTTCGGTGTGGCTCGTGGATTCCGGGAACGACGCCCTGCGGAGGATTCAGTTTCCCGCGCTGGCGATTCACGTCGGCACACCGTCCGTCGGCCCGGAACCGACCGCATCCACCACTCCGGAAACGGAACATGCTGCCGGGACCACGCACGCGCCACCGGGCACAGGAAGCGAGGAACCAACACCCGTCCTGCACATCATCGTCGGGTCCAATCCAAGTTGGGTTCCCGTCGGCAAATCATCCGTCATCACCGCCATCGTGACCACTGAACGCAAACGACCTGTGCCCGAGATCACGGTGACATTCACGGTAGAATTAGGCAGCGGGCGGCTCGCCGAACGTAAACAATCTGGGCAGACAAAAACCGATTCTGCGGGCGTCGCTCAGATGGAGCTACTCGAAGTCTCTCTGGGAGTCAATCGCGTCCGCGTCACTGCGCCCAACGCGGAACCCGAGACCATTACCATTACGGGAGGAGTCGAGTAGCGCGCTTCCCGTGCCGACATCACGGAGGCGCACGCCAGTCTGATCCCAATTTGGCTGCCCCCCCCGACCCCTCGACTGTGGATAACTCGGCCATACCCCTGGCTCGGACGCCAATTTTGCTGTCGTCCCACGCGAATTGCCTCACGGACACCACGGCAAACGGAGTAGAATATCGGCAATTGCGTTTGAGACGACAGCCAAAAGGGAATCATGATAAGCATTACATCTGCCCAACCGCAGAAGGAGGAGCAGTCCACGATGAGAAAAACGCAAACGTCCAACCGCTCCGGTTTCACTCTGATCGAGCTGCTGGTGGTTATCGCCATCATCTCGATTCTCGCAGCAATCCTGTTCCCCGTCTTCGCAAAGGCGAGAGAGAAGGCTCGAACAGCGAGTTGCCAGAGCAATCTGAAGCAGCTTAGCACCGCCATGCTGATGTACGTGCAGGACTATGACGAGGTGCATCCCTACGCAAGCGCTGGGAACAACACTTGGCCGCGTCTGATCCATCCTTACACCCAGAACCTGCAGGTCTATCTCTGTCCATCGGCAGATGATTCCGGAATTCAGAATCCCAACGATGACCCTGATGTTGTAACAGGGAACTCCTACGCGTACAACGTGATCAGATCGAACGAATGGATCACTTCAGGGTGGGACAACGCGGGCAAGACGGGATATCGTCAGAACGGCGCCAGCTCAACCGACCCGGTGGCTCTGGCTGAAATTGAGGACCCGGCGACGACGCTCATGTTTGCTGACGGACAGGAAGACGGAAATAATACACTCTACATTATCTGGAAAGAAGATCACACCGACCACGGTGTGACAGGCGACATTCGAGTGTCCGACCGTCACAACGACGGCTTCAATGCCGCTTTCGGGGACGGCCACGTGAAATGGCAGAAGTTCGGATCAACGAAGCCGGGGGTCTGGTCCATTCAGTACGATTGAGGGATTGAGGGATCGCTACCCCACCAGCTTCGAGGGATCCAAGGGAGCGGAGGTGTCGTCGCCGACCTCCCGATCCATCCGTTCACCAACAGCCTCGCTCACTCCATCCTCAATGTTTGCATGCTCACTCAGCCGCACCGACGACGCCCACCGCGCTCTCGTCGACGCCCATTCGCGCAGATACTCGATTTCCTCCCGGCGCGTTCGGGAGAGCGGAATCGTCGCTCGCAGATCTCCCACGATGTCTTCGGTGGTTACATCCCGCTTGGCATCGAAGGCATCGTACAGCCCGGCGATGATTGCCTGCTCAATCTCCGCGCCGCTGAAGCCACGCGACTCCGCGCAGAGGCACTCGACGTTGAACTTAGCAGGATCGCGCCGCCGCTTCTGCAGGTGGATTCTGAAGATGTCTTCCCGTTCCTTGTCGCCAGGCAGGTCCACAAAGAATATCTCGTCCAGCCTGCCCTTGCGCATGAGTTCCGGGGGCAGAGAGGCAATATCGTTGGCCGTTGCGATGACGAACACCGGCGCTTTCTTTTCCTGCAACCACGTCAGGAACGAGCCGAAGACTCGAGACGACACCCCACTGTCGTCGTCTCTTCCTCCACCAAAGGCTTTCTCCAACTCGTCCAGCCACAGAACACACGGCGCCAGTGACTCCGCAACCTTGAGCGCCCTCCTCATATTGGCCTCGGACTCGCCAATCCACTTGCCGAAGACGTTGCCAACGTCAAACCGCAGGAGGGGCAGCTTCCACAAAGCCGACACGGACTTGGCGCACAGACTCTTCCCACACCCCTGCACCCCGAGAAGGAGAATCCCTCTTGGCTCGGGCAGCCCAAAGCGTCGCGCCTTCTCGCTAAACGCCGCCGCCCGCTTGCGCAGCCAATCCTTCAGCAGGTCCATGCCCCCAACGTCTCGAAACTGCTCCTCTGCCTCGTAGAACTCCAGAATCCCCGTCTTACGGATAATCTGCTTCTTTTCCATCAACACGATCTGCACGTCACGAGCGTCGAGCTTCCCGTCCAATGCCAGCGACTTCGCGAAGACATTCTCTGCTTCGTCAAGGGTCAGTCCCAGTGCAGCCTTAAGAAGCGCCTCGCAATCGGGTTCGTCGATGCGCACGCTGATGCTGGGGTTATCCTTGACACGCCGCAACAACTCCTGCAGAACCTGTGCGAGGTCCTCGACGGAAGGCAGGTCGTAGTCCACCACCGTCATCTCCTTCTCCAAGTGTGGAGGGACTTTCAGGATGGGGGACAGAATTAGCACAGTGTGGTAACTGCGTTTCAGAGCATAAGACAAATCACGGAGTTTGCGGACGATCACGGGGTCATCGAGATAGGGATCAAAATCCTTCAGCAGAAAGATAGTGGGGGTTCCTTCCTTACCGAAGTCAGAAGCAATGTAGTCCAGCGCGGCCGCCGCTTGGTCAACTGCCGCGTCACTGCCCGACGGCCGGTTGGCGCCAAATGGCCGGGTGACCGACCAGACCATCAGTTGCTTCTTCGTACCGGCCAGCTCTCGAAGAGCGTCCTCAACACGATCCTCCTCCCACGAAACAACGTAGATGATCGGGTACCGCGCGCGGATGAGCACGTCGATCTCGCGATTAATCTCTTTGCCTGTTCGCATGGAAGTTCAACCTGATTGCTGATTTTCTCAGTGCAGCCCCATTCGCACCACGCGGTGGTTCAGTGAGTCGGCCACGTACAGGGAACTACCATCATGACTCACCGCGATCCCCCGAGGTCGATGGAGGCGGCGCGAGGGGCTCCCGTTCTCACCGTCAACCAGGACAAAGGGGAATCCCTCGTTTGTGATACACAACACGCGATTTGCCGCTGCATCTGTTACGTACAGATTTCCGTTTCCGTCGGCTGCGATGCCGCAAGGCTCCATCAACGTCGTTCGGCTCCCCTCCGCAGTAATCGCCTTCCCAACAGAATGCCGGCCGGGGAGCACCTGAACGATTCTCCGATTCAACGTGTCCGTCACATACACACAGAAGTCCGAACCGATCGTAATGCCCTGTGGTCGGTTGAAGCAGAAACGGTCCCCACCATCGACGCATTGCAGGAAGCGGCCGGTTGCCGAGAATTGCTGAACCCGGTTGTTCGATGTATCCACCACCCACACGTTATTGAAATTGTCGAGTGCAACGTCCGCAGGATTGGCGAGACACGACATGGCCGACCCGCGCCGACCGATGCCCAGCATGAAACGCCCTCGGGCGTCGAACCTCTGGATTGCGGAATTGCTGCGGTCAGAAACATAAATGCTTCCCACCCCATCCACGGCGACTCCGCTGGGGAAAAGGAAGCGTCCCGGTTCATCGCCCTTGCCACCAATGGTGTACACGTCACCATCGTCCGTGATCTTCTGGACACGATGATTATGCATGTCAGCCACGTACAGGGCCCCCACTCCATCGACGGCAATGCCCCACAGGGAGTTAAACTCACCAACACCGCTTCCATAGCTGCCGATGATCTCCTCAATCTCTGCGCAGCGAGGAACGATGGGGCAAGGGGAAACGGTGGCCCGTGCGGGAGGGGACTTCGGTAATGGTTCATCCCCGATTTCGAGGAAGTCGAAACGGCTGCTTCTCACTGGTAGGCATTCCTCCGAAAATAAATCGCAAAGACGCAAAGAACGCAAAGGCTCTTTGCGGCCTTGCCGGCTTCGCGGTTGAAAAGAACTCTCTCCCGTTTGCATCTTCCGTGGTAACCGAGCGGTCACGGGCGATTCCCTTGAAAATGCGGATGGAGCCTGCCCCGACACCATCGGGGGAGTGCGGAATGCGAAGCGTATTGCATCCTTGCATGCCGAATTTTCATCTCGCGTAGTGCCGACAGGTCGGCATGAATGATTCCCTTATGTTCCACCGTCCATCTTCTCTCGCCGAGGGGCGGGGGCTGAAGGCAGGCGACGCAACACCACGATGACACGAGCGCTGGTCTCAGTCAACCGAAGACCGTTCGGTTGACTAAGATCAACTTGTCGCGAGGTAGTTGCCGTTGCTCCGGAAATATCAATTTCATCCGTCGCTACCTTCTGCACTGTTCTCAGGTTCTCCGGAGATCCACTGATCGTGACACTGGCCGGCTGCACGGTAATCTCCTCAATCTCATATCCCTGGGCTGGCTGCCCGGACACGAGCGGTTCTACGCGAATCTTCTTGTTCTGCTCTGTCTGACTGACGCCAATATGCACCCGTGCAGTGGGGGGATGGACGACAATACCCGCAACCTTGACCCCCATTCTGTCCACGGGAAAGAGACTCACCTGCTCATCGATATCACGGACCCGACTCGCAAGATGCACCTTGGCGAATATGATTCGCACTTCCCTGACAAGTCCCGAACGTCCGGTCACCGTCGCCTGGGTTGGGGTACAGTCGGGCTGACTCATCGTATACTCCGGTGGCAGCTTCCCTGCTGTTCTCACCTCAACGTCGAAGGTGTGAGAGACAACCTCGTCAAGCACAACCTCTGCCACCTCGGGGTCCACCGATACATCACCGGCGCGAACCCATGTCGGCACGACAAACGTTACCTTCAGCTTGCGGCGTCCAACAGTGGTCCCGGCCAAGTCAATCTGGGCCCGGATGTCAGAGGGACGAACCTTCAGTATCTCCTCTCGAAATCCTCGAATCGCCAGTCTCACGGTCTCTGTTCTCTCAACGACCTGGAGGTTCTCGGGAAGATTCACGACCCCAAGTGGCACTTCCAGATACCTCCTCTCGATGGGGTGTTGAGCACTTCGCACATGGGTCCATATCAATACGGCAATAGCGAAGGCCGCCACCTTGTACCCAACGTTGTGCTTCAAGGAATCGATCATGACGAACCCTCTCTGTTTCCAGCTCGGAACCACCGACGGGAAGACGTTGGTTGCTTGGCTGTGGGTTGAAGCAACGAAAGGAGATGGTCGCGGAGAGCGTCCACTTTCAGTCGCGAATTGATCGTTCCGCCTTGGGCAATACTGATATTCCCCGACTCCTCCGAAACGACGATAACCAACGCGTCGCTGGCCTCGCTCACACCCAGCGCAGCGCGATGGCGCAGACCGAAGGCAGACGGCAGTGTAGCGCGGTTCGTCAGCGGAAGAATGCAGCCGGCGGCGAGTACTTGCGTCCCGCGCACAACAACGGCACCGTCGTGGAGCGGACTGCCGGGATAAAAAATGGTGTTAAGGAGCGAGGCGGACACAGCGCCGTTGATTCTCTTGCCGGACTCGACAATGTCCTGCAGACCGACTCGATTCTCCAACACAATGATCGCTCCATACTTGTGTCCTGCGAGGTACTCCACCGACCCAATGAGTTCATTAACCGCGATGGGGACAGCCCCTCTAAAAGCCGAAGTGCCCGGGATAAAGCGACCGCGCCCCATCTGCTCCAGCGCAAGACGCAACTCAGGCTGGAACAGAATCACAAGAGCCACAACACCGGGGATCAGCATCTGCCCCAGCAGCCAATGGAACGCGTCCAGGGAAAGCCAGTCTGAGAGCTGATACACGACGAGAAGGAACAGAACGCCCTTCACCAGTTGCACCGCGCGAGTGCCCTTCAGCAAAACCAGAAGGTGATACAGCACCCAGGAAACCAGCAGTAGGTCGATGAGTACCCAAAAGTCAATCTGGGCCAATTGCTCCCTGTATCGAATTACGGTGTCCAACGGCATCAATCAGGAATCCTCGCACGAGGTCAGGTGAAGTGTGCTGCCCGAAGTCACCTAAACATACCATGCCGACCTACTTCGGTCAATCGCATGATTCCGCGAGATTGACACCTCCAAGTTGGTGCAATAGAATCCTCATGGAACAGCAAGGAGCAAGCCATGAAAAGCCTCAAACACGTCTACCTGGTCAGACCCAGAGGGTTTTGCGCCGGGGTCGTACGCGCCATCGAGATTGTTGAGGCAGCCCTCAGCATCTATCCACCCCCCATCTATGTTCGGAAAGAGATTGTCCACAACCGACATGTCGTCGAAGAGCTCCGAAAGAAAGGCGCGGTGTTCGTCGACACACTGGACAATGTGCCGGAGGGAGCCATCACCATTTTCAGCGCCCACGGCGTTTCACCCGAAGTGAAAGAAAGTGCAGAAGAACTCAGGCTCAGAGTTATCGATGCCACCTGCCCATTGGTGACCAAGGTGCACTTGGAGGCGCTCCGCTTCTCACGACAGGGGTACTCGATTGTCCTGATCGGGCACAAGGGACACGACGAGATTGAGGGGACAATGGGTGAGGCGCCGTTGGCGACCCAACTCGTGACCAACGTTCTGGACATCGACCAGCTCGACGTGCCAGACCCACAGAAAGTCGTCTACCTGACGCAGACGACCCTGAGCGTAGACGACGTAAGCGGGATCGTGGAAGCCCTTCGTCGGAAGTTCCCGAACCTCACTTCTCCCCCCAAGGACGACATCTGCTACGCCACACAGAATCGCCAGTCCGCCGTCAAGGAACTCGCCAAACATGCCAGAGTCATCTTTGTTGTGGGTGCCGAGAACAGCTCCAATTCACAGCGTCTGAAAGAAGTGGCAAGAGACTGCGGCGCGGCATCGTACCTCATCAATGACTATACCGAGATTGAGGCATCTTGGCTCGCGGGGATTGAAGCCGTTGGGATCACAGCCGGAGCATCCGCCCCGGAGGAGCTGGTCCGCCAAGTGGTGGACTACTGCTCCCAATCAGGAGACGCTGCTGTCATTGAGCTCGAGGCGATAGAAGAAAACGTGGTCTTTGCGCTACCAGCGGAACTCTCGTATCACCGCGAATTATCCACGCACTGCGCGCCACCGACCGCACCGCCGACGCAATGTACCGGGGCACTCGACGCACCGACCCTACTTCCTCTTCAACAGCAGTAGTACGTTCTGTTCGACCGTCTTCTCCAGCCCAGGCTTGTATCCGGGGTAAACGTAGCGGATGATTCCCTGACGGTCAATGAGGTATGTCGTGGGCTGCTCACGGACACTGTAAGAGTCGGACACCTTGCCGTGCGCGTCCAGAAGCACTTCGTACGAAATGGACCGTTTCTTTAGGTACGGTGCCACTAACTTCGGATCCTCATCCATGGCAACACCAATGACGACAAGTCCCTTCCCCCGGTATTTCCTGTGAAGGGATTCCCACTGGGGCATTGCAGTCTCGCAGGGCTTCGCCCATGTCGACCAGAAGTCGAGAAGCATCGCATCTGCACTCAGTTGTTTGGAGTCGACGACCCGGCCGTTCACGTCTTTCTCCCTGAAAGAGGGCGCACGGGTCCCAGGCTTCAACTCAGCCAATACAACAGCGCTGAGGGACAGTACCAGAACCATCGTCTGGAAGAAAACGGCGTGGACGTGCTTTCTGTTATCGACTGCGCGTAGAAACAGCATAGGTGCAACCCCCCGTATGGAGCCCGGATATTGCGTATCATTATTGCACCTGTCAATCCATCAGGCAAGCGGTACCGCAAGACGGACTCAATCACACGCGCCTGACGTTACCCACTGACCCAGGGTTCCATGAAGTGCGCCTGCTCTGATACACTACAGGGCGTCCACCCGTTGCCGGAAGGGCGGAGACGGCCCGCCGGCGCGGCGCTTCGTAACGATGCAGCTGTCGGCACACACCATAAACCAACAAACGCCAAACTGGAGCAGCATCAATGGCGCGCAAGGACGCGGGAGACCGCCTCTGTCAGGCACTCTATCTCTGACGATTTGCAGAGGGACAAATGGGGACGAGAGGGGGACAGCGCCGAGATCGAGTCTCCCGCACCCGCGTTGAGAATGATTGGAGGCAGGTTCTCACGACCAAACACGCCGGTCCACGATTTTGTTTCACCACAGACGCCCGAAGGAGGATCGACAATAATCAGGTCAGGCTGGCCGAGGTCTATCTTCTGTTCCGCTTGCCGCGGATGCCACGCCGTGAGGATGTTATATCCAAGCCGGCTCAGAGCGTCTTCGTACAGCCGACGCAGATTTGCATGGGGTTCAATGATCAGGATTGTCTTCACTGGGCCGCTCCCTTCGCGTGATTACGTTACAGCAATTCTACACGCAGAATGTGTCGCGCATATTTCGGTGGCGTGAACTTTAGACGCCGCAGTTAATGGCAGTTTTCTCCAACGCTACAATCAGGAGGCATCTCTTTGAGAATCGCTATTGGCGGGATCATGCACGAATCCAACAGCTTCAGCCATACGCGAACCAGTTTGGCTGACTTTCAGCAACAGAGCATCTATTACGGAGAGGATCTCATCGACGCCTGGCGACACAACCATCACGAGATGGGAGGGTTCATCGAGGGAGCAGAAATGTGTAGTTACGAGCTTTCCCCACTGCTCATGGCGTCGGCAACCCCAGCCGGACCTGTATCAGCAGACGCATTTGAGAGCCTCGTCGGAGAGCTCCTCAGACGGCTTCGTAACGCCGGCAATATTGACGGACTGCTTCTCGCCTTGCACGGAGCGATGGTCTCCGAAGAACACCTCGATGCAGACGGGGAAATCGTCGAACGTGTCAGGCAGACCGCAGGCCCTGATTTGCCAGTTGTAGTGACTCACGACTTCCATGCCAACGTCTCCGAGCGCATCGTCCGGCACTCCACCGCGCTCATCGTCTACAAGACCAATCCCCATGTAGACCAACGACAACGGGGGCTTCAGGCAGCTCACCTCATGGCGCGGATTGCCAGAGGTGAAGTGAAGCCCACGCAGGCTCTCGCCAAACCCCCGATGCTGCTGAACATTCGTTTCCACAACACGAGCCAGCCACCCCTCGTTGGCATCATGGATGCGCTTCGGCAGATCGAGGAAAATGACGACCGTGTCCTGGCAGCAAGCTTTGCGGGAGCCTACCAATACTCCGACGTGCCGGAGATGGGGCCCGCCGCAGTCGTCGTTACCGACGATGACCCCGCGCTCGCCCAGGGAGTGGCCCATCGAATCTCCGCGAGGCTCTGGGAACAACGCGATGCCCTCATCATGCACCTGCCGGATGCATGTGAGGGCGTAAAGATGGCTGTCGCTGAACACTCTCCCCCACCCGTCATCCTCGTCGATATGGGAGACAACATCGGGGGGGGAGCTTCCGGCGATGGAACGGCCCTGCTGCAAGAGCTCCTCCGGCAGAGGGCGAGCGGATGGCTCATCGTGCTCTGCGACCCGGAGGCTGTCAACTTGTGCGCAGAGGCGGGAATAGACTCCGAAGTAACGTTGATGGTTGGTGGGAAGTACGACGACCTGCATGGCGCGCCGGCACAGATTCGCGGACGAGTTCGCGCGTTGCACAACGGCAAGTTCGAGGAACGGGAAGCAAGGCACGGAGGCGTACGGTTCAACGATCAGGGAAAGACAGCAGTGCTGGCAATCAATGCCGAAAGCTCCACCGAAGAGAACTACCTCGTTCTGACTTCACGCCGACAACCGCCCTTCAGCCTGCAACAGATCCTGAGTCTCGGCATCGACCCCGCGCCAAGGAAGATCATCGTTGTGAAAGCCGCGGTTGCGTTCCGCGCTGCGTATGAACCCATCGCGGGCAGAATCATTGAAGTAGATACACCTGGATTGACATCGGTGAACCCCAGCCGCCTCAGGTACCGGCGCGTTCGGAAGCCGATGTGGGGATTGAACGGCGTTGCTGATCCCTGAGTTTGAAATCAATGGAGGAGACTCAACATGCCGCATTATGAAGAAGCTCTGCCGCTTGGTGTAATGACTGCACTCCACGGCGACCCTCTCGCCGCATTTACGCGAATCCGCGAAATGGGATTCCCGACGTGCCAGTTGCATGACCCCGGCGATGCCTGTCTCTACGGCCCGGACGCGCAGACGTATACAGAAAAGGTAAGAGACGCCATCCGGGAAACAGGCATTCGCATTACTTCGGTCTTCATTATGTTCAGGGGACACGTTTGGGACCTGGTGGATGGACCGCGCACCATCGGTCTCATACCGCCGGAGACCCGCGGCGAACGCGTCGTCCATGCCTGCGAGGTATCCAACTGGTGTCGCGAGGTAGGCATCAACGCAGTGACCAGCCATATCGGCTTCAGCCCAGAGAACCCCGACAATCCGGCGTATCCACGCTTCATCGATACAATGCGGGCCTTCTGCCGGTACTGCAAAGAGCATGGCCAAACCTTTGCCTTCGAGACCGGTCAGGAAACCGCAGCAACACTCAAGCGCACCATCGAGGACATCGGACTGGACAACGTGGGCGTCAACCTGGATCCTGCCAACCTGCTCCTTTACGGCAAGGATAGGCCGTTGGAGGCCGTCGACCTCATCGGCAAGTACGTCCTCAACACCCACTGCAAAGACGGCGTCTGGCCAGAACCGGGTGGGAGGTTGGGGGTGGAGAAGCCTTTAGGTGAAGGAGAAGCCCACATCCGTGAACTGATTCCAAAGCTCTACAACATGGGATACCGCGGTCCCCTAACCATCGAGCGAGAAATATCCGGGGAGCAGCAGATCAAGGACATCTTGAAGGCCAAGGCGCTGCTGGAAGAAATCAAGGGCAAGCTCCTGTCGGGTAACACCTGAAGGCGCCGCGGTCTGCTCCAGCATTCGGGAATGGCCGATCCCGTGTAAATTGTTGGCCAGCCACCAAGTGGTGGTCGTACATGCGGCTCCATTGTCCCTATCACCGAAAGTTGTCGCGTCTTGTCAACGTGGTGGCCAAGGTAAGCAAGAGAGCCCTCCCGTTGAGTGCACTTTGAAAAGCAAGCCTGGTTGGGGAGAGAGACCGCTGAAGTAGACTTGTGCGGGGGTTTTCCCCTTCAGGCGATAGCCTTGATGGGTTCGTTGATGGTTGTACCAGTAAAGGAAGAGCTGCAGGTCATACTCAAGTTCTTCCAGGGAGTTGTAGATTTTGCGGGACATTGCCGGGATGTAGAATTCGTGCAACAAGGTCTGGTGCAGCCGTTCACAGCTTCCATTGGTCCAGGCATGGCCCGGTTGGATGAAGGTGAGTGGGATTCCCAGTTGCCCGGCGCGTTCATGAAAGATGTGGTTACAATGCCCGTGTTCGTCTTTCCAGCGTGCGGCGGTGAACTCGGTTCCGTTGTCTTGCAGGAGCCGATGGATGCCGAGATTCTTCGCTTTGGCGAGCAGGTGGTTTTGCAGGAAGTCGATGGCGTTGGCAGCGTTACGAGCGGTGTAGAGTTTGATGACCGCATAACTGGATCGGAGATCGACGGCGAGGTGATGGTAGACGCGGCCGAGGACGCGCTGAACCGTCACTTCGAGCCTGGGGGTCTCGATCGGTTTCAGGAGATAGTCTACGGCATTGACCTCAAAGGCCCTGATCGCATACTCATCGTGAGCGGTGACGAAAACGATATAGGGCGGATTCTCCAAAGACTCCAATATGTCAAAGCCTGATTCTCCCGGCATATGAATGTCCAGAAAGATGACGTCCGGCTTCTTCGTGCGAAGAAGTGTCCGGGCTTGCGAGGCACTTCTGGCCAGACCGACAACCTCCACCTGCGGGTAGGACTTCAACATCCGCTTCAGGCTCTCCCGGGCCAGGCGTTCGTCGTCTACGATCACCGCATTGAGTTTGGTCATTTCCAATTACCTCCCGCAGAAAACACAGAAGCACGCAGAAAATCTTTTCGGGGAATTCCGTGATTCTCCTCAATCCGCTGGCCCCATTTCAAGATCTTTTCTGCGTCCTTCTGCGTGTTCCGCGGGCAATTCTGCCAGCTTCTTTGAGATCGAGAATCTTTCGTGTTCGACTTTGGGATGATGGCCGAAATTGACAAGAAGTCCGACCTTCAACCTGGTGGCGTGGAGGTAGTTGAGAATCTGCGCTCGGTGTTCATCCACCAGCTCCGAGACGGCTTTGATCTCAACAATGATCTTGTCGTAACACACGAAGTCCGCTTCGTAAGTCTTCTGCAAAGGGCGTCCCTTGTATTCGAGTTTCAACTGCTTCTTGGGAACGTGCAGGATGCCCTGCATCTCAAATTCCATCTCGAGGCATTCCTGGTACTCCGGCTCCAGAAGCCCACATCCTTTCTCTTTGTAAACCTCGAAACACGCCCCTATGATTCGGTATGTTTCTTCCTTATACAGAAACTCGCTCATCTTTCACTTCCGAGTTATTTCCCGCAGAACACGCAGAATCACGCAGAGATTCTTTGGTTCCGGCCCCAATCAACTTCTGCGTTTTTCTGCGTGTTCTGCGGGTAAGTGTATCGTCCCAACGATCCAGTTGTCTACCCCGCTACAATCGGGATCTTCGACTGTCCCGACGTCGAAGGTGTGCCGTTCCGTGTAGAGCAGCTCAAGGCGTTTGCGGAGATTCTCAAGTCCGAGCCGGGTTTGCTTCCTTGAGGGGCCGGTTCCCGGTTCGACCCATTTGCCGCTGTTCGCCACCTCAAGCTGCAATTCGCCATTCTCAACCACTGCCGCGATCTTCAGCCGCAACGGCAGCGCGCTGGTTTCCATTCCGTACTTGATCGCGTTCTCGACCAGCGGCTGTAAGATGAGGATGGGAACGTCGCACCTTCTCGCTTCCGAGGAAGCTTCGACTCGGACCTCAAGGTTCTCCTCAAACCGCACCTTCTCAACTTGGAGGTAACTCTCGATCGCTTCGAGTTCCAATTGAAGGGAAACGACCGATTCTTCCCGCCATTGCAGGGAGAAGCGCAGATACCGGGCAAGCTGCCGCACCAAATGGTGAACGCGCTCCGGCGCCTCGTGGGCCAATGCGTCGATAGAGTTAATGACATTGAATAGGAAGTGCGGGTTGATCTGGTAACGCAACGTCTGCAGGCGGGATTCCACAAGCAAACGCTCGGCTTCCACCATGCGCCGACGGTCCTCGGCGGCTTTCTCCAGGTCACGGCGATTCTGTTCGAGAGTCTCGGCGAGAGCGTTCAACCCGCGGGTAAGGCGACCGATCTCGTCATCGGACGTGTCGGACAGGCGATGATCAAAACGACCGCCCTGCAGGTCCCGCGCAATGCCCTGACACGCCTCAACCCGACGCGCCAGCGGGTTGGCGATGAGGTACACGGCGCACCACACCAGCACGAGAAGTATGCCGGCGACCAGAAACGTGACGCGCTGGATTTGCGTAATCGGAGCGAGGATTTCTTGCAGCGGCGCCTCCACGACGAGCATCAGTCCCGCCTCGTGAAGACGTCCGTAGGCAGCGATCACGTCGCCCTGTCGCCCAGCATACTTGGCGATCCCGCGGTCCCGCGTGAGCATGTCGCCGACGGCAGGAATATCCCGGGGCATGTTCGGCAGATTGACGAGTTGCCCTCGAGGCGCTTGTCCTTTGAGTTGCTCCATGATCAACTCGGGGTCGAAGATGTATGATCGGCCGGACTTGCCAATGGGCAGGGGCAGCATGAGGCGCTCGTTGACAATTCCGAGGTCGATCACCGCTTTGAGGACAGCGCCGACGTTCATGCCCGAGAGTACGGGGGTGTAAAGAGCGACGCACACCCGCTGTCCCGCGTCGCCGAGGTACGCCGGCGAAACGATCTGCTTTCCCGCTCGCGCGACAGCAAAGCTTGCGTCCCGCGCCAGAGAAGCCGCCTTGAGGGATTCAACATCTTCCGGTCGGGGGTAGGAAGATGCCAGAACCTCCCCTGCCGCGGACAACAGCGAGACGGATTCATACATATCCTTGCTCTCAATGCACAGTCGGCAGAACTGATTGAGTGCCCCGAGGGATTCCCGGTTGCGAAGACCGTCGGCGACTTGACTTACCGAGGTCTGCACGCTCCACAATTTTGAATCGGCCTTGAAGTTTGCCGCCCAGGCGTCACTGTGATGGCTGAATATGCGGACAGCGTCCTCCAACCCGCCCTTCGCCAGTGTCTCCAACTGTCGACGCGCGACCGCGTACACGACCACCGACGAGAGCAGCACGCCGCAGAGAATCGCCGCCCCCAGTGACAGAAGAAGCTTGGTGCGCAGTTTCACAACGGAGGGATTCTAGACGACCCGGGAAGATCGGTCAACTGCGAAGCCGGGCTCGATTGAGGAAAGAGCCATCTTGCTAACGCCAGACAGTAGCACTCTACGGCGACAAGCATGAATTGAGGACCGGTTGCAGCGTCCACGCACCGTCGGTTTGTGGGCTGACTTGACCGACTTCGCAGGAACACGAGGGAGCCTCCTCAAACCGGTGTGCCGTGAAGTACTATTCGACCCGGTGGAGAGAAAGGCCGGAGTGGGACTCTTCGACGGGGCACTTCTGGAAGCAGCACTCACCAATCCTCGTTCTGCCCCTTATCTGGTAGCCCCAACGGGATTTGAACCCGTGTCGCCAGATTGAAAATCTGGTGTCCTGGACCAGGCTAGACGATGGGGCCGCCGCGGCTGATGCTCCGATCCATCGGATCAAATTTCAGTGGGTCAAGTCTACCAAAGGACAACCATTCCGTCAATACGCGCTGACGACCGGACGAGTGTGCGCGCCACAGTGGCCGGCCTGCGTCCTCTGGGTTGGGGGCCGAAGCCACAGACCTTTTGGCGGAAGGGAAGCTGTGATACGTTGTCCTGGAATTCCAGCATTAGAATGGTGCCACTGGAAGATACCTCGATCATCAGCCATCCAGTCCTTACTGGATGGATACAGAACGCAGAGAGAAATGCCGGGAAGCCCTGCTTCCCCAGCCGAAAACGCAACCTCTGCTTACGGCGGAGCAGGGGATCCTATGGTCGGGTAGCGATCCCGGCTATCCATCCGGTAGGGTCTGGATGGCTGATTAGATTACTTCCCGTAGGTCACGCTCTCCTTATGCTGGAATTTCAGACGTTGTCACTTCCGCTTTATTGGTGTATATTCTCTGTGGACTCAGAGAGTCCGAAAGCGCGGACTCAGAGAGTCCGAAGAGAGGCAACTGGATGTCAGAAGCATGTAACGCGGCAACCGAGACACTCCCGCAATTCCTGCAGAGGTTGACTGAGACTGCCATGCGGGTCGATGAGCGAGAGATACACGCTGTCATCGACGCGATTGCGGGGGCATACGAGACAGATGCCACCGTGTATGTCATCGGCAATGGTGGCAGCGGCGCGAACGCGTCACACATCTGCGAGGACCTCGGCAAGAGCACTCTTACGGACTTCGAGAACCAGAGACGACTCCGCATCATCAGCCTGACGGACAATACCCCCTACATTCTCGCCTGGGCAAACGACACGAGTTTTGAACGCATCTTTGTCGAGCAATTGAAAAACCTCGCCCGCCCCGGCGATCTGCTCATCGCCATTTCCGGTTCGGGCAACAGCCCAAATGTCCTGCGCGCGGTCGAGTACGCAAATGAAACGGGGATGAAGTCCTTCGGCATCACGGGGTATGACGGCGGCAAACTGAGACAGATCGCTCACCAGAGCTTCCATGTGCCGTGCATGGACATGGGCATGAGCGAAGCCATTCACATGATCTTCTTCCACTATATCCTCGGCGTGCTGCAAGAGCGGTTCCGGGCAATCGGCTGACCCCTTGCTTCTGAGAGAACTCACTTTCGTAGGATTGCGGAGTACTTCACTCAAAATGCGGAATGAGCCGGCGAACCCCTTCCTGTCGGCGCGACCAATTGCCATAATGGATTCATCTGACAACCTTGAAATCATCCACCCCGGCCACCCGCGTGGTGGTTTCCGATTCTGCCTGTTCGACTTTGACGGCACCCTGTCATTGATTCGAGAGGGTTGGCAGGGCGTGATGATCCCAATGATGGTGGAGATGCTGCTGGAGACCCGCAGCGGCGAGACGGCGGCGGAGCTGGACGCCGTCGTGCGGGAATACGTTACTCGCCTGACGGGTAAGCAGACCATCTACCAGATGATCCAATTGAGGCACGAGGTAGAAAAACGCAATGGGAATCCCCTTGACCCTTTGGCATACAAACAGAAGTATCTCGACCTTCTCTGGACGCGCATCGAGCACCGCGTCGCCGGGCTGATAGACGGGAGCATTGCCGCTCGGGAGATGCTGGTTCCTGGTTCAGTGGAGTTGCTGACCGCGCTGCGGGATCGGGAGATTGTTCTCTTCCTTGCAAGCGGTACCGACTACCAGTACGTTCACAACGAAGCGAAGGCACTGAAACTGGATGATTTCTTCGGTGGTGGCGTCTACGGCGCGGTGGATAATTACCGAAGCTTCTCAAAGAAGATGGTCATCGAGCGGATACTGGAGGAGAATGGCTTGAGCGGACCGGAGCTCCTGACCTTCGGCGATGGCTACGTGGAGATCGAGAACACAAAAGAAATCAACGGGGTCGCTGTGGGCGTCGCCACAGATGAAGTGGGACGGCAGCGGGTGGATGAGTGGAAGCGCGCACGCCTCATTCAGGCGGGCGCCGATGTTATTATCCCGCACTTCGGCAACCACGCGTCCCTGATCTCTTATCTCTTTGCTGAGGATTGAGCTCTTCATGCCATTCATGCAATTTGACCGAAGTCGACTGCAGGTATTGCCTCTCGCTGATCGCGAACATGACATGCATCTGAGCGAGGTCGTCCCTCTCGACGCGCCGCTTCCGAACTTCGACAGCCCTCGTCTCAACACTGTGGCTGAACGTATCGGCGCTGCGCGGCAGAAGGGGTCGGCGGTGATTCTGATGGTGGGCGCGCATGTCATCAAGGTTGGCATGTCCCGATTCGTCATCGACCTGATGGAGCGTGGATGCATCACTCACGTCGCCATGAACGGCGCAGGGCCGATCCACGACTACGAGCTGGCCCTTATCGGAGCCACCACGGAAAGTGTGGCGCGGTACATTCGCTCCGGACATTTTGGCTTGTGGAAAGAGACGGGTAGGATCAACGACATTGTCAGGGGCGGCGCGCAGCAGGGAATGGGGTATGGGGAGAGCCTGGGCCGGTACATCGCGGACAATGCGCTGCCACACTCCGACGTCAGCATCCTCGCAGCGGGGGCGAGACTGGGCATCCCCGTCACGGTTCACATCGGCATCGGGTATGACATCATTCACGAGCATCCCAACTGCGACGCCGCTGCGCTGGGGCAGGCATCGTATACTGACTTCCTGATCTTTGCCCATTCCGTGTCTCAATTGGAGGGAGGCGTCTTCCTGAATTTCGGCACCAGCGTCATGGGGCCGGAGGTCTATCTGAAAGCGCTCTCAATGGTTCGCAACGTGGCGCGGCAGGAGGGAAAAGAGGTTTGTCACTTTACCACAGCGGTGTTTGACTTGGTTGACCTCGGCGACGATCTGGAATCCGAGGCGCCGAAGTCCGACCCGCGCTATTACTATCGTCCCTTCAAGACGATACTTGTCCGCACCGTCGCGGACGGCGGGGAGAGCTACTATATCCGGGGAAACCATGCGGTAACGCTTCCCACGTTGCATCGGATGATTATCTCAAATGGATGACACACGACTTCGGGAAATCCTCGACGGTTTCGCGGCCACCCGAGTTCTCGTGGTTGGCGACTTCTTCCTTGACCAGTACCTGGTTCTCGACGCGGAGCTTACGGAAACGTCTATCGAGACGGCCCTGGATGCCTATCAAGTTGTTGAGAAGCGGTTGTTCCCCGGCGCGGCGGGGACGGTGACGTCGAATCTGAAAGCGTTGGGCGCAGGAACCGTGTCAGCGCTCGGAGCCATTGGGGTGGACGGCGAAGGCTTCGAGCTAAAGCGCGGCCTTCAACAGACGGGCGTCGATACAGGTCTGCTGATTGAGACGGAGGAGCGATTTACTTCCACGTACACAAAGCCGGTGCTGCGGGAATGCGACGTCGAACGTGAGCTTAATCGCATCGACATCAAGAACCGCTCCGCCCTCCCACGAAAAACTGAGAAACGCATTGTATCCTTCCTGCGGGAAGTGGCGCGGCAGGTTGATGCCGTCGTCGTTGCCGATCAGGTTCAGGAGCGGAACTGCGGGGTCATCACCGATACGGTTCGGGAAGAGCTCTCGCGACTTTCCCAGCAGTGCCGGGAGGTTGTGTTCATCGTCGACTCCCGCGTCCGCATCGGGGAATACACCAGCATGTGGATCAAACCGAATCAGCGCGAAGCATTCAGCGCGGCGCATGACACCGAAGCGGACAGCGTGACCATGAAAGAGACCGCCGCCGTCGGGCTGGACCTCGTCAAACGAAACGGACGCCCGGTGTTCGTGACTCTGGCAGAAGACGGCATTCTGGCCGTAACTGCCAATGCCGTGCACCATGTCCCGACGCTGCGACAGACCGGCACCATCGACATCGTAGGAGCGGGCGACAGCGTGATGGCAGGAATCACACTCGCGCTGTGCAGCGGCGCAACGCCGGAAGAAGCAGCAGTCGTCGGCAACCTCGTCGCTTCGATTACGGTACAGCAGATCGGCGTCACTGGAACAGCGACGCGTCAGGAAGTACTCCAACGGTTCCGAGCGACACACGAGCAATTCCAGCCCTTGTCTTTGAAGCATTGACCACCTCAAACCATGTCATTCCTCGGTATCGACAAAGGCGGCACACGGCACACCTTCGCGCTAACAACCGACAAGGGCGAAATCGTCCACCGCGTGCAGCATGAGACTGGCCGGGCCTGCGGCTCGTGCCAGATGGAGGACGCGCAGGCGGAGATCGAGGCGCTCCACGCCGTTGCATCGGAACTGGTGCAGGTGGCGGCGGATCGGAGGGCGCCGGTGCAATCCATCGGCATTAGTTTTGGCGGGCCAGTGAATGCGGAGACAGGCACAACTATCCTTTCTCATCACGTCTCCGGCTGGGAAGGCGTTCCGCTCCGTGATCTTTTTGAGGACTGGTTTGGCATTCGCACGCGCGTCGACAACGATGCCAACGTCGGGTGTCTCGGCGAGTGGCGATTCGGCGCGGGTCGAGGCTGCCGCGACTTGTTGTACGTCAACATCGGCACAGGGATCGGGGGAGGGATCATCGCGAACGGGCAACTCGTCCGTGGCGCAAACAACCTCGCTGGTGAAATCGGGCACACGATCATCGACTCGGACTCGGGAGTCCGCCCAGACGGCCCGCCGTGCACTTGTGGACGGCGAGGCTGCCTCGAGTCTTTCGCCAGCGGACCCGGCATCGAGCGTCGTTACCATGAACGTTTCGACCAACGGTTGACCTGCAGAGAGATATTCATCAACGCCATGGAGAACGACCGGGACGCCGCCGCCATTGTGGAGGAAGCCGCTCACTACCTGGCCCGCGGCATCGGAACAGCTGTGTCACTGCTGAACCCGGAGCTGGTAATTGTCGGGGGCGGAGTATCCGAAGCCGGGGACTCGCTATTCACGCCGCTCTATCGCCTGCTCCAGCATTACGGATTCTCGCAGGCTGGCCCTGTCCGAGTGGTCCCCGCGCAACTGGGCTACGATGCGGGGATTATTGGCGCTGTCGCTCTGGCGATGGGCACGCGTCAATGACGCCCTGCAATACCCCTGACAATCAGCAACCTGGCCAAGCAAGAGAGATCGGACGCGCACTGGCAGAGTTATACTCGTTACGGGTGAAAACACCCCCTCACCCTGACCCTCTCCCCCGATGGGGGGAGGGCAGGGTGAGGGGGAAAGGTGGATTTTCATCCGTAACGAGTATATCGCACTGTCACCTGGACCGTCTGGCT
>MNXM01000015.1 GCA_001872605.1 Armatimonadetes bacterium CG2_30_59_28 | reverse complement strand
TCCGCAACAAAAACCGCGCGTCTTCTCCGACATCTCGTAATGAATGTTCGTCCCTCCAAACATCGGACGCTCCTGCGCCTCCCAGTTCCGACGAGCCAGCCGACGCTCGATTCTCCTCTTGCGGTTCCGCACGATCTTGCGATATGATCTACGCACTTGAAAGCCCCCTTTTCTTGGTTCTTCACTCTTCGGTGCTTACACCGATTTGTCCAAGAAAAACGGGGCTTTCTCGCTTCCTCACCTCTCGAAAATATTGAATATCATGCTTGTATAAGGCCTAGTCTGAGTAGCAATAGAAGATGAGGTAGCTCTCGAATCCCTTCACGGGCCAGCGACGAAGTCCGGTGAGTCGAGGGTGATGGAATCGCACGGGGCTGCCAATGCCCGGCATCTTCGCGATGTCGGCGAAGGTCCTCTGGGTGGCATCAAGGAAACTGAGAGCCACGTCGACGTTTACCTGCGCGAAATGGTCCAGTTGCTGATCGATGTCGCGGTCCGCCCCCGGGGAGATGTAGAAGATCCTGCTCATCGCTCCGTCGATCCGACTCCGTACCGACGGACGATCTCCGCACGCTTTGACTCCCAGTACTCTGGCGTCACTTCCTCCACCGGTCCGCTGTCCAACCCCTCTAACAAGAGCGCTTCCAGCTTCTCCCGTGCCTTACGCCTTTCGTCCAGGCGGATTAACTCTTCAACGTAATCGCTTGGCGTGGCGCATTGGCCCCCATTGATCTGTCGTTCGACGAAGTCCTTCTGAGAATCCGGTATCGAAATGATCAGTGTCGCCATCTTTCGCGCTCCTTGCTGATGGAGGTACTTTAGCCGGCTGTGAGGAGTTCGTCAAACCAACGCCCGCGGCAGACCGGCAAAGTGGTCGCCGCGCCGCCCACGCCCTACATTCGCGCTGGACGACATGGAAGGATTCGAACGCTTCCATCCCTCCAACGTTCCACTCTTCCCGGACTTCCTCGCTGCGGTCCCCTCCGCCCTGTGACTATCCGATCTCCTCCAGTTCTACTCTTCTTCCTTCCTTCGCGCTCCTGATCGCAGCGAAGACCATCCGTAACGAGTTGAGGTTATCCTCCGCGCTACACTCCGGCTCGCGATCCTCCTCAATCGCTGCCAGGAATTCGTCGAGAATCGCCTTGCCGGGAGCAGGGACATCCAGAGGGGTGATCTCCTCTTCGACCGACGCGTCCGTCCGATGGAGATGGCTGCGCACCATCTTTTCCTTGCCCCACTCGATGGTTCCCTTGGGTCCTTCGATTCGCCAGTTGCCGTTCCAGGATGTCTTCGATCCCACCGCGCAGCCGCAGGAGACGTGCGTCGCGTGTAAGTTGTCCGGAAACTCGAAGTAGATCACGTGCGCCGCGTCCCCCTGGTGCCATCCCCATGAATGGTTCCACGTGATCGCCTGCACGCTCACCGGATTAACTTGCAGCACGTATCGAATCAGGTCGAAGTGGTGAATCATCATGTCGTTAATCAGCATGTAAGGTTGAGTTACGTAGTGCGATCCGGGGATATCCGCCCACGGCATGTAGAACTGCACATCGCACTGCTCCGGTCGCCCGATGATTCCCTGCTGCAGCAGCTTCCGCGTCGTGCGCGGGAAGGCAGTGAAGCGGTAGTTCTGGGTAATCATGTGTGTTAAGCCGGCGGATTTTCCCGCCTCCATCATGCTTTTCGCTACGGCGAAGTCGTCACTCAGTGGCTTCTCGCCGATAACATGCAGACCGGCCGCGAAAGCCTTCTCTGCGACCTCCCGATGCACTGAAGGAGGCGTCACGTCCAGAACGAAGTCAGCTTCGCAGTTCTCAATCGCTTCGTCCAGCGAATTGAAGAGAATCTCCACAGCCAGTCCCTGCTCGTCCATCGCCTTCTTCCGATTGGCTGCCATCGGCTCGACGCCTGCCACCACCTCGCAGTCATCACGTTGTTTGATTTCACTCACCCAGTGACGGCCTCGGCCTCCGAGGCCGGCCACAATACACTTCAGCATGATAAATCCCCCCCTCCAAGAGTTGACTGAATGGCATCCTGCCTGCCCGGGGGTACCCAGGCAGGCACGACACGTCGCGTCAGTTGCTGAACACTACTTCTGCGCTTTCTTGATGCAGTCTCGCAGGTAGCTGATGCTCTTCGCGAGGTTCTCCGCCTTCTGCTTCGCAGTGTTCCCCGTGATGCCACACTCGTAAGCCATGTATCCCTTGAAGCCGACTTCGTGCAGGGCCTTGAACGCGGCGACAAAATCGATGTCACCGGTGCCAGGCTCCATGCGCGTGTTGTCTGCCAAGTGCATGTGGTTCGTGTACTTGCCGATCTCGCGCAGCGTGCCAGTGATACTGGTTTCCTCGATGTGCATGTGGAAGAAATCACTGATCAGCCCGATGCCCTTCACCTTTGCCTTCTTGATGATGCGCACGCCATCGCTCTGCTTGCGAAGGTAGTGTTGCTCGTATCGGTTCAGCGGCTCCAGCATGAAGAGCGTGTTGTGCGCGGCAGCGAAGGGACCGACAGCTTTGCAGGCAGCCACCATCAACTCATCCTCCAACTCCGGGATACTGATGACCGGTGAAAGGTCCGGCACCATCGGTGGGCCAAAGATGGGCGGCACGATCTGGCCAACCGCTGCCACTTCGCCGCAGAACTTCAGAACCGCCTTGCTCCCCTCAATGCTCTTCCGCCGGAGTTCCGGATCGGGATGCACGAAATCGAATCCCCGATCGCCGTCGGAATTCATGTTCCCGCAGACACTCGTAACCGGCAGAACGCCGTTGATCTCTTCCGCCTCCTGCTTCATCTTGTCGACGCCGCCCCAGACACCCAACTCGATGCCTTCGGCGCCGTTGTCCTGGCCCCATTTGGCCTGGTCTGACACCGTCTTTCCTGGCAACAATCCCAACTGTACTGCGATCTTCAAAGTACTCCTCCCCTGCATCTCTCGAATTGACTTGACGCAATCTCCACAGCCCTGAATCCCCGACTACACCTATGCCTTGGCCCTTTTCATGACCGCCACATAAACGATCACAACGCGTCCGGCAATGGTAAAGTTCGTGACTTCGAGGTCGACAAATTCCCAACCCTCCGCGCCGAGTTGGGTCATCAGTCGCTCGAGGTCATCTTTGGCTCGCGCCTCGACCACCTTGTATTCCCACTTCTCCATGGCGTTCTCCTCCTTTGTGATGCTGCTGCAAATACTGTGCCTACAGTGCCTTGCCTGTCGGAATCAAACCCGACCTCGATGTCGCGCAAGACATCATCAAGGAAGCAGTTGCTTCAGGACCCTTCGGCAGTAAACCGGATCCAGCGATTTCTGCCCCATCTGAAGTGGGGCGCGGTAACGTGCTCCGCTCACAAGGCGTTCATAGATAGCGTGGCTGGTACCTCCCTGACGCACAAACACTGCCCCGCCGCGCACTGCCATCTCCGCCAGCTTCAGGCTCGAAAGGGACGGCATTCGCTTACGCATAGCAGAACACTTGGAGCGGAACGCCCTCTCTATCACGCGCGCGTACACTGCAGGGTACAGCACTCGTCTCCCTAAGGAACTCAATCAATTCCTCCGCAGAGATCGGTTCTACTGACACGCCGTCTTCCTCTATTCCTTCGTTCACGGCTTCAACAGCCTCAACAAGGTTCTCCTTTACTTCGCTCAATCTTCGACCGCGCGCAGCCACGTTGAATGCCAGGGCGATGGCAACATACTCCACCGGCCCTCCGCGGACTACCGCGGTGAACCGGGAACCTCTTATAGGCACACCAACCCCTGACACCTGCAATTCATGGCGTAAGTGTATCACACGCGTTCTGCGACGGCAATTGCGCCAAGACATAACGACATCTGAAATTCCAGCATAAGGATGAGACACCCCCCAATAACCTCACTTCTCCACACCCATATCTCTGCCTTGCGACGAAAACCAACCAGATACTCGCACGAATCCGCCCGATGGACAACGGAGGTGGTGATTCAGTCGCAAACTTTTTTCGCAACGTGATTGACTTGCGCGATCGAAGGTGTTAATCTCATCGCTGAATGACGCACTCCGAGGATCTCCAACAGTCCTCACGGAATCGGCGCACTGGCATGGTCGTTCTACATGCCGCCCTGGTTGGCGGGTTGTGATTCTCAACAGGCGGAATTCGGAGGGAACGGGCTGCCGCATGGGTGCAGTTCTTTCCGACATCCGGAATCTGCGATCCGAAGTTGAGAGGGGTGGTTTTCATGCTGCGTGTTCGTGTCGTGTCTATTGGTCAGTCTCAATGTTCGTTCAGCGGGCTTCGCCTGCCACCTTCTGGAAGAGGAGCCGGATTCCTCCCATGTCGTCCCGTGCGGTCTCCCTTGCTGCTCCTGATGTTTCTGTATAACTTTGCGGGGGGGGCTGCGCATTAACTCCCCTCCATGCGCAGCAGGATGATCCGCCTACGGCCGTCACTCTTTATCCTCCCATGGCCGGCATGATGCCCAACGAAGTATCTCTCTCGTGGAGTCAGAACACCGACGCCGACTTCAAGGAGTACCGTGTCTGCCGGTCCACCACTCCCGGCGTAACGCAGGAATCTTTCCTGCTCCTTGCTGCTGACCAATCACAATTCACCACTCACCTCGATTGGGATACCCAACTCGGACAGACCTACTACTACCGCGTCTACGTCATTGACCAAGCTGGTCAAGCCACCGGTAGCAACGAGGTTTCCATCACCAAAGTCGATGCCCCACCGGCGGCGGTCACGCTGAACACACCGAGCAACGTCACCACCAATTCCCTTGACCTTTCGTGGTCGTCCAACTGGGAGATGGACTTCCAGAAGTACGAAGTCCACCAGTCGCAAACGCAGAACTTTACCCCCGATGGAAACACGCTCATCACGACCATCACGCAGCCCTGGTCACCCAATCACCCAGTAACCGCATTACCCAGCAACCAGACCTTCTACTTCAAGGCGCCGGGCCCTCACGAGCACTCGTGGAGCGAGATCATCACGACGCCGATGGATCCCGGAGTTTACTCGTATCAGGTGGTCGCCTACATGGCCGCATACGATGCTCAACTTCTAACGGAGCACGGCATTCAAGACCGGTACTGCCACTGGATGGACCGCCACGAGAACTACCGCGCCGCGAAGCATCTGTTTGTGCAGTCGGTGGCCGCCGAAGTGGGCGAGGAGCCGGCGGACCCATCGGCGGGTACGCCGGTGCACGTTACCGGAACGCTTGCCAAAGACAAGGGAAATACCGGCCCATCCCAGGTGTCCGTGTTGGCGTACGGCCCGAAGTTTGACCTGCTGACCACGGGCACCGCGACGGTCGCGCCCAATGGCACGCAGGGATTCACGTTCGAGTGTGACCTCACAGCTCATATTCAGGACATCGGCCAGTACCGGTTTGTGGTGGAGGCGACGAGGGACAACGACCCGTCCACCGGGAAGGACGCGGGGAAGCCCTGCCGGGAGGGGGGGTTACAGGCGCAAGACCTCGCCCGGCGATCTGGATATCGACAGCGACAATAACAACGGCTTGGGTTCGCCCAACCGCAGCGCGGCAGAGGAGAGTATTGAAGACAACGACGCCGTACCCGGCAAGCTCATCGGTCTGAACAGCAACGATGATGACGCGGATGACATTCCGGACTACGCGGATGGCTACAACCGGGACGGCATCTCCGGCAATGACGATGACGAGAACACGGCAGAGACGTTTGTGCCGCTGGTGCTGGAGATCCCCGAAGAGGCGGGATTGGATACGCCGCTCAAACTGACCTATTCTGCCGCCTGCCCCGTTGTCGGGGCCGACCCCGCGAACGCCTCAGGGAGCGGAGGTCACTTACGTCTGTGGACCGCGCCGGGGAATGCGCGCCGCAACGCCGCACCCGTGACCGCCGGTGGGCATTTCGTCCCAAGTGACACGCCTGTCACCCCGCGACAGTTGGGGGTCAACAGCAGCACGTGGACGAAAACGTTGTACCTCGAAGGGGTGCAGGCCAGCGGCGGTCTGGCTGACCAGACAATTGCCCTGAACCTTCCCGCGGAAGGAACCTTAACCGTCGGCAACGATCAGGTGAGTTGGACCGACACCGTGCGGGTGACGGTGGTGAAGGTGGAGATTCAGAAGGCGGAGACCGACGTCAGCGACCTGAAGGTGGTGGACGCCGACAACGCCGTCGCTTCGTTTGCGGATGAACAATCCGCTGCCGTGGAAGCGGTCGTCACTCCCGGTATCCCTGCGATTCAGGCGTTGTATGCGAACTTGATGCAATGGACCGGAGGGACGGCCGCTGCTGCGCCGGACGAGCGCACCATCAACCGCGGTACTCCGGGCAAGTACCCGCTGAAGGTGACTTTCGGCGGAGCGGAAGACGCGCTGGATGTGTGGATTGCGCGAGTGCAGATGAACTGGATCGTGCCTTACACTGGCTGTTGGACAAGCACCAAGCGAACGCAACTCGTCCTCGACATCGACAACGACGATTGCGATGCTTTGGTCGACCTCGACGATCCGGAGGTCGAACATGAGGACGACCTGATTCCGTTGGTTCTGAGTGTGGAACCGCGCGGCATTGGCGGATCGGTGAGGATGGAAACCTCGACACAACCCGCCGAGGGAGAGCCGACGGCGGCCCGCGTGGCCGTGTACCAGGACCCCGAAGAACGAGTGGGACACGGCAAGCCGCCGTGGGAGGCAGACCTGCTGCGACTGCTGGATGACAGTCCGTCGCCGCAACTGCCGTACCTGTATGTGCAGGGCCGGGAACTGAGCAGCGACAGCAACGACCAGAATCTGAAACTGGTGTATGAGTGGGGAGATTTCGCAACCTCCGACACGGTGGATGCGACGGTGGCGCCGCGGCACGGAGAGTCGTCGGCCACGGTCAAGCTATACAAGGCCGTGAAAGACGAAGGGGGGAACTAAGTAGGTCGTCAAAAATACTGTCCCTGCTGAAACGAAGACGGACATACCCGATTGATTCGGTAATCCCCCCGAACTTGTTTCGGGGGAAGGTTAGGACCACGCTAACGGCGGGAGGCGACAGACAGAATCCCCCCGAACTTGTTTCGGGGGATGGTTAGGACCACGCTAACCGGAGGAGTGGAAAGCCCCTCTTGTCC
>MNXM01000011.1 GCA_001872605.1 Armatimonadetes bacterium CG2_30_59_28 | reverse complement strand
GTAGTCTCTGCTACAGGGGTAATGTGACGGTTCCACCTGTTCCCTGCGAGCCCCCGCTCGCTCAGCTTACCGACAGCAGGGGCTGTCTGGGTAAGGGGAGGCCCCCACCGTCTCCCCTGTAGCAGGGGCTACAGGGGGGAGGCTATCACAAATCGTGACTTTCACCCCCCGGCTTTCAGGCCATTGCCGAAGGGGCGGAAGACCTGATAGAGTTTACGGCATATCCAGCCCGAAGCGCGATGCAAGGAGCCAACCCAATGACCCCGCGAAAACGGTATCGAGAAACTGTACTGTTTGGCAGCCCCGACCGAATTCCCTTTAGTCCGGGAGGACCGCGAGAGTCCACCCGGGAGGTCTGGCACCAGCAGGGGCTGCCAGAGGGCGTGAACTACATGGATGCGCTGATTGATCTATTGGGCATCGAGAGGGAGATGACCATGCCTGGTGTCAGCCCGGGAGTTTCCTTCCAGATGATCCCAACTTTTGAGGAGAAGGTGCTTGAGCACAGAGAGGGTCATTACGTTGTCCAGGACTGGATGGGCGCGATCACCGAGATTTCCGACAGATTCGATTACACCTACATCCGCTCTGCCAGAGACTTCGTGACGCGCAAGTGGCACAAGTTCCCGGTCGAGAATCGTGAGGACTGGGAGCAGATGAAGTGGCGGTACAATCCCAACCATCCGGAACGCTTCCCTGAGGATTTCGACGAACGATGTCGTCAACTGCGGGTCCGGGACTACACGTGCAGCGTCCACTTCAACTCACCCTTCTGGCAATTGCGGGAATGGTGTGGTTTTGAGGGTCTATGCACGCTGATGGTAGACAACCCCGATTTCGTGATGGAGATGGCGGAATTCTGGAAGGACTTCGTGTCCGCGACATTGGGGAGGATCCTCGACCGGGTAACGATCGATGTAGTCAGCACCTCGGAAGACATGGCGTACAAGGAACACAGCATGATTTCTCCGGCGATGTCGCGAAAGTTCTTGCAACCGGCGTACGACCAATGGGTGAACCAGGGGAAGGACGCGGGCGTCGAGATATTCTTCATGGACTCTGATGGTCGCATCGATGAACTGATTCCCATCTGGATTGAGTCGGGCATCAACGTGTGTGGGCCCATCGAGGTCGCGGCAGGGAACGATATCCTTGATTTCCGGAAGCAGTTCGGCAGCCAGATGGCCTACACGGGCGGTATCGACAAACGTGCGTTAGCTGCCGGCGGCCGGGTGATGCGGGACGAAGTGATGCGCGTCGCGCCACTCATCAAGGACGGCGGCTACATCCCCGGCTGTGACCACGGGGTGCCCCCCGATATCTCGTGGCCGAATTTCATCGAGTATGCCCGTCTGCTGGCAGAATTGACGGGTTGGATTGGGTGATGCAATAGCTGAAATGGTGGACCGCGGAAACGCGCGGCGGTACCCGTTGGCAAGTGTTCGAGGAACCTGATGGCCTGGAATGCTTCCCCGCTCAAGTGTCTCAAACTGAACGAGAAAGACGCGAATTCCCTCGCAATCCGGTGAAGGACGCGCGGTCAATATACCGACGAAAATGGCAGGTGTGTGTCAACCTTTCGGCGTCCTCGGACTGTTTTCGCAGGTAACCGGTTTGCGCGGTTTACGATTTTGCAGGACGGACACACCCAAACTCGCAGTAGAAAGGAACTCGCAGATGCAGATTCGCGCATGGATGATCCTCTTCGCGGGGGCAGCCGCCCTCATCGGCAATTGTCTGGTCGCAACCACGAGCAGCGCCACTTATGAACATCCCTATTGGCGAGTGACCAGGCTGGACAAACCACCGGTCATCGACGGCGTTATTCATGCGGAAGAGTATGGGAACGTTCCCGCCATCACCGGCATGGTGACCTGGGGCGGTCCGGACGGCAGTGAGAAATCCATCGTCGCGAACATGCAGCAGGTGACGTGGTACGTTGGCTACGATAGCAGGTTCCTGTATATCTGCATGTCGTCGCCCCAGCCAAAAGGAACGTGGCCGGCCGCGCGTATCAAGGAGCGCGACAACAACTTCATCCTCTGGGACGACCACACCGAGATTCAGATTGCCACCGAAGGCCGCCGCAACTATTCGTCACCAGGCAAAGGCTTCTACAAAATCATGAACAACGCCAAGGGGGCATGGAAGGACGAGTGGTTTTACAATGGCACCCCGGGAACGGAGGAGGACTGGTCCATTGTCGGCGACTGCCGATCCACCGTCACGGAAGACCGCTGGGACATGGAGATGAGCATCGCGCTGGAGGCTTTCCGACGCAAGAAGATCGACGGCGAGTCCTGGGTGATGCAGCTCCTGCGCGCCGACGCGCCGGGCGGCATCTATTTCGCAGGTTGGGTCGGCGAGACCTGGATGGCGTGGGACAGATTTGGCGAGGTCAACTTCGATCCGACGGCACCGATCTTCCGTTGGATCGAGACGGGCGAGGTTGCCAGGGGCAACATGAACCTTGTCTTTGATGTGATCGGCAAGAGTGACGCGCCCTCCGGAATCCGCTTCGATGTGAAGGCCCTGTCGTCCGACGGTCAGACACTCTACGAAGATATACAGACAAAGACCGTCAGCAAAGGGGAGAAGGCATCATACACCTTCAGAAAGGACCTGACCTGGCCCGCGGGCCGCAATTCCCTGAGGATTCTTGCGACAACGACGCGACCGGACCCGGAAACGGGCGAACCGCGGGAGGAGAAACTCTTTGAGGCTCAATTGCCGGTGAAGTCGCTGGTGGATGATGTCGAATGGAGCGCCCGCGTCGAACCGTGGCTTCGGCAGAAGCCGAGAGGCGGTGAACCGGAATGGAAGTTTGCGTACTGGCCCAGTTACGGGGTTGCGGAAACCTCCGTCGATCTGGACTTCTATGGGATGGATGAGAAGATTCTGCGGGCTGCTGCCTTTGAGGTGGATGTGCTTCCGGCGCGCAGCAACACCCCGGTGGCCACCGCGCGCTCGGCGATCTCGAAGCTGACGGGGGCGATGGTAGTCGACACGGGCAAACTCAAACCCGGCGGATACCTGGCTCGCATGAAGCTCATCGGTGCAGACGGAAGCGCGGCAGTCCTTACAAAGGAACTGCAGTTCCTCCGCAACGAGTACCCGTGGGAGGGGAACAGCCTCGGGATGGACGACAAGTTGCTCCCCCCGTACCCGCCCCTGAAGATGGACGCACAGGACCCGCAGACCTTCCACGTCTGGATGCGTGATTACTCGATGGCGCCTACCGGTCTGCCTCAGCAGGTGCAAGCTGAAGGCGGCGCCGGAAAGGAGAGCATCCTCACATCGCCTGTCCGACTGGAGGCCGTTGTGGATGGACGGATCGCGTTGGTGTCCGATCCGGTAATGCGGGTCACCGAAACCGGGGACGCGCGCGTTAAGTTGGTGTCTTCCGGCACACTGGGCAAAGCAACGGTTCGCACACAGACCGAGTTGGAGTTCGATGGCTGGTATGACGTGCGGATGAACATCTCTGCGCCTGCGGAGGGAGCGAAGATGGACCGTCTGACCCTCGCGATCCCTCTGTGGAAGGGCGCGGATACTCTGTACGTTCAGCGCGGTTCCGACTCGTTTGCCGGGAACAACAGCATGGGGGGCATTCCGCCCGGGCAGGGACTGGTTTGGGATTCAGCGCAACTTCTCCCCGCCGCCACCAACAGAGAGGTGTGGCAGACGTTTGCCCCCATCGTTTTCGGCGGCAATGGCGACAAGGGCGTTTGGTGGTTTGCCGATGAGAACCGGGATTGGGCGATGTCCGACAAGTTGCCGGCCGTGCAGTATGTTCGCACCGAGGAAGGTGTGGAGATGCGAATCCATATCTTCGCCGCGCCAGTTGCATTGGACAGGGAACGCAACATTCATTTCGCTCTCCTCATCGACCCGGTTAAGAAGATGCGGGACGAACGGAAAATTGGCTGGGGATACCAGGGACCGTGCAGCGCCGGATGGTACGCCCACTCCACGTTCGGTTGGCGTCAGTGGGGGCGGTCGAGTGATGGCTACTACATGACCGATGAAGACCGGACTGCTCTGCGGGAGTTCCTGCAGGGACTGCGGCCAGAGGGGCGACCCACGGGTGGCTTCCGACATGACGCCATCATGGCCACCCAGCGGCAGTTGCCCATCGTTATCTACGGGTCAACAAAGAACATGATGGTGGATCTCCCGGAATTTGAGACTTTTGGAGGCGAGTGGTTGGGAGACTGCTCCATTCCTTCGGACAAGAAGGCGGCGAAGTCAGGCGGCTGGAATATGCAGGACTCTTACGAATCCGTGCTGGAACGAGATCAGCGGGAAGTCGGTCTCAACTGGCCGCAAAGCCAAGTCGATTGCTTCGTGTGGTACCACGATAAACTTCTGCGAGAATGCCCGGTCAACGGGACATGGTGGGACAATGCCTCCAGTTTTCAGATCAAGGACTACGACCCCGAGCGGAAGCAGTTCTACTGGAAGTGGAACGTGTCCATGCGTCGCCAGCTCTGCAAGCGCCTGAATACCATCGGGTGGACCATCAACCGTCGGCCGTGGTGGATTAACAACGTCCACGCCGACTGGTCCTTCAACCAGGTAAGTTGGCACATTGAGAACGACTACTACGTGGACGGCCCGACAAACACGTTGCTCGACCAGATGTCCGTCGACAACTTCCGCGCCTACACGCGAATCAAACGCGGAATCGTCCATCGGCTCGCTTCCCGGTATGGCGGGGAAGAACCTTCTTCGCAGGCCGAGAAACGGCGACGTGCCCGCAACACGGTGGGGCTTTGCCTGCTGCACGACATCGGGGCGTACCTCTGGTCGCAAGAGTATCAGGATGAGTATCAGCGCCTGCCGCAACTGCTGCACGACTACGTTGGCTACTTCGACGAAGAAGACGCCTGTCCCTTCATCGGGTACTGGCGCATCGGCGACTTCGTCACCATCGATACGTCCGGCGTATACGTCTCCGCATTCAAGGGGAAGAACCGCGCGGCGCTGGTGGTGGTCAATGGGAACAGGGAACCGGTGGACGTGAAGTTCCTGATCCAGAAGAACCTGCTGGGACGAGACCCCTCAAACATCTTCGATGCTGAGACAAAGCAAGCCTTCACAACGTTCTACAACAAAGAAACGCGGAAACGGGAATGGGGAGAGTACGACCTCCGGACGTTCGGGATTGAGGGACATGGGGTGAGGGTATTCGTTGTGGAGTGAGAGCTTTACCCTGGATCCGTGGTCGGTTTTGGTGTCTGCCCCTGCCACGCCCTGCGTATCCAGGCGTACACGCGGGAGCGGATGTACTGCGGGGTGAAGGGAGCGGACACGTAGTCTGTCACCCCCGCCTCGAAGGCAGCAGAGATCTCTCCCGCTTCAGCGCGTTCGGTGATGAGCACCACCGGGACGCGGATCAACTCATCATCTTCGTCATCACGGAGGGCGCGGCAGACCTCAAGTCCATTGAGTCCGGGCATGTCCCATTCCATCAGGACAAGCGAGGGGCGCTCCTTGCGAGTCTTCTCCACAGCAGCCTTGCCATCGGCAGCGTTCACGATGTCAAACCCTTCAGGTCTCAGGGCAAAGGGCAGCATCCTCTTGAGCGCGGGGTCTTTGACAGCGATAAGAACCTTCGTCTTGACTTTGGGGCGTAGCCCTGTCGGGACCAGGGCTTGAAGGTCGGTCCCAGCCTCCAACCGCGGTCGCGGCGCGGAGCCTTCCGGCAGGTCTACAGACACCCCCTCCGCGGCCCCGCAGACATCGAGATTTCCCCCGCGTGCAGCCACCATTTCCCGGCACATCTCTACGAGTCCGTTGAGCGTGTCGTCATCACGGAAGGGATCGTGGTGAAAGAGTGCCAGCCGATGCACGTTGGCGGCAAGAGCAAACTCAACGGCCACTTCCATGGCAGTGTGTCCCCAGCCAACCTTGTCGAGGTACTCCTCAGCCGTGTATTGAGCATCGTGGATAACCAGATCGGCATCCGCCAGAAACTCCAAATGCCGGATGTCTTCCCGATGCACAGGCAGGTTTGTTCGCGCGTGGGTGTGTTGTGAGTGGGGTTCGTGGTCGGACGCGTAGACGACGGTTGCGCCCCCGACTTCCAGACGGTATCCCAACGTCGGTGCTGGATGGTTCAGGTAGCGCGCGGTAACACGCACAGACCCCAGGTTGAATTCGCCTTCAGTGAGATCATGAAAATCGATCTGTGCACCCAGTTGATCGAGGGTCACCGGAAAATACTCGTACCGCATCTGACCCGAGAGCGTCTCCTCCAGCGTGGTGCCCAATCCGGCGGGAGCGTAGACCGACCACGCCCCATCGTGATGAAACAGCGGGCCGAAGAAGGGGAATCCCTGAATGTGATCCCAGTGGGTGTGGGTGATGAGCAAATGTCCACGGTAGAGCTTTTCGAGGAGCAGTTGTCTGCCGAGGTCATTTGCTCCGGTGCCACAGTCGAGAACGATCAGGCTGCCGTCATCCGTGCGAATCTCGGTGCATGCGGTATTCCCACCGTACTGTAGAGTATCGCGTCCGGGCTTGGCCAACGAACCTCGCGTCCCCCAGAATCTTACACGCATGGCCTCTTCTCTCTGCCAGAATGGGAGCCGGAACTGTCAGGCTGCAAAAACCTGTACGCCAACGGCTGACCGCCCAGGTTTGGGCGCTGCCGTCTGTGGACGCCCGCACGCTCTACAGACTCCAGATCGTCGCTGCAATGTGTCGAACACCACCCTCAAACTGGACCGGATCGTCTCTCGAGTTGAAGTAAGTAGGTGGTCAAAAATACTGTCCCATAGTTCCCGAAAAGGTAGTGGGGGGTTATGCTATTTGACAGTTTGATTCGGTAATGGCAATCCCCCCGAACTTGTTCCGGGGGAAGGTTAGGTTCGCGCTACAACCCGGACGCCGCGCAACCTCTTCTTCAATCCCCCCGGACTTGTTCCGGGGGAATGTTAGGTTCGCGCTACAACCCGGACGCCGCGCAACCTCTTCTTCAATCC
>MNXM01000114.1 GCA_001872605.1 Armatimonadetes bacterium CG2_30_59_28 | reverse complement strand
GGAAAATGAAAACGGGCGAGAGTTCTTTTTAACCGCTGCGTTCTTTGCGGTTTATTTTCGGAGGAGGAACGACGAAGGATCTCCTTTGCGGCAGAGATTCTTCACACCGTTCAGAATGACAGAGGGCGGACAGTATTTCTGACGACCTACTTATCAGAACGCCGGTCCGCTTCTTCGCGTTGAAGACGTCCCACAGCCACTGGTGCTCCAGCTTGGGATGATCGACCACGGCGCAAATCTGCGGCTCTGTCGGCTCGACGCCTTTCACGCGCACTCAACGTTCGGCGAGGCCGCCCCGGCTTCGCGAAGCGGCCTCACCCCTCATTCACTTCACATCATCCGGCAGGCCTTTGGTGGTTCCGCCACCGGCGGCGCGGCGGCGACGACGGCGCTGGTGCGCGAGGTACGGGCAGTTTGCGAGAGCGTCGGAATCCCGCCCGGACTTGTTCTCGACCGCGGTGGGGTAGGCGAGAATCTTCTTGTGTGCTCCCGCCAACTGCATCTCGTGGGCCTCCGCCATTTCGAGGGCGTCGGCGGCCTTTGCAGACACCAGAGCCGCGGCCTCGAGTTCCGCATCTTCCTCGCCGAACTGCTCCAGCGTGGTGCCGTCGCCCAGCGTGAAGGCTGCTCCACCCGTCCACTGCTCCCAGTGCGCCATCACTTCATCGCTCGCATTCAGGATCATGTCGGTGTTCTCATCAGACATTGTCATTCCTCCTTTCTTCCAGAGTCGCTCTTATGCAGGACCGGCATTCCGCCGGCTTGCAGCGGTGCGCCAGAGTCGGCGCACGATGCGCCACGGTCAAGCGCACGATGCGCCGGGGTCGGCGCACGCTGCGCCTGGGTCAGCACAGGGTGGGCCAAGGTCGGCGCATGGTGCGCCGGGTGAAGCGCACGCCCCCCCTCCCGCACAATCTCTGTCGTCTTTTCGGTTGGCACGCTCGGACGGAGAGTTTCTGGCATTTCAAGCGGTAATGGAAAGCCAATATCAACCATGAGCTTGTCTATCCCCCATTCCAAGTGCCGCACTTGATTGGCAATTTGCCAGGCAAACTCCTTCAGCCTTGGTTCGTCATTGTTGTCATGGGTATTATCCGCGCTCCTTAGCGCCGCCCTGCACAGATACCACAATCCAAGCAATGCACCTTGCACTTCTTTACCTTGAAGCTTCCGGGTGTGCCACTGCCGAAGGTTAAAGTAAAGACTTAACAGCGTCACCAAAATACTCGCAATAGTTATCTACGTTTCAGTTGAGAAGGACACGTTGCACTACCCCTTGCTCCCATGATGCTTACTGTGGTTTACTTTGCTCACCCGTCCCTTCCACAACCTCAATCTCCTCTTCCGTCAACCCGTACCGGTCGCAGACGAGGCGGTTCCCGACGCGTCGGGAGCGGTCGAGGCTCAGTGTGTGGATAACGCCGTTGCTTTCGCAGCCCTTGAAGTCCCAACACCGACTCGTCGGGGCTGGTCGGAGATGAGGAATGCGATGTTGGGTTGGTTCATAGCCCTCCTCGAAGAACCCCCGTCAATCCACTCCGCATCTCGGCCGCAGAGGCTGGCAAGATAGATGACTAAAGAAGGCCTGATAATCATATAAAGTTCCCCCATGTTCCCAAACTCCCACCTCGTTCACCTTGATACCCCATGCGCCGTCACACATAATGCCGTCGGTCTTATGCTTGAGGGGACGACACAGTGCTGGTATACTCTGCGCGGGAGGTATTCGGATGTTGACTATCAAGAAACGCTACCTTGTTGATGATCGGAACGAACCCGTCGCCGTTCAGATTGATCTGGCTACGTGGACCAAGATCGAAGAGGCCCTCGAAGATCATTTCATTGGAAAGAGTATGCAGGATTCTGAACGCGAAGGTGCCTTGGATCGAGCGACCGCGGTGAGATACTACCAAAGGCTGAAGAAAGTCTGATGGCCTGGGAAGTCGTTTATCGCCCGCAGTTTATCCGGGATCTCGCTCGTATGCCCGAGTCACCCAGGAAGGAAGTCGAACAATTCGCGTTCGATGTTTTCCCCGCGGCGGACAATCCTTTTGCTGTGCCCGGATTGGAAAAGATGAGCGGCTTCAAGGACTACTACAAAGCCCGCTTCGGTGTTTTTCGGGTGGGGATTAGAGTCGTGAGAAAGAACCGCGTGGTGGAGTTTCAGCGTGTGCTCAACCGGCGGGATATCTATCGTCATTTCCCATCCGCGGGTTGACCCAATCCCAACTCGTTCACCTTGATTCGCCCCGGAACCGTCACGCATAATTCCGTCGGTTTGAAGTGGACGCCAGACAGAGGCATTAAATGACAAATGAAAATGCGATCCCTGACCCTCTTTGCGCCAATAACGATAACGGAGTCCGAGGGAATGAATAAGAGAGTAATCGGTATAATAGCTATGGTAGCGTGGATAATGCTTGGTACGAAAGATGCATGGTACGCTATTTTGCATCCAGATCACAGTATCAAGAAAGTTCATGCTCAGTTGGGAGGAAGAGATACAGTCGACGAAGGTTTGATCCTTCAGGGACTAGATGACAAGAAAACCTTTGCATCAACCTTTGATTGGTATAAGCAAAAATGGTGTGGCGGGGTGACCTTCTATCGTCCGCTTACATCACAAGGTTTCTGGCTATGGAAGAAAGTATTTGGAGACAAAAGACTCGACCTTTGGCTACGTCAATCGCTTATCTTCCATGTTATTGCAGTGATCCTTTCTTTCTTTGTGCTTGAGGAGTTATTTGGAACATGGATAGCAATTGCGGGTATTATGCTTTTTGCTGGTCCACCGATACCGGTTCCGTTTCCTGGAGAAGAAGCGGGAAGAATTGTTATGGGTAGGGCCTGGTCTTTTGGCGGCGAGCATTTTAGCTTTACGCTTCCGTTTTGGAAGAACGCGCCAGAATACTGGGTGACGATTCCATTGATGGTGGGTATTCTGATGTTTCTGAGAGAGAGGTATATTGGCGCTCACTTCTGTATGCTAATTGCGATGTTTGTCAAAGAGACAGGATTTGCAGTCCTTCCTGCTTTTGCCCTTGTCGCATACTTGACCAGAAAGAAAGCTCCGTCATGGTTCTGGCTGGAAGGAATCATACTTACTCTTATGACATTCCTTTTCAGATATTTAGCACTTGGGAGCATGGGATATTCTCTCGGGTCAAATAACTCTTGGTGGTATAGAGCGATACTCTACTTTGGCGGGCAAATTGCCGGAGGAATTGTAACGGGTGGATATTTCACATTGTTGATAGGGTTTCTAACCGGAACCGCAATGATGTTACTCATTCTTAGAGTGAAGAATCGTTTATTCCAGACCTTTGGAATGATCGTCATTATAGCGGTTTGGAGCTATTTTATTCTGGTTGAGTGGAATTGGGGAATTATCGCTATAGCGGTAGCGATGGTGCTTATACCCTGCGCCCTGCGTTACTACCCGAGAGAATGCATCTTCTGCTTTGGGTGGATGATCGTATTCTCGGCGGGACTCTATACTGCAGCCCAAGTGACCAAACACGCGTGGTATGTCGCGGATATAATGCGGACTACCATGTTCGTTCTATCGGTTATTGGCTTGGTTCGTTTCATCCATGACCACAAAGACCCTCTGCTCGTGCGTGGAGTCATCGGGGTCAAGTCATACCTCGCCATCCCGCACGCGCAGACGCGGCTCGGGATCGTCAATCCATCCGGCGGGACGTTGGCCCGTCCCCTGGCGGCCCCGGTCGCCCAAGTCCGCGCGAGCCTCTTCAGCCAGCGCGAGCAGGCGTTCCACGACCTCCGGGCGCTGTTCGGCCACTTGTATCGTCTCTCCGAGATCGTTGCGGACGTCAAAGAGTGTGGGTTCACTGGCCGCAACCTTTCCTCCGAGGTTTGTGCGCTTCTCCTCCAACGGAAGGTAGAGCTTCCACTGTCTCGCGCGCACCGCCTGCAACTGGTCCATGAAGTAGTAGAAGAACCCCGTCGCATCATACCGGGACCGCGCGGCTGAGTCGCCGAAGAGAAGTGGGCGGAGGTCGTGGCCGTCAATGATTCGATCGTCGGGTGGTTGGGTGCCTGCGAGATGAGCGAGCGTGGGGAGCCAATCCATCGTGGTGGTGATCTCATCACTAACGATGCCTGTGGGAATGTGTCCCGGCCAGCGCGCAACACACGGCATCCGCATCGAGCCTTCGGAAGTATCGTAGCCCCAGCCCTGCAAAGGAGCATTGCTCCCCTGGGTTGGATCCTGAAAGACCGCGCCGTTGTCCGAAGTCCAAACGATAAGGGTGTTGTCGTCCAGACCGAGACGGCCGAGCGCGGCCAGGATTTCACCCGTTGACCCATCCATCTCCTCGATGCTGTCGCCATAGGGACCGTTGGCCGACTTGCCCTGGAACACGGGACAGGCAAACGGGCGGTCAGTGCTGCCCGGCATGGCGTGAGGCAGGTAGAGGAAGAAAGGGCGGTCGCGGTTCTCGGTGATGAACGGGAGGGTCTCCTCCGTGTAACGCTGTGTCAGGTAGTCCCGGTCCACGGGCGCCTCGATGACCTCCTCGCCGCGCATCAGTGGAAGCGGCGGGTAGTCGGGGAGAGTTGGGCTGGTATCCATGTCGTCGCTGTAGGGAAGGCCGAAGTAATGGTCGAAACCGTGCCTCGTCGGCAGGAAGGGCGGCTGATCTCCCAGATGCCACTTGCCGATACAGGCGGTAGCGTATCCCTCTGACTTGAGCAACCTGGCGATGGTGGTCTCGGAGGGATGAAGCCCTTTGCGGTCGCACGGCAGCAGCACGGCGCCGCCGGAGCCGCTGACGTGCAAGCCGACCCGGCGGGGATAGCAGGCGGTCATCAGACTCGCGCGCGACGGGGTGCAGACTCCGCTGGTGCTGTAAAAGCTGGTAAGGCGCAACCCCTCGGCAGCCATGCGATCCACGTGGGGTGTGCGGTGCACCGTCGAGCCGTAGCAGCCGAAGTCACCGTAGCCGAGGTTGTCGGCAAAGATCAGTATGAAGTTCGGTCGGGCTTTGTCCATGGTTATTCCTTCCACTGCGCTCATTCCAGGGCACCCCATTCCACTACCGCTGATGCCGCGTCAGCGATTCGGGCCGCGTCACCAGCCCGGTCTGCAGGTCCACGTGCCGTTGATAGTCATCGTTGTCGCCGAAGAAGTCCCCGGTGCGCTCCAGCCAATCGTTCAGTTCCCGGTCCAACTCCGGAAGGACGGCGGACTTCCCTTTTGTCTCAATCAGGTTGGTCAGTTGATACGGATCATGTTCGTTGTCGTAGAGGAACCACGGCCCTTGCCGGTCGCGAATGTAGGTGTGAGTTCGTGTGCGGACACCGCGATAGGGGCGGATGAATCCGAAGGGCATACCCCACCCGCCCTTCGAGCAATTGGTCCAGCGTTGCCCCCACGTAACCGACGAGGTGACACACAGCAGCACCGCGGATTGTGGCGTCTCCATCGGCTTCCCAAGCAGGGCTGGAGAGAGGTCAGAACCTTCCACCCCATGTGGAACCTTCAATCCCATCATGCCAAACAAGGTGGGCAGGATGTCCGGTGTCCCGAACGGGACCTCCGTTCTCATGCCGACTTTCACCTTGCCCGGATAGCGGATGAGAAAAGGAACACGGACGGATTCCTCCCACGGCTGCAGTTTGTGGAGTTGACCATGGGAGCCGAGCATGTCGCCGTGATCTGAAGTGAAGACTACAATCGTGTCCTCTGCGATGCCCAATTCGTCCAGTGCCGCCGTAAGTCGGCCAAAGTTCCAATCCAAGTTGGTAATTGCTGCGTAGTAGCGCGCGATGAAATCCTTCAACACCATCTCAGGGTCCGCATACCGCCGGTCATATCCGCCGTTATCGCCAAACGTAACCCAGTCCTCCACCATGCGGACGTTGGGGCGTAACGTGATTCGTTCAGGCGCGTAGAGAGCTTCATACTCCGGTGGCGCGATGAACGGTGTGTGCGGCGGTCCCCAAGACATCACCAGAGCAAAAGGCTTCCTGTCTTCAGTCTCCGGCCGGATATGCGCACGCAGGAACTCAATCGCGAGGTCCGTCTGACCATCCGGCTCCCAACCGGGCAGCTTGATCGGCTCGGATCCATCGCGATAGTAGGTAGCGTTCCGGTAATCATGCGAGCAGTTGTGAACGGCCCAGTACTCGAAGCCATGCCGCATCGGTCCGGGCGGGACAAAGCCCTCCAGCGCCGGTTCCCCTCTCAAGTGCCACTTGCCGATGTAACCGGTGGAGTAGCCAGCTTCCTTGAGCATTTTGCTCATGGAGGGCATGTCCGGTGGGAGTTGGATGTTGTTGGTAAAGACGGTGCTGCTGAGAGGGTAACGTCCGGTCAACAGAGAACCCCGATACGGCACACAGACCGGGCAGGTGGACACCGCGTTCGTCAGCATCGCGCCCTGCGCGGCAAACCGGTCGAGATTGGGCGTCTTTACCGCCTCTTCACCGGCGCACCCCAAGGACGTGTAGCGCATCTGGTCGGCGAAGACCAAGAGGAGGTTGGGATGTTTGCATGCGCCTTTTCTCTCATGAATCATTTGAGGTCTCCTGCAGTGTTCGCGAATCAAGCGTTACTGTTCCAATGTCCAAGAACCAGATTGTAGCTGCAATTCACATCTCTCATCCAGGGATCTCGGATTAAAGTCCGAGTCTAAATTGAAAGCATGCTGAAGCAAGCTCTTGCATAATAATGGGCAGCCTGCTTCAGCACGCTTACCTTTTGTCCTGATGCTTTGACATCAGAAAAAGTATTCCGCCTGTTCTTCGCGAAGCACTCGACCGCCGCCTGGCTCTTCTTCTTCATCCATCTTCTCCAGCGACGACCACACCTTACCGACGGCGTGGCGCTTTTTCTGGTTCTGAACGTATTCGAGAACAGGATCAAGATCGCGTTTCCCGAGGGTAAACGCGCCGTAGCCGCGTTGCCATTCGAGGACGTGTATGCTGTCACGCAGGTGATTGATGTGGAAGGAAGAAGATCCCTTGATCTGTCCGGTGAATTCC
>MNXM01000305.1 GCA_001872605.1 Armatimonadetes bacterium CG2_30_59_28 | reverse complement strand
GGAGCTTTATCCTATGGAGAGACAAAGCTGGAGCTTTATCCTACGGAGAGACAAAGCTGGAGCTTTATCCTATGGAGAGACAAAGCTGGAGCTTTATCCTATGGAGAGACAAAGCTGGAGCTTTATCCTACGGTGGAAAAGGGCGAACCTGAAAGAACCGGGAGGTGTCCCGTATAGTGAATGCTTTGGTTACGGGCGGATCGTCACTCCTCGCCAAGGCGGTGGCGCGCCATTTTCGCGGACAAGGCTGGGGTGCGCGTCTGGTTGATGCCATCCCCTGCAGCACAGAGGGCGAATGGGAGCAGACGGACTTCTTGTCCCCGGATGCCAATGCAGAGCTGCTCAGACAGTGCTCTGTCTTGATTCACCTGTTTGGTTTTCATGGGTCGGGTGGTGGCACCGAAGACGCCAACGGCGCGTATCTCGACCAACTAACTGCCGGCACGTACTCCCTGCTCCAGTCGGCCAAGGACAACGCAGTCGAACACGTGGTGGCGGTAAGCAGTTTCGATGTGTTCAGCGGATATCCTGAATGCTACCGAATCAGTGAATCCTGGGCGCCGCTGCCGGTTCTCGAGATCGGTCCGCTGGCGCAATATCTGGCCGAGGAGGTCTGTCGCCACTCGGCGCGTACACTGCAACTGGATACTGTGCTCTTGCGGATTGGCGAAGTCGTGATCGAAGAGGACGTGGTCGAAGGAGCGCAGAACCCGCTCTGGATCGACGCACGTGATGTGGCAGCCTCGATCTGGGATGCATGTACCAAACCGATACGCGGTCATGAAGCCGGTCACGCGTACGGCAGCAATCCTTGGCGCGTCTATCACCTGGTGGTGCCTCAGGAGAACGAACGTTTTGCCACCGGGAAATCTCTTCACTACAGCCTTCAGTTCGTTCCTGAGCATCGCTTCGGGTGGGCATCTCCCGAGAAGGAGGCGAAGACATCATGAAAGTGACCGTGTTTGGGGCAGGCGGCCCGGTCGCAGCCGCCGGAATCAAGTCGTTGGAGCGCGAAGGGCATGAGCTGCTGCTGACGGATATCAGTGAGGAGACGCTGAAGCAGTATGAGGGCGTTCACAGGACTGCGGCGGTCGATATCACCCGGTATGAGGACGTACTGAACGCGTCATCCAACGCCGCCGCTCTTGTCAACTGCACCGTCCTGCGGGATAAATTCCCCCTGGCATTTCAGGTGAACTGTCGTGGCGCGCATAACGTGATGCGCGCCGCCCACGCGTCTGGAGTCGGCAAGGTGGTCCACACAGGGCCCATTCAGTATCATTCCGGACATGTCACCGACTATGCCAGCGATTTCCATCTGAGTGATAACATCCCTCCGCGTCCCGGCATGAGTCTGTATCTGCTCTCGAAGTACCTGGGACAGGAAGTATGCAGGCTGTACGCAGAACGGAGCGACATTCAGGTCATCACGCTGATGTTCTCCTCAATCTTCAGCCCCAATCAGGTCCACCAGCGAAGTCACGGTCGGATGCTCGCCACTGCAATTGTCTCTTGGGATGATCTCGGTGACTCCATCGCGCTGGCGGTCGCCGCCGGTCCTCTTCCAAACCGATTCGAGCTTTTCCATATTGTCGCCGACCTCCCTCACGGGCGGGTCTGTGTCGAGAAGGCCAAACGCCTTCTTGGCTGGCAACCCAAGGATCGGTTTGAGGAGATGTATGTGAGGGAGATGGACCGATCTCCCGCCACTTCGGCTTAGAACTCGTCCAACAATAACTCCGCGGAGAGAGTCTCCTGCCGCCAATCGTCAGGATTTGCAGTCTTGCTGCACTCTCTTCCAGTCCAGTTGAAGAGGGAGAGCCGAACCCGAAGCCTGCTGCGATATCATCATCTGCAACTTTTCGATTCGGTCTTTGCTTGCCGGATGCGGGTGCCGCCGTTCATCATTACGGTGGGCACTCTCAGCATCGCGCGAGGAATCGCCACGTTGCTGACGCGCGGGAATCCCATCACCGACCTGCCCGAGCAATTCCTCAGACTGGACGAATGGGATTGTGCGGGCTACATTCAGGTCTCGACGATCGTGCTGATACTGCTGGCGGTTGCGGCGGCTGTGATGATGAGCAATACGGTTCTCGGCCGTCACCCTTACGCTGTGGGAGGCAACCTGGAGGGCGCACGGCTGTCGGGGGTGAAAATTGACTTTGTCATGACCTTTTGTTATGTTGCGGCGACAGTTCTGGCAGGTATTGTGGGGATTCTCAACGCCGGGTTCATTGCCGGAGGGCGTCCCGGTGTTTGCGCCTGCCGGAGAGACATCGTGATTTTGTGATTGCGGTGAAGCTGGGTATGATGAGGGAGCGGAGGGACCAGAGAATGGAAAATCGAGAATGGAGGATCGAGAGATGACTGCGAGAGAACGCGTTACGGCCGCCTTCGAGCATCGTCCCACGGATGTCGTCCCCCACTTCACTGCGGGGTTCTCGTCGTACGCGGCGTCCATTGTGCTCGATCGGGAAGCCTATGTGGGTGGCGGCATTCAACAGTTTCGAGAGGCGCGAGCGCTTTGGCAGGGAGAGGACGCACACCAGGAATACCTCGAGCGGTCGCGGAAAGACGCCTTCGACCTCGTTTCCGTGCTGGACATGGACCTCGTGCGGCCTGCCTACTGGCGACTTGCTGAAAAGCCGGTTCGCAAGATCGATGAACAGACGTACCTCTACGGCAACCCGGAGAAAGAATGGCGTGTGATGCGTTTCGACGGAGCGACAGAGCTGTACCAGGTAATCGAGACTTCGCCACGGCCTCTGCTCACCATGGACGACCTCGAGGAGCAGGTCAAACAGTCGGAAGCCGCACTCGAGGGGTGGCAACCCGGTGAATCTGCGTACGAAGAGCCGTTGGCGGCGAGGGAAGCCTTTCCCGACCATGCCATTCAGGTGGGCTGCCTGGGTCTGAACATCAACTATCGGGAGCCTCTCTGGCTGGAAGCTATCGCAGAGCGGCCCGACCTCGTTGCCCGAACCCTCGATACACAGGTGGAGCGCACGGTCCGCAGCATCGAGCTTCCGATCCGAATGGGTTTCCGCTTCCTTTTTGGCGGCGGAGACTTCGCCTCCAACAAGGGTCCTTTCTATTCGCCGAAGTTTTACCATGAAGTGGTCTTCCCCCGCTGGGTGCGGATGATGGAGGCGTGCCACCAGCGCGGAGCGTTCGGGCTGTTTGCCAGCGACGGGAATCTTTGGCCGGTCGCCGCCGACCTTTTCGGAGCGGCGAAAACGGATGGCTTCTACGAGATCGACCGCGTTGCAGGAATGGATCTTCGCAAGCTGTGTGAGCGGTTCCCACACCTGACGCTCTTGGGAAACATCAGTTCGGCAACACTCCACCGCGGCACGAAGGAACAGGTCATTGAAGAGACCGTTGACTGCATCGAGGCCGCCAAGGAATGCGGCAGTATCCTCGTAGGATGCTCCAACCAGATTGTGGCCGGAACGCCGCGGGAGAACCTGATGGCGATGATCGAGACGATCGCCGCGGCGCGGCAGGATCACGGGATAGTTGAGGTAGCGGGGGGTGCGTCCAGCGAAGCTCTGACACACGAACCGGTGGAAGTTGAAGTCAAGGGTCAGACCGGCCCCGTAGCAGGCAACGGCGGTCGGCGAAATCCGAACGTCTGAGTGTTGCGTCAGAAGTCCTGCAAGGGTGAGAGCAACCTATCTGTCCGCAGCGAACTCTGTGAGTTCGATGTCTGGAGACGCCTCCTACATTGAGAGGTCTTCCCTCCCCTGCGTAAACGTCACCTCCGCTTCGAGACTCGCAGGGGAGGGACCCTCAAGCCGCTATCAGCTATCCGTCATCGGTTTTCCACACATCATTGCCGTCTGTTGGGACATTGCCGTGCAGGAGCGGATTGGGTATGATGTTTGGACGCTGAGGAACGATGGAACGAAGAGAAGAAGCGCCCTTGATGGACCCTGAAACTGATGCTGCCACCACGGCCGGACTCCCCGATGACACCGTGGACGTTCCTCCAAATGAAGTCAACCGATACCAGCTCGGCTTGCTCGCGGTCGCGCACGCGCTGACAGACAGCTATGGATCATCGTTGCTGGCGCCCTTGTTCCCACTGATCGCCAGGAAGCTGGACCTGACGCTGGCGATGGTCGGAAGTCTCTCGATGGTGATGGGGATTTCCGCGTCGTTTGCGCAGCCGATCCTGGGATTGATGTCCGACCGTTTCCCGCGCCTCGCTCTGGTGGCCATCGGTCCTGCAGTGGCGGCGCTGTTTTGCGGACTCGTAGGCTGGGCGCCCTCGTATGCAATGCTGCTGCTGGTTCTATTGGTGGCCGGCGTGGGGATCGGCTCGTTCCACCCGCAGGGCGCTCGCATTGCGAATGATGCTGGCAGGGGCAGCGGCCTGGCCATGTCGGTCTTCACGGTGGGGGGGAACATCGGGTTTGGTCTCGCGCCTCTCATGGGAGCATTCTATTTCTCCCAACTGGGATTTGAGCGGTGGTACATGACGGCGCTTCCCGGGCTGATCCTCGCGGGACTTCTGGGTGTGGCATTCCAGCGGTCGGGGTGTGTGGTTCCTCAGGCCGAGCCTGCGGGGGACCTCGGGAGAAACGGGAATCCCGGCGCGCTGGCCCTTCTAACTATTGCGGCACTGGTTCGGTCGCTGATCCCCATCGGGATGGCCGTCTACCTGCCGTTCTACGTTCAGGGTCACGGCATTCCCGGTCTGAGCAACAACGCCGCCAAAGCCTTTGTGGTCTCCGCGCTATTGATTGCCAGCGCGCTGTCCGGACCCGTGGGCGGACATCTTTCGGACCGCTTGGGTTGGAGACGGGTGATGCTGGTCTCCATCCTGCTGACTCCCTGGCCGCTCCTCGCGTCGTTCCATCTGCCGGGACATGTCGGGGTGGCTCTGCTGATGCTGGGCGGGTTTATCAACATGCTTCCACACCCCAGCAGCATCGTGGTCGCTCAACAACTGCTCCCTAACCGGCAGAGCATCGCCGCATCCATGATTACCGGGCTTGCCTGGGGTGCCGCTGGGTTGTTCGCGATACCGATGGGGGCCATTGCGGACCATGTTGGAGTTGGGCTGATGCTGCGAGGACTCTCGCTGGTGCCGCTCGTGGGCTTGCTCGCAGTCATCCCATTGCACGACGAGTGAGATCGTGTACACTTACGCGGTTGGAGGACGAGACACATGACCAAACGCGACAGCGTCAGACTCGCTATTGAGCACAAACGTCCACCGTACGTTCCGTGGTCCTTGGGCTTTACCCATGAAGCGCGGGAGAAGCTCGTTGCACACTACGGAACCGAGGACTTGGAGGGAGTGCTGGACAATCACATCCTGGGGTTGGGCAGTGGAGTCGGTTTTTTCGAGGATATCGGCAACAACTGTGTGCGTGACATCTTCGGCGTCGTTTGGGACCGGACCATCGACCGAGATATCGGCGATGTGACGGGCTGTGTGCTGCCGGAACCGACGCTGGAGGGCTACACCTTCCCGGACCCGTGTCACGAGATGTTCTTCGCGGACATACCGGAGAGACTGGACAGGCACGGCGATCGCTTCCGCGTCTTCGGTATCGGCTTCTCCCTGTATGAGCGAGCGTGGACCCTGCGCGGCATGGAGAACCTGATGATGGATTTCATCGACCACCCGGATTTTGTCCACGACCTACTCAACGCCGTCGGCGACTACAACATCGCGCAGGTGGAAGAAGCCCTCAAGTATGACATCGACGCGGTTCACTTCGGGGACGATTGGGGACAGCAGCGCGGACTGCAGATGGGCCCCGACCTCTGGCACGAATTTATCCAGCCTGTGCTCAAACGCATGTACAGCGTGGTGAAGGACGCGGGAAAGTATGTCTCTATCCACTCGTGCGGTGACGTGCACGAGCTGTTTGATGATCTGATCGCCATCGGTCTGAACCTGTTCAATCCCTTCCAGCCTGAGGTGATGGACGTCGCCGCTCTGATGCAGCAGTACCGCGGGCGTCTCGCGTTTCACGGGGGCATGTCCACTCAACGAACTTTGCCTTATGGCACGGTCGAGGACGTGCGCAGCGAGACGCTTCAGCTTCTTAAACTGGGCAAGGACGGCGGTTACATTTTCGCTCCCGCTCATGCCGTGGAAGGCGACGTGCCGCTGGAGAACATGCTGGCTTTTATCGATGTGCTGCAGGAGCAGGACGGATACCGGATTTGACGCAGACCATTTCCTCTTGTCGGCCCCATCGCCATCGCTGCCTGTTCCATTGAGTTGACATGGCCCCCCGACGTTACTACAATGCGTTGACTTCCTGATGTGAGGTGGAGTATGTCGGCATTGCTCAGAGGGACCACGAAGACTGGCGCATTCCTGATCGTCGCGTGGGTCGTGTTGACCGGTCGGCCAGCGCTGCCCCAAACCGGCCTATCCGTACAACCACCGTGGCAGACGCAATCCGCCAAAGTGTTCACGGTGAAGGACGGCGCTATTTTCGCCGATGGGGAACCATTTCCGCTCAACTTCGAGTTCACGTGGAGCTCCAATTTCACGGAGCCTTTCTTCAAGTACGCCTCCCAGTTTTTGAATACTGTCCATTATGAACCAGTCTCTCTGGGAGTGGGTGGACAGCAGAACTTCAAGGAGCTTAACCAGCACTACACCGATGCTGCCAGGCATCGCGTCTATTGCTGTGTAGGTCTGTCGGTTGCTTCTGCGCGGTCCTACGTTGGCAAATACCCGGAAGCAGCCATGCGCGGTCCCGACGGGAAGCCGGCCTCCGAGGGCCGCGTCTCGTATCTTGATGCAGGTTATCGCGAGGCGTTGCGGGAATCACTGAAATCGCTCGCAGTTCATGTTCGCGATCTTCCGTTCCACTTTGGCTAAGTAGGTCGTCAAAAATACTGTCCCTGCTGAAACGAAGACGGACATACCCGATTGATTCGGTAATCCCCCCGAACTTGTTTCGGGGGAAGGTTAGGACCACGCTAACGGCGGGAGGCGACAGACAGAATCCCCCCGAACTTGTTTCGGGGGATGGTTAGGACCACGCTAACCGGAGGAGTGGAAAGCCCCTCTTGTCC
>MNXM01000304.1 GCA_001872605.1 Armatimonadetes bacterium CG2_30_59_28 | reverse complement strand
GTGTAGCTGCCTGTGTGAGCTACCGGACGCTGAAGCGATCCGGTGTCCTTTTGTGGGGGAACTTCCAAAACGATGCACTAGCATCGTAGCTTCTGCCTGTGACCGCGCCGCGCCAGACGCTCTCTATGGAACACCCTCCAAGCCTTGACTGCAAATTGCACCCCTTCCCATCAAACAGGATGGGGGGGGAAAGGGAGAAGAGGGTCGCATCTTCTTTTGTCATTTATATTGACAGCCTCTGCGGTCGAGATGCGGAGTGGATTGACGGGGGTTCTTCGAGGAGGGCCATGAACCAACCCAACATCGTGTTCCTCATCTCTGCCCAGCCCCGACGAGTCGGGGTTGGAACTTCAAGGGCTACGATAGCAGCGGCGTCACCCACACGCTGAACCTCGACCGGATCGCGAAGGCGGGCGCGATGTTTCGCGCGGCGCACCGGACCGCCCAGCCCCCGCGCCTGTTCGACCTTCAGACTGACCGTCACGAGTTGCGCGCTCTCTCCCCTTAACCTGCAGACCGCGACTTGTTGCATCGGACGATGTCCGAATTGCTGGCGCACATTGACATCAGCGCCAGCGGTCGGCGCGTGCGAGATGGCGAGGGATGACTTGACCATGGAAGCTATGACTTCAAGACAACGATGGCTTGCAGCTCTCCCCTCGCAGCCAGTTGACCGCCTGCTGGACGGGAGAACCCAGTGCCCGAATAAGTGTCTCATCGGCGGCACGAACGCGATCCTCTGGACAAAATCGTCCGAGGAGATCATCGCAGCAATCGAGAGGGACCTGGACGCGCTGCCTCATCACCGGGGCATCGTCGTCACATCCGCCGGAGTCATGCCGCCCCTGTGCAAGCCGGAGACGATCAGAGATGTGAGCGAGTGGGTGAAGCAGTATCCGGCAAGGACACTTCTAAAGGAATCGCCCATGACCGCTCGGTCACCACGGCAGAGGAAAACGGGAGAGAGTTCTTTTCAACCGCGAAGCCGCCAAGGCCGCAAAGAGCCTTTGCGTTCTTTGCGTCTTTGCGGTTTATTTTCGGAGGAGGAAATCTGATGTTGACGCAGACTGGAGCACTTGGCATCATCGTGGAGACCGACGTCTCGGTGCCCATGCGAGACGGAGTTGTGCTGAGAGCGAACGTCTTCCGACCCGACGCGGCAGGACAATTCCCCGGCCTCCTGGTACGAACTCCTTATGGCAAAGGCGCAGAGGGTTACGAAAGGTACGTCCGTGCCGGTTATGTGGTGGTCACCCAGGACACGCGGGGACGCTATGCATCAGAAGGTGACTTTGTGCCGTTCTCGGTCGAGGATACCGGAGATGCAGAGGACGGCTACGATTCCGTCGAATGGCTATCACAACAGCCTTACTGCAACGGCAAGGTTGGCACGATGGGCTGCTCGTACAACGCATGGATGCAATGGAAGCTGGCCCCACTCCGTCCACCACACCTGAAAGCCCTATGTGCCTACTCGATCCCGGTGGAGCTGACGGAAGTGGACTGGCCGGGCGCTTTCCGCCCCGCCCGGCGCGTCCATTGGTGGATGAATACCATCGCCCCCGATCTGCGAAGGCGGAAGAATCTTCCCGGTCCACACACACCCGAAGAGGCGCGCAAGATCTGGCACGAACTGGAGCATGGGAGGTGGCTCACCTTTATGCCGTGGCTGGAATTGCCGCGCTATCTTCCCAAAGGTTTGGCCGAATACGCTGAAGACTGGCTGTGCCATCCCAACCGAAAGGCGTGGAGATTCGCGGAGGCGCACCACGAAGTGGAGATTCCCAACCTCGACTTCAGTGGCTGGTTCGATCACTGCAACGGCAGTATCGGTCACCTGTCCGGAATGCAGAGGAACGCCCGCACGGAAACTGCAAGAAAGCAGAGCAAACTCGTGATTGGGCCGTGGAATCATGTAGGTCTCGGTCAGCGAAAGTCAGGCGACCTCGATTTCGGTCCGCAGGCTCAGTTGGACCTAGATGGCATGATTGTCCGATGGTTCGATCATTGGCTCAACGGCATGGAGAACGGAGTTGACCGGGAGCCATCAGTTCGCTACTTCGTGATGGGTTCGAGCAAATGGAAAGTGGCAAGCACCTGGCCGCCGGAGGGGAAAGAGAGAGCGGTTTGGTATCTTGGCAGCAGTGGGGATGCGAACCAAGTCACAGGCTCCGGTCGCTTGATCGAAGCCACTCCCGGTGATAAGGAGCCATGCGACTCTTATGTGTACGACCCGAACGACCCAGTACCCACGCTGTGGACCCGAGACCTCTTCACCGCGCCCTCCGACCGCCGGTCTCTTGAGTACCGGAAGGACGTTCTCTACTATTGCACTGCTCCTCTTGAGGAAGAAGTCGAGGTGGTGGGGAATCCACAAGTCGTGCTGTATGCCTCCTCGTCCGCTCCTGACACCGATTTCTTTGCTCGACTCGTGGACGAGGCGCCTGAGGGTCCCGCCCTCGAGATCTGCTATGGGATGGTACGCGCTCGCCACCGGAATTCGCTGGACCGGGAGGAGTTGCTGACGCCAGGCGAGGTCACTGAATTCCGAATTACACTCGGCCCCACCGCTTGCCGTTTTCTAAAAGGACACCGGATTAGACTGGAGATCACCAGTAGCGACTTCCCCAACTTCGACCGCAATCACAACACAGGCGGGAATGATCTGGCGGAGAAGGAGTTGGTGTCCGCCAGACAGGCAGTTTTCCACTCAAAGGAGTATCCGTCGCATCTCATGGTGATGGTGGAACGTGCCCCGTGATTGGGAGGGAACCATGAGACGCGGGAGAAGGATTGACATGAGATGCTCACTACCAAGACCAACGTAGTCCTCATCATCACCGACAACCAGGGCGCGTGGACCCTCGGCTGCTACGGCAACGACGAGATACGGACGCCGAACATTGACCGGCTGGCGGCGGAGGGCCTGCGAGTGTCACGCGCCTACTGCGTCAACTCCGTGTGCTCGCCCTGCCGCGCCACGTTGCTGACCGGCCTGATTCCGTCGCAACACGGTATCCATTCCTACCTCGGCGGGGAGGTGCCTGACGCGCAGATGGGCCCGGACGCCTATTGCACGATCCGCGAGTTTCCCAATCTTCCCCGGATTCTTTCCGAGAATGGCTACACCTGCGGATTGAGCGGCAAGTGGCACCTGGGCGACAGCCTCCATCCGCAGGAAGGATTCTCTTACTGGTTCACCAAGCCGAAAGGCCACACAAGCCGGTTCTACAACGACGAAGCGATCTGGCAGGGCAAAGTCCACGAGGAGCCGCGATACTATACCGACGCCATCACCGACCACGCGGTGGACTTCCTGCGGCAGACGGACGATGGGCCCTTCTTCCTGATGGTCGGCTACAACGCTCCGTACGGTCTTGGGGAATCCATGCTGTACGAGCACCGCAACCGGCATACCGCGCACTACGCCGACAAGGAACTCAAGTGTTTCCCGCGCGAATCAGTCCACCCCTGGCTCTACAACAACCGCGACATGATTAACAACCCGACCAGTATCCGGGGCTACGCCTCGGCTGTCAGCGGCGTGGATGATGGCGTGGCAACCGTTTTGGACACACTGCGAGAGATCGGCCACGACCGCGACACGCTCGTCGTATACACCACGGACCAAGGCTTCTGCGGCGGACACCACGGGATGTGGGGAATGGGCGACCACTCCCGTCCCATCCACACCTACGAGGAGTCGGTGCGCATCCCGCTGATCTACCGCCACCTCGAAGGTATCCCCGGCGGTCGCGTGTGGGACAGGATGACCGGCCAGTACGATATTTTCCCAACGATCCTTTCGTATCTCGGGCTGAGACACCAGACCCCCGATTGCCCCACGCTTCCCGGCAACAGCTACGCCCCGGTGCTGCGTGGAGGAGGGGGTGAATGGGAAGACCTCGTCTTCTTTGAGTATGAGAACGTGCGGATGATCCGCACTTCGGATTGGAGATACACGCGCCGTCATCCCGACGGACCCGACGAACTGTACGACATGCGCAACGATCCCTGCGAGCGCATGAACCTCGTGGCGCATCCGGACATGGCACAGCAAGCTGAAGAACTGCGCCATCGCCTGGAGGGCTTTTTCGACCGCTACGCCGATCCCCAGTATGACCTCTGGGAAGGCGGTCGGTCGAAGGCGGGGAGGTTGATCTGAGGCATGACGTCTGTCGTTAGGAGGAGTTGAAATGAGAGTCTGTTATCTGATAGCAATCGTGTGCTGCTTGATGAATTCGCGGGTGTGGTGCCAGCAGCAGCCGGCCCTTCAGAAAGGTGATGTAATCTTCGAGACGGACTTTAAAGGCCCCGACGCGCTGACGGGCTGGTCGGGTTCGGCGAAGCTTGATCCGGGCTTTGAGAGCGCGCAGTCGCTCGCCATCGAGCGCCCGACCGGTTCGCCCGTGGGTTCGACCATCGCGCAGATTCCGCTGCCGGTCGAGAAGGTGCGCGGCTACCAACTCTACTTCTCGGGCATGGTCCGCGCCGAGAACGTGACGGAAAAGCCAAAGCCGTGGAACGGAGTGAAGTTCATGGTTCCCATCGTCGCCGAAAGCGGCCGGCAGTGGCCGCAGGGACAGATCGGCATCGGCACCTTCGACTGGCAACGCGTTGTGTTTCCGGTTCGTGTGCCGACAGACGCCACGCAATTGTCGCTCTACCTCGGGTTGGAGATGGTGACAGGCAAGGTGTGGTTTGACAACATCAAAGTCACTGTCCGCAAGCTGCCCTTCGTCCCGAAGCCGCGAGCCAATACCGGGCCGGTCTACAAGGGCCACGACCTGCCCCGACTTCGCGGAGCGATGGTCAGCCCCAACGTTGATGAGGAAAGCCTGAGGCTTTTCGGGAAGGAGTGGACCGCGAACCTGGTTCGGTGGCAGCTTGTTCGACATGCGTCCCAGGCCAAGGCCGACCCGCGCGACCTGGACGCCTATGACCAATGGCTGGAAGGCGAGTTGAAGAAGCTGGACACGGCGCTCCCTTTGTGTGAGAAGTATGGACTGTATGTCGTCGTTGACCTCCACTCGCCACCGGGAGGTCGGGTGACAAGCGGAGGATATGCAGGATCCGACGCCGGGTTGTTCAACAATGCGGACTGCCAACGCAAGTTCATCGAAGTCTGGCAGCAGATGGCGAAGCGATACAAGGGGGCTAAAGCAGTCTGGGGTTATGACCTCGCGAATGAGCCTATTGAGAACGCCGTGGAAGAGGGTCTGGCCGACTGGCAGGAACTCGCCGAACAGACGGCCAAAGCCATCCGTGCTATAGACCCCGACCACGCCATCATTGTAGAGCCGGCGCAGGGCGGCGGCCCGGCGGGGCTTCAGGAGTTCCAGCCTCTCGACATGCCCAATGTCGTCTACAGCGTCCACATGTATCTGCCGCACGCCTTCACCCACCAGGGCGTCCACGACGACTGGAAGAAGCAGTATCGTTATCCCGGCGAGATCGAAGGCATAATGTGGGACAAACCTCAACTCGAAGCGGCGTTGCAGCCTGCGATAGACTTCCAGAAGAACTACGGCGTCCACATCTACATCGGTGAGTTTAGCGCCATCCGTTGGGCGCCGGACAACAGCGCCTATCGGTATCTCAAAGATCTCATAGACATCTTCGAAGAGTACGGATGGGACTGGAGCTATCACGCGTTCCGCGAGTGGAGCGGGTGGAGTGTCGAGCACGGTTCCGACAGAAACAATACCGCACCGGTGACAGAACCGACTGATCGGCAGAAGCTGCTGCGCGAGTGGTTCGCGAAGAACAAGAAGCCTTTGTGAGGAGACGCATTCTGTGAACCGACCCAACGTGCTGCTTTTCATCATGGACGACCAGACGTCGCAGACCATCGGGGCGTTGGGGAATCCGCACATCTCCACGCCCAGCCTCGACGCGCTGGTCGGGGCGGGATGCTGGCTGCGGCCCTACACGACCGTTCCCGTTTGCCAACCTGCTCGCGCCGAATTGCTGACGGGGCGCAACGCGTTCCAGAACGGTTGTCGTTGGTTTGGCGAACCGATGGACCCGGAGATCACACTCCTCCCGCAGGCGCTGGCGGACGCCGGTTACCATTGCTGCCACGTTGGCAAATGGCACAACGAGGGCCACCCACGAGAGAAAGGATACCACGAGACGTGGCGAGTTTTTCCCAACGACCTCGCTGAGCCTTACATCGGACACTGGCAGGCCTACCGTGAGAACGGGAAGATCGTGATAGGGCACAGCACCGAGCTATTCTGCGAAGCCACGACGGAATTCCTCCACCGCGCGACCACGACTCAGCCCTGGTTCTGCTACTGCGCGCTGCTTTCGCCGCACGATCCGCGGACCGCGCCGGAGCCGTGGAAGAGCATGTATGACCGGCGTCCACCGCCGCTTCCGCCAAACTATATGCCGGAGCATCCCTTCGACAATGGCGACATGATGATCCGCGACGAGCGGCTGGCCGGTTTCCCACGTCGGCAGGAAGAGGTGCTCCGCCATCGCGCCGACTACTACGCGATGATCAGTCATCACGACCACTCCATCGGTCAGGTATTGCACGCTCTCGATCAGACGGGACAGCGAGACAACACACTGGTCGTCTTCACCTCCGACCACGGTCTGGCTGTGGGCTGCCACGGGTTGATGGGGAAAGAGAATCTCTACGAGCACAGCGCGCGCGTTCCGTTGATCCTGCAGGGACCGGGTATCCCTGTCGGTAAACGTTGCGACGAGTGCCTGTGTGGCCACTACGACCTCATGCCGACGCTGATGGAGTATCTTGGAGTGGAAGCTCCTACTACCTCACAAGGACTCAGCTACATGCCGGTCCTTCGGGGGGAAATCCCGACTGTCCGTCAGACCCTTTGCGCGGCTTATCGCGACTGTATGCGCATGGCGCGGGACGGTCGTTTCAAGATGATCTACTACCCACATATTGGCCGGACGCAGTTGTTCGACACGCTGAGCGACCCCGACGAGACCAATGATCGGATGACTTCATGGCGCAGCCATCCGGAGTCGCGCTGCGTTCCTCCAAGCCTTTCG
>MNXM01000221.1 GCA_001872605.1 Armatimonadetes bacterium CG2_30_59_28 | reverse complement strand
CACTCACACCGGAACAAGCGCTCAGGAAAGCCGGGCTCCTCGGCGGAAAGGGGGGACAGGATTTGTGACGACCTACTTATGTAACCACGAAATACACGAAACACACGAAAAGGACAGACCTTAAAGAGGTTTCGGTGAATGTTGCGGCGCGGTGCATGGTTGTGCGATGACATCGGTGGACCCCATTTCCCAGAAATCCTTTTTCGTGCCTTTCGTGTGGTTCGTGGTTGAGGGGAATGAGATGAACCACGAAACACACGAAAAGATACTGTACCGGGAGGAGTCGTACGCGATTCAGGGGGCGGTGTTCGAGGTGTATCGGGTGATGGGGAGCGGGTTTCTGGAGGCGGTCTATCAGGAATGCCTGGAAAGGGAGTTCCGGCGGGTGGGGGTTCCGTATCGGGCGCAGGTGGAGTTGTCGTTGAACTACAGGGATGAACCGCTGACGCAGACCTACCGGGCGGATTTCGTGTGCTATGACAAGATCATCGTGGAACTGAAGGCGGTGAAGGAGAGGGCGCCGGAGCACCAGGCGCAGGTGTTCAACTACCTGAAAGCGACGGGCATGCGGCTGGGGTTGCTGGTGAATTTCGGGCACTATCCCAAGGCGACGGTGGAGAGGATCATTGTGTAACCACGAAACACACGAAAGACACGAAAAGGGGTTAATCAACCACGAACGACACGAAATACACGAAAAGAGGATTTGAGAAAAGCTCATGTGAGGACGGATGAGTTGTAGCGGTTTGCACGGTGACAAGCGGTAGTCTGCACTCCCCAATAAACCCCTTTCGCGTATTTCGTGTGGTTCGTGGTTGAGTGAAGAACGGATTGCCATACACACTCGCGTGGTGTATGATGTGTATCAATAGGAGGTGGTACACATGGGACGAACGAATGTTGTTCTCGATAGTGACCTGATCGCGGAGTGTCAGAAGGCCACGGGAATCCAGACGTGTCGCGGGTTGATAGATCACGCTCTGCGGGAATTGCTGCGTCACGAGCGACAGAAGAAGATACTTGAGTTGAAGGGGAAGATTCACTGGGACGGCAACCTCTCTGAATGGCGGCGGGGTCGTCAGTCGTCATGATAATGATCGACACGAGCGTTTGGGTTGACTTCCTTCACGGAGTCTCGGCCCCGCACGTGGAGACGATGGAAGGTTGCCTCGAAGAGAGCGTGGGCATCTGTGTCTGTGGCGTCATTCTCATGGAGGTCCTCCAGGGAATCCGCGATGACAAGGAGTATGCTGAGACCAAAGCGCATCTGGACGCGCTGTTGTTTCTGCCGATGGGATACACGACCTTCGTTCGCTCTGCCGATATGTACCGAAGCCTGCGCCGCAAGGGCATCACTATTCGCAAGCCTGTCGATTGCCTGATCGCGTCAGTTTGCATGGAGCATGATGTTCTCTTGCTGCACAATGACCGGGACTTCGACCCCATCGAGGTGCACTGCGGGTTGAGGACAATTGTCTAACCACGAAACACACGGAAGACACGAAAGGCACGAAAAGGGCAGACCTTGAAGATGTTTCGGTGAATGTTGCGGCGCGGTGCATGGTTGCGTGACGACACCGGTGGACCCGCTCCCCCAAAAGCTCTCTTTCGTGTATTTCGTGTGGTTCGTGGTTAACTCAGGGAGACTGCCATGGCTATTTCGACCATCACCTACGCGGATAGTTTGTTCTTCCCAGCCCTGTTGCGGGCGATTGAGGGCGCGCAGAGTTCTGTCGAGATTCTGACGTTCGTCTGCCGCACCAACTACGTGGGGGAGACGCGGGTGCGGCAGATTGTGGACGCCCTGAAAGCCGCTGCGGAACGCGGCGTGCAGGTGCTGGTGATTCTCAACTACTCCCGCTTCGAATTCGATGTAGCCGCGGCGACGCAGTGGACGGGCAACCTGTGGCCGATCGATACGGGGATGCTGTTCCGCATGAACGCTAACCTTAACACGGGACGGATACTCACCAGCAACGAGGTGGGGATTGCGCTGATGCCGTGATTTGGAGTGCGGTGGCAGAGCGGAACGGCGACACCGCCTTGGGTGATTGCCGTGCATCGTCGATCCAAAGCGGTGTCGTTGCCACCGCACTCCACAAGGTGAGTTCGCCGTCGGGAGACGCCTCCTACATTTAGACCTGGCGCGACATCGTTTTCCCCTGCTCCTCGACGAGATTGCCAAAATACTGGAGGGCGCGGTCGAGAGTCTCTTTCGCTTGGGCGGCGTTGGCGCCGGTTGTCACGATGTCGATGGGGAGTTGGTGATCCGCGGTCATGCGAAGCGAGACGTAGGCCTTGAGGTAGATGCCGGGGAATCGGGACATTACGCTCTGCATTAAAGGGGACACTTCCGACTCATACATGTTGACCAGCACGCGCTGGGACGCGGCTCGCACCGCGAAGTTCTCCGAGATGTGCTGTCCCACGTACAGTGAGAAGAGGGACTCCATCTCGCGGGGAGGACCCGGGAGAACAAAGATTCTGGCTCCATCGAGGGATGCCGACACGCACGGCGCCCATCCCACGGGATTGGGGAGGACTTCAGTTCCATCGGGAACGGTGGCCATCCGCAGCAGGTTGGGGGTGAGTTCGTCGCGGCTTGACAGGTTACGCCGACGCATGTAGTCCTGCAATGTGGGTTCGTGCATGGAGGTGCAAACGCCCAGCAGGGACGCCAGGCACTCGATGGTCACGTCGTCCGGGGTCGGCCCCAGACCTCCGGTGGAGATGATGATGTCGGTCTTACGTTGCACGGTTTCGCGGAAGGCCGAGATGATCTCCGGCTTCGAGTCCCGCACAACCGTGATCCGTCGGACGCGCCCTCCAAGCTGCGCCACCTGTCCGGCAATCCAGTGGGAGTTCGTGTCCTGAATTCGCCCCAGCGTCAATTCGGTGCCGATCGACAGGACCTCGATTACCGGCATATTGTCAGTGATCATCGCGCCGCACCCACTAATAATAGTCATTTGGTATGCTATACTCGACGGTGTTTTGTCGGAAGCCACCGCACGGACAGATGATACCAGAATGGAAGCCGGTGGGGAAGTCATCGCGGGGTTAAGGTGAGGAGGCAGCGGCTATTTGTTCAACTCGAAGAAGGTCCCATCCCTTAAGTGGTGGAAAGCGACCCCAAACTGGGGCGACACTTTCAGCCCGGTTTTGTTCGAGCGAATTTCCGGTGTTCGCCCCCGCCACCTCGGAAGGGAGAACCCGCGCCGGTTGCCCAACTACGTGTCAATGGGGAGCATCCTCAGTTGGGCGGACGAACAGAGCGCCGTATGGGGAGCTGGTTTCCTGAGTGAAGGTCAGGAACTTGAGGGACGACCGCAACAGGTCTGCGCGGTGCGGGGGCCATTGTCGAGGAAGATTCTCTTCACTCAGCACGTCCCTTGCCCGGAAGTCTACGGCGATCCCGCCCTCCTGTTGCCGAGGTTCTTCTCTCCCGCTTTGACGGGGGAGTTCCGGCTTGGGGTTGTTGCGCACTACGTGGACAAGGGGGACCGAAGGTTACGGAGGCTTCGATCCGACGGCGATGTGTTGTTAATTGATGTGCAGGGAGGTGTCGACGACTTCGTGAGGCAGGTCTGCCGGTGCCGGGCGATCGTGTCCAGTTCTCTGCATGGGATGATCGTCGCTGACGCGTACGGAATCCCTGCCGGGTGGGTTGAGTTGTCGGAGCGGGTTGTGGGGAATGGGTTCAAGTTCCGGGACTATTTTGCTTCCGTGGGGAAAACCACAACGAAACCCATGAGGATTGACGAAGAGGTCAGTGCTGCCATGCTGCTTGATGCTGTTGATACTGCGGGAGCCTCCATTGATCTGGATGCCCTCTGGGACACCTGTCCCTTCAAGGACTTGGGGGAGCGCAACGGCGCTTCAGGTCGTGGGACTCGAAATACCTAACTTCGGGATCGATGGGACGTGGAGCGGCAGGCAAATGGCTGGGTGCGGGAGACCCTCTTCCGAGGCCCTCTCCCGCACCCGTTTGCGCCAGGAAGTGGCTACGTTGAACCCGCGTATGCGGCCCTCCATCGTGACCGACTTCCTCCGCCCACAGGAGACCCGCGGGTAGCGGCCCCCTCCTGTGGAACAGCCGCTGCATTCATCATCCGGAGCCGCTCGCGCCCCCCGCGCCAATGGGGCTTGAGTCGCTGCCCCCTCCTCCGCTCAAGGATGCTTCGGTCCTGGAAGGAGGCGGCACGTCGGAGAGCGCGACTGAAACGAGCGATTCGCCTGCAGTGAGCGCTCCATCAATGGGGCCCTCAACTGCCCTGTTCACAAATCTGCCCTCGATGTACTTCTCCCCGCCATGCTTCACCTCGGTTATCTCAAACCCGGCAAAGCCGACGATATGGTAGTACGCGGAACCCCCACCCCCTCCGGGCCACCATCCGTTGGGCGCGGGCTGCATGTTCTCCATCATGAAATCCCTGGAGTAAAGCGTGTCGTAGATGGGCAAGTAGACCACGTCGCCAATCCGCGCTTGTGACTCAAGGACCGTGGAGTCGCGAACTCCGGGATCACCGTTGATGAAGTCTCCATCCAGTCCTCCGATGGAGCCGGCCTTGACCGTCTTGCTGAAGTTGCCCCCCGCCCAATCCTTCAGTTCGGAGTTGCTGTAGTTGCTGTCCGTTGTGCGGGAGTTGGGGTCATCGGTGGAGTAGATGAAGTTGAAATTCAGCCATCCGCGGTGGCTGTTGAGGTCGTTGCCGTTTGCGTCTGTGATGCGGTCGTCATTCCAGATGCGAATGCGAGCGCCCGGATCGACGGTGGCAAGCAGATCATCATCGACTGCAACGGGAAAGACGTTGTTGTCGAGTGAACCCGTGGATCCCACGCGAGCCACTGCTTCCGCAGATGAGTTCTTCCTGCTGATACCGAAGAGGCCACCGAGAAACAGTCGGTATTCGATGGTTGGCGTCACATAGACCCCTACCGCGCTGACCGGGGGTGAGTTGTCCAGTCCGTAGGATGCAACCTTCCCGATGCGTGACGACGCGTCGACATACTCAACATGGATCTGCGACACGTTCCCGCCGTTCTCCTCGACGTATCGCTCCACGGCCGACAACACCGACTGGTTGGTCGTGTCGTGACGAGCAAGGAGTCGCGCCCCCGCGAGGGCGCCGGCATCGGCAGCATTCTGCATCCTCCGGTGTTGCAGGTAGGCGTTGCTTCCGTCGATCGCAAGCCCCGCGAACATGAGGACCAGGATCAAACCACCTGCCATGATAATCACGACGACCCCGGACTCGCTTCGTTGGCTTTGTGCGCGTAACTTGTACATTTCGTGCCACCTCTCAGTTCTTGGGTTCCCTTCCGCGCCCGGTTGACCGCTCTGGTCTAACAGAAAAGCCCACCCTCCGACGGCTGCCGTTAAAAGTGGGCTTCTGGCAAACCGTTCTTCGGTAACCCGGCGGCCCCGCGTTGCATCGGGGCCCGTGGCTCTGCGTCCCCGCCTTGCGGTCCCTGACTTTCGCCTGGGAGCTCGAGAGGGGCGTCAGTCTTCTTGCGCCCATCTCGAACCGGGTTTGCCTTTATCGGAAGGTTCTATATTCGATTGTCAATGGTCATGTACCAACCGCCGTGGTCGGATGGGAGATGCTTTTGAAGATTTGCGTTAAGTTATCTTTCGCGTGCAATGAATGCCATTGTCTGTTCAACCTGCCTGCCACCGAGTATGATGTGTCTGCTTCAAGCGCAGACACACGCAGTGTCCGTTGGAGGAACGCTCAAGATGCAGCCTAACCCGAACCCTGTCCTTGTTGCCGTATCGCGTGGCGAGCTGGTGGAGTCGACTCACCGCGGCGCTGTATCCGTGGTGCGGGACGGGAAGGAAGCGCTCGCGTTGGGCGATACGAGCGCACCGGTGTACCTGAGGTCCGCCATGAAACCAATTCAGGCTTTGCCTCTCGTATTGACCGGAGCGGCGGATGCCTGTGGGTTGAGTGACGAAGAAGTCGCTGTCGCGTGCGGATCACACAACGGCGAGGAAGTTCATGTCCGAGCGGTCCGAAGCATACTTACAAAGGCGAAGCTGCCGGAGAACCTTCTGGAGTGCGGGGCCATCGATCCTTTGGACGCTGAGGTTCGGCGGGCGTTGGACCGGTCGGGAGAGTATTCGCCCGTTCGCAACAACTGTTCCGGGAAGCACGCGGGCTTTCTGCTGGTTGCGAAACACCTGGGGGCCGACCTCGAAGGTTACACTGATCCGCAGCATCCCGTTCAACAACTCGTTCGAGAGACATTCGCAGAACTGGCCGAGGAGGATGCCCACGCCATGCCTCGCGCCAGCGATGGCTGTACGGCACCAAGCTATGCGATTCCATTGAAAAGAATCGCCCTCGTATTTGGAAAGCTGGCCAATCCGCAGAGCATTGAGCGTCACGAGCTTTCCGCCGCCGCAGCGAGGATTCGCGCGGCCGTGCTGCGGTGCCCTTACATGATCGCAGGACGGAATCGCATCTGCACCGACATCATGGAAGCTGCGGAGGGTCGCGTCCTTGCGAAGTCTGGAGCCGAAGGTGTTTATGCAGGCGGGCTGGTGGACCGGAGCATTGGTTTCGCAGTCAAAATTGACGACGGCGCCAGCCGAGGATACACACCGGTTGTCATGCAGTTCCTGATTGATGCGGGAGTCTTCACAGCAGCAGATGCGGTGACACTACTTGACAGGTACACCTGTCCGCTCGTGTTAAACCAGAAGAGCGAAGTGGTGGGAGCTGCAGACGTTGCGCAAGGCGTGTCATTCGCGAGCCTGTTCGCAGGCTGAAGCCTCGTGGTATTGGGCGGGGTGCAAGTAAGATTTGTGAGAATCCACCCCAGCCGGAACCATAGGCGCCTGTAGCCTGAAACCCGACAGCAATTGTGTAACGGAGTTCGCGGTTCGTCGGTACTGAGTGAGTTCATACAACAACCCCCATCCGGTCTTCGACCACCTTCCCCCGTTATCCCAGGGGAAGGTGGT